>JACKAM010000001.1:1896483-2244725 GCA_020635075.1 Pseudobdellovibrionaceae bacterium | reverse complement strand
CCAGCGAGTTACAGGTTCTTGGGATTCCCGTTGGGCGCTTTTTCCAGCGAAAAGATGTTGTGACATCAATCCAAATGTTCGGCTGGTTCAAAATTTTACTGCTCACAGCAAGGCCTCTCTATTCAGCACCTTTGGTAATCGTCTTCATAGCGAACTATGTCGTCCTCACCGAAGTAGCTTCCAACTTGGACTTCCACGAAATCTAATGGTGTAGCGCCAGTATTCCTCATCCGGTGTTTGGCCCCAAGGGGGATATGGACGACTTTTCCACGCTGCACAGGGATGGTCTCGTCATTGAGGATGACCTCGCCCATACCTGAAACAACGACCCAGAACTCCTCACGCTTGGTGTGGGATTGATAAGAAAGCTGGGAGTGTGGATCTACTGTGATCACCTTGGACTTAAACTGATCAGTGTCTCGAAGGATCTCATATTTACCCCAGGGGCGAACTTCAAAGAGGTGCTCTTCAGCGGCTGGTTGTTTGGCCTCATGGAGTTTTGAGACGATTTCACGGGCTTTTTCTGAATAGCCCTTTTTTGCGATTAAAAGTGCGTCTGGCGAGTCCACCACAAGCAGATCATTGAGGCCAATCACACCGTAAACTTTGTCCCTGTTGGCTGGAAAAACAAAATTTGAGGATTCATCACAATCGGCAAAGGCTAGCTTTTCTCTCTGGATTTCGATTTGGCTACCGGCAACATCGGCGATGGCATCCCAGGACCCAAGATCATTCCAGCCAATGGAACAGGGAACGCAGGCTTGCCTGTCGAGCTTCTCCATAATCCCATAATCAATGGAAACCGAAGGTAGAGATCCGTAGACGTCTTCCAAATTGGAAAGATCAGCCTTGAGCTCCGAAATCGTCTCCCAAACATCTGGAAGATGCGTCTGAAATGCCTTGATCATAACTTTGGTTTGAAAAATGAACATCCCGGCGTTCCAGGAGTAGGCATTTGACTGGCAATAATCCTTCGCAGTTTTGAGATCGGGCTTCTCCTTGAAGCCTTTGGCGGCATAGGCCTTGAGGCTGCCACTTTCAATGACAGGAGTGTTAGGGTCCATTTCAATGTACCCGTATCCGGTTGCAGGATAGGTGGGCTTAATGCCGATCGTGGTGACATAACCCTTTAAGGCTGCCTGCTCCGCAGTATTGAGGGCTCGGGTGAACTCAGCTTCGTCTTCAATGAGATGATCAGCAGGGAAAATCCCCATCACTTGATCTTGCCAACCTTTGATTTCAAAAATCCGGCAGATCAGTGCTACGGCGGGGGCCGTGTTGCGGCCCATAGGTTCCAGGACCAGGTGAGATGTCGGCACCTTTCGGTCCTTCATGGTCTTTTCTGTAAGAACCTTCATATCTTTGGTTGTCACCACCCAGGGAGCACCCAAAGGCATTAGACGATCAATCGTTTCTTCAAATAGACTTCTTTCAAAAATCTGAACGAACTGTTTGGGGAAACTTTTACGCGAAATCGGCCACAGGCGAGTGCCGCTTCCCCCAGAAATAATCACTGGAATCATGAAATCTCCTCAATTGAGGCCACAATATAGATAAGGGCGAGGAAACCATCAATGCTCAAGTGACTGAAGGCTCACTTGGCTTGCCGCATCAGATGTGGATTTGCCCGTGTCAGGGGCCATCTTCAGGAGCAGCCGGGTCCAATCGCGCTCAAAAGACTCCATAGTGAAGCTCCTAGCCCACTCGATTGCCTCGGGAGGGACGTGCCCCTTGTCGAGGCATTGGCGCACATGTTGGGCCAAGATCTCTTGGTTGGGGCAGAGGGTCTGATCTGTATGGGTCAGAATTTCTTCCATGCCGCCTTCGCCGCTGCCCACAACTGGGGTGCCGACGAGGACCGATTCATGGGCCACTCGACACCAGCCCTCTTTAAACTGGGAAAAGGTGACGACGACATCACAGGCGGCAAGAAGCCGTATATAATCTTTGAAGTCGAGCTTAAGGTTTTTAACTGGCAAATCCAGGGGGCCTTCGCCTGAAGTGATGAGCTCATAGCCTTCGTTCTTTAGGGCCTCGTAGGCGAGATGGGTTCCCTTTTTTGGCTGTGGGTTGCCGATATAAACCATGGGTTTGTCGCCCAAACCAAAGCGCCTTTTGAAATCTTCGATCTCTTCATCAGAGATCTCATACAATTCAAGTTCATAGGGGCAGTAGATGAGGTGCACATCTGTAAATCCTCGGTCCTCAAAATATTTTTTCCAGTATTTTGAGATGACGACGATGGGATCTGATTTGCGGGCGAACAGGAAAAACAGCCTTTCAACACCTCTTTGGAAAATTCTTGAGGCTAGCGGGCTCAGTGTTTCGTCAATATGAAAGACAATAGTCAGCCCATGTTTTTTTTTGAGAGGCAGAAAACTTGTTTGGAAATTTCGAATCAAAAACCCATTGGGGAATAGCGAGGTCAGCAAAAGCCGCAAGACGTAGACCGGAAATTCAATAAGGCGAAACCAGCCCTTAAGGTGAAAACTCAGATCGATGGGCTCATGGCGAAAGTGCTTGGAGAGCACTCGGTCCACATAGCGCTCGTAGACATTGCCCCCATAGCCTCTTCGCGAAGTGGAGAATTTTTGAATCTTGTTCATGATTGTTGTCGAGCCTCGACGAGAGTGGAGGACGTGCGCAAGGCCGCCCGAACATCTGCCAGCTCATTAGCCAAATCGCGAGCGGTCTCACTCCAGCGAGTCTGTCGGTAATGGTCTTTGATGTACTTTTCAGCATCTCGGATTTTTTGTGGATCTAAGATGTAACTGAGGCAAAGGCTCTCGCATTCGTCGACAGACTCGGGGTCGAAATACCGGGCAAAGGAACTCCCTGCCTCAGGGATTGAAGCGGCTCCCGATGCCAGGCAGAGTTTCCCGTAGGCGAGGCTTTCAATAACTGGAAGCCCCCACCCCTCGTATCTAGAGGGATAAAGGGTGAATAAGCAATTTTGATAAAGCCAGGCCAATTCGTTATCCGAGCAGTTTTGTAACCACACCAAGTGATCATTGAGTTCAGGGTGAGACTTTAAATAGTCCAGAGTTTCCTGGATCATCCACCCTCGCCTTCCGGCAAACACAAGGCGTGGAGTCTGCTCCCCGAGGCGTTCAATAAGGCGTTTCCATGTCTTTAGCAGTAGCAGGTGATTTTTTCTGACCTCCAAGGTCGAAACATAGAGACAAAAAGGCTTTCCCTCAAGGCCCTCAACCTTTTCCGATTGATTGAGAGAAGCAAAGTCTGATCCAAGGTGAATGCGCATAAAAGTAGGTTTTTTGAGATTCTCGGTAATGGACCATTGGCGCAGATCTTCCCTGGTATTGTCGGAGTAAACGAGCACAGCTTCCGATTCCATAAGGACCTGGCGGATGTGTTCTCGAAAGTGCGTGCCGAATCGTTGCTCATAAAAATTTGGAAATTTTATGGGGATGATGTCATGAACCAAATGAAAAAAACGAATCCCGAACTTCTCTTTGAAATAGGGTAAATAGGGGACATAGTTGTGGCGACCCCATGTCACATCAAGTGCAATGAGAGAATCACCATGCCCAAAGGGACAATCAAACTCCTTGTAGTTACTAAAGAGGAGGATTTTTGCGGCCCCCACTCCCTTCAAGATCGACCGTTTGACATCGCCCAAAAGAGGGATCAGATTCTCCGGAATTTGACTGCGGACAAAGCTTTTAAAATGAAACTGCCAGTTACGGCGAAGGCCACCTTGTTTCGTGTCCTTAATGGCGGCAGCCAAATCAGTAACCACGGTTTTAGGTGCTTCCTTGAAAGTCTTTGTGTCGGGATCAAAGCTAACGAATTTGGTATCAGGATCAAGCTTCATATATTCATGAATAATGGACACAGAGACCCGTTGCATTCCTGTCAATGGACCCGACCAACCAACTAAGCTTGAGACATCAAACCAAACACGACTCACTGATCATCCAACTCCGAATTTGTTCCCTTTTTCATGCACCTAATAAGGGTGATGCATCGTTTAAAAAACCTTAATTAAAAGTGTCTACAGTGTCAAAGGTAGAGATTGTTCTTGGGGTTTTCGTGGCTTACTCTACGCACTGATTCAAGGAGCAGTGTGCGTTTGTGGCTCGGGTTGTGTTTTATATTCCACATTTTCTCATCGGATTTCTTCTCTTCTCTCTCCCTGTGTCGATTGCAGGAATGGAGCTCTTTGGCTGGCTGCTCGCCCTAGGGAGCCTTGTCAGGGCCCTGTGGATTCGCGTGCAAAAGAGGGCCCCTTTGGGCTTGTGTGTTGGTCCCGAGTACATGCTTTGGGGGCTCTGGGGAGTGGCGGCCCTTGGTGCCGCGATTCAACAGTCCCACGGAGCTGATCTCGTTTACATCATTGGTAATTTTCGCTGGGTTTTACTCCTTTATGGCTACAGTTTGGCCCTGCGCTGGGAGCCCGAGTTTAGGCCTAAGTGGCTTGTGGGGCTTGTGGCGCCAGTTTTATTGATTGTGAGCCTCTATGGGCTGGTGCAGGTCTTTACCGGTGTGGACCTGGTTCGTCCAGGTCGTGAGATTCATAGCCTGGTGCTGGCAAATGTGCAGATCTTTCGGGCTGCCGGGTTTTTTAATAACCCCATGACCTTTGCTCACTTGTTTGCCCTATGGTTCTGTCTGTTGCTGGGAGTCATTCTGGTTGGGGGAGTGGGTGATCGAGCGAGATTGTGGCTCAGGTGTGTCGCCCTGGTTGTGGCTATGGCTTTGGTGTTGAGCCTCATTCGTGGGGTTTGGATCAGTGTGACTGTGGCCTCCCTCGTCATGCTTGGCCTTTACAATCGACGGATATTCATTAGGGCCAGCCTTGGGCTGGGCCTGGTATTAGCAATTCTTGTTGTTGCTGTGCCACCTATTCGGGCGCGGGTGGTCTCCATTTTTGCGACGGATAACGTCTATAACCGCGATCGGGTGACCCTGTGGAAGGCCAATTGGGAGATTTTTAAAGATCATCCTTTAGTGGGAATAGGCTATACGGAAAACGAAAGGCGTATTGGCGAGTACTATCAGCGCATGGGCATTGAAAAAGGCTTTCATGGCCATGCCCACAATGTCTACTTGCAGTTTTTGGCAGGTACTGGGCTTTTGGGGCTTGGGTGCTATTTAGGATTTATCCTTTATTTTTTGCTTTTGACCTATCAGCTTTGGCGGAGAATTCCGCCGGAAGAGGCTTGGGATCGGTCTTTGGCAATAGGGGCGCTTGGTGCCCAGATATCCCTTCATGTGGGTGGAATGACGCAAAACAACTTCTCCGATGGGGAAGTGACCCATAATTTCATTTTTATTCTGGCGATCGTGGTGGCACTTAGTTACAAGCATTTGAGTCGTCCTCTCTATTGGCGAGAGCTTTTTGCCCGAAAGGTAGGTGCGTGATGGGACTTTTGGGATCCATTGTACGCTAT
Organism: Pseudobdellovibrionaceae bacterium; assembly: GCA_020635075.1. NCBI lineage: Bacteria > Pseudomonadati > Bdellovibrionota > Bdellovibrionia > Bdellovibrionales > Pseudobdellovibrionaceae > Pseudobdellovibrionaceae bacterium. Next base: position 2,239,311 of record JACKAM010000001.1, on the reverse strand, counting down.
GGAAAATGGAGTATGCAGGTCAAACCCTGGTGGACGGTGTTTCCCAATCAGCTCAAACTCATTCCCCAGCGTGCGGATATGTCAGTTGAGCTTGTCAATGGGCAGAAGTACCAAATCAGGCCCAACACTCGGGATTTAAACGAAGTTCTAGCGGTGGGCCTTGGGTGGGAGTATCGGGGAATCCCCACCGATCTTGGCACTCCCAAAGTCATTTTTGATTTAGGGGGACACATTGGTGTGTTTACTGTTTGGGCGCGCTCCTTGTTTCCCAGTGCTCGGCTGGTCACCCTTGAACCAAATCCAGATAACTTTAGGCTTCTTAAAGAAAATGTGGCGGCCAATGGTCTGAGCGATACGACGACTTGCTTGCCAGCTGCGGTGACGGCTAAGGATAAGAAGGTCAAACTTTTTTTGTCCACCAATAATAACGCCCATTCATTGATGGAGGGCGAGGGATCCGTTAGTAGCGATTACATTGAGGTTGATGGCAGAAGCCTTGAGGGATTGGTCAAGGAATATGCACCAGACTTTGACTATGCCATAAAGATGGACATTGAAGGGGCTGAGTACGAAGTGCTTGCGGCAAGTCGGGAATTTATTCAGCCAGCCAAGTTTATCGTCATGGAGTGGCACTTTGACGACACTAATCGCAATCAAAAGTGGAAATGGCTCATTGATTATTTTACTGAGCTTGGCTTTGCACCGGTTGAGCTGTCAGATCGCACCGCTATTTGGACAAAGATGGTGATGTAAGTTGTCGGCGATTACGGCTGATTTTGTCGTCGTTGGTGCGGGGATTATGGGTTTGGCCATGGCCCGAGAACTGCGAGGGGCCTACCCAAAATCCAGCATTATTGTACTTGAAAAAGAATCCCAAGTGGCGGCCCATGCCAGTGGGCGAAATAGCGGCGTGATTCACGCCGGATTTTACTATTCTCCGGATTCCCTTAAAGCAAAATTAACTCGCAAGGGAAATCTATTGCTTCATGAGTTCTGTGATGTCTTCGATGTGCCTGTTCTTCGCTGTGGCAAGCTCGTTGTGGCCCGTAATGAGGCTGAAGACTTAGTGCTTGATACTCTTTTTACTCGGGGGCAGGCCAATGGTGTACCGGTTGAGCTGATCGATAGTGAACAGGTTAAAGAAATTGAGCCCAGAGCCAAAACTTTCCGTCGCGCCCTTTGGTCGCCGAGCACATCCAGCGTGGACCCGGTCGCCGTTTGCCAATGTCTTTTGGATCAATTGAAATCATCCGGAGTTCAAGTGCGATTGAGTGAGGGTGTTCAAGTAATCTCTAGGACGGGAGAGATTGAGACCACAAAAGGAAGTCGGATTTCAGCTGGGTTTGTGTACAATTGCGCGGGGCTTTATGCCGATCGGATGGCTCAACAAATGGGCTTTGGTGATAAGTACCAAATTCTTCCCTTTAAAGGGATCTACCTAAAACCCGCTGAAATGGCGTCTCCATTAAAGACCCATGTGTATCCGGTCCCAAACTTAAAGAATCCTTTTTTGGGAGTTCATTTCACTCTCACCGTGCAAGGTGAGGTGAAAATTGGGCCCACAGCGATTCCGGCATTTTGGCGGGAGAATTATCAGGGATTTGATAACTTTAATATTTCTGAGCTGGGTCAAGTGGGTCGACTTGAAGCCACCATGTTTCTTAAAAACACGGGTGGCTTTAGGACTCTCGCCCTGAGCGAGATGAAGAAGTACCGCATGGAGTACCTCCAGGATTTAGCCGGTGAGTTGGTTTCGGGCATTGATTTGAAAAAATTCAGTCAATGGACAAGGCCTGGCATTCGCGCCCAGCTTGTGGAGAAAAAGACTTTAAGTCTTGTTCAAGACTTTGTTGTGGAACGAGACGAAAAGTCTTTGCATTTTCTCAATGCTGTGTCGCCTGCATTCACCAGCGCATTTGCAATGGTAAAAGAAGCCCTACCGTGAATGCAAGATTGCTTGCAAAGTCTGGGGCAATGATAAGAGCCTGCGAAAATCCGGATGCGTCCATACACCGACTTTAATGCGGGCATAGAGCCACATCCCTACTGTTTGAGAAGTCAGCCCCAAAAAGCTTCCCCAAGCCACACCAATGGGGCCAAAGAGCTTAGCTCCAAGAATTCCACTTGCCACCATTAGAGCTGCAGCCGAAACGGTAATGATCATCATGGGTTTTTGGTTACCCGTCATCATCAGCGTATAGCCAGGCGAGCCGGAAAGGATGTGGCACAAATAACCGCCAGTTAAAATCAGCATGACGGGGGCACCTGTTGAGTAACCTGGTCCGAAAACGAGCTCAAGAATATCGGCGCCGAATGCCCAGTAAACCAAAAACAGACATAGAGCAGGTAAAAAGGCCAAAAGAGATGTGCTGCGCAAAATAGCTTCCATCCCATCTTTGTCGCCGACGGTGTGGCGTTCAGCCAGAAATGGGGGAATTACCGCGTTGACGATGGCAAGGGGCATGGTGGTGAGAAGAGTGATCCTCATGGCAGCCCCATAGTAGGCCACCTGGGCCTCAGAGCTAAAAAACCCCACCAGCCACAAATCCGCCTGACTCAGGGTGAACAAGGTGAGCGAGGTGAACAAAAAGGGCCAAGAAAAGGAAAGGAGTTGTTTAGTACCCGTCCATTCAGCCTTTCCTAATTCTGACAGCTGAGGAGTCAAAAGCATGAGGCTCAGAAGAATGGACAAAAAGCAGGATGTCACGGAGACAAGGACCACGGCGTGTAAGGTCGCCGGGACTTCAAGAATCATAAGAAGTCCCAGTGAGGCCAAAGTAAAAAACTGGGTGGAAAGGCCACCAAACACCGTAGCATGATCAATCTTTTGTAAGCCTCGCCAAGTTTCAGCCACGAGACTTTGGATAGAATAGAGTGCCGCCCAGAGTGCGACCCAGCCAATTTCAGAACTCAAATTGTCTGACGAAAACAAATTATGGGCTAAGTCCTTGGCAAAAGGCTGATTGAGGAGGATGGCTAATAGGACTGAGAGTCCCAAGACGAGTTGAAGAGAACTCAAAATATGACCCTTGACTCGTCCGGTTTGTTTGATGGCCATTTCAGAGGCGAGAAGTTTCACAATACCGTGATTAAGACCAATCTGAGCCACAATGCTAATAACCGCCACAAGGCTCAAGCTTAGGAAATAGGCACCCATGTCTTCCGCACTTAATAATCGGGAGGCTAAGGCGTTGACAGCAACGACAAGAACGACGGAGCCGATGCGGCCCATAAGGGCCCAGATTCCACCGACAGCGATCTTGCGACCAATTGACTGCCGGGTGGAGTCGTCGGGATTTAGTTCTGTACTCGGACTCGGTTCACCGTTCATAGAATGGATTTGTCCTTATTGGGTCTGTGACAAACAGGTCTAGATAACCCTAGCGTCAGAAAGCTTTCAAGTGGCAAGGCAAAAGGGAGTCGATTGAGTCGCGGTGGGTCAAATTGTCTATTGGGTGATTCTCACGCTGCCGAGGTCAAAATACTGAGCCCAGGCCATGTTGTGCCACTCTTCGGGGTTGGGAGTGAGGTCTTCGTTAAAGATAATCTTGGGTTTATTTTTTAGAGGCGAAAACACTAGGCTTGAGCCTTTGTTGGCTAGGGCTGCCTGCTCGCTCTTTACTTGCCGCTCTTTCCACTCGCTACTGAATTTTGAGGCCTTGGCGAGATCGGTGAAGGCATGACGGTGGTTGCCGACCAAAAACAAACTCACCAGAGCTAGGGGAAGAAGGACTCTCGGGGCAAAAAGATTGGGCCACCGGGAACGAAGCCGTTCAAATTTTTCGGGCTTTGCGTGAACCCAGTGAATGAGGTTGAGAAACCAAAACAGGAGATACCAATAGTAAGTCGTATTATCGACTCGCTTTGGAGGGTTGCCACCCATGGCCCACATGGCGGGGAAAAAGGCGGAAAAAAGCATCAGGGCAAATAGGGTTCTTGGGATCCACGTCGGCACTTGGGCGACAAGAGTTTTTGTGAGGCGATCTTTGTTGTCGAGACACCAAACAATGGCAAGAAGAGAAAATAGAATCAAAGCCGGGCTTAAGAACTGCACAAAGTGCTCAATGCTTGCACCGACTGTTCTGTAAAGAGCGTAAAAAGGCCTGTGCGCATCTTCAAAGTGACTGGTGCGCACACTGTTGCCGGGAGCCAGAAATACAACCGCTGAGCCCACGGCACTCAAAAGAGTCCCAAGGATAAGATGTCTGGAAAGCCTTCGGTGTTGGAGAAAGAAAAAAAGCTGAAATATTAAAATCCCCGTCATCCATTGGAGCATAATGGTTTCATTGCAGCCGACGACAATGGGACCGACGAGAACGACAAATAGCCATTGTCTTTTCGTTAGATCGCCATGACGAAACAGGTCCACCATAAGGCCCGCTGCCAAGGTCGTAAGTATAAGGGGAAAAGTATAAGTGACCGATCCGGCTAACCAATAAAAGGCCTGAACAGGGATTTGCATAAAGCTTATGGTCAGAGAAAACAACAGGGTAGCCACAGTCAGGCTTCGGGTTTTATCCAGGGAATTGACAGTCCATTTTCGGCAAAAATAAACGAGGCTTGCCCAAAATCCACCGAGGAGAACAAGTGGAATCAGAGGAAATCCCCAGATCCACTTTTGCGCCACGGGGTTAAGGCTCAACAAAAACGTGGCAAGGTAGCGACCTGACCAGGACGTGTACACATGGCCTTGGGCCGCCCACAAACCGTGATCTAAAACGTAATTGGCGTAGGCAAAATCATCGGTCGATGGGTAACTAAAAAAAGCCAGGATAAAATAAGGAACCAGGGAGAGAACAAGCACCGGGAGTAAAATGCGCTTCATAGCTCATTATCCTCTTTAGAACCGACTGTATTTGCTGAGGTTTCGCATAGCAAACTGGGAGAGCCTTAAGGCCGCGTGTGGGAGGCTAAGGCCCTCGACCTCGCGGTAAATGCGCCAGGTGTTTCTGACCGACTCAAACTTATCGGCCGAACGAGAAGCATCCACAATTCGGTAACGGGCTAAATCTTGATTGAGACCATAGCAGGCATGGCCCTTTTTGATGAGATCTAACCAGAGAATAAAATCCTCGTGTTTGGTTTCTTGAAACTCCACGGGACCGGTCTTTGTTTTGTCGAGAACAACAGTCAGGCAGCCGATGCAGTTTTGTTGCAGAAGACGTGAGTAAGTGATTTCCTGCGGGACCTCAATGAGGCGGCCTTTTTTGTGTCCTGCCACATCGATGCGGCGAAAGGCCGTGCAGGTAAAGGCGTAATCGTTTTTGCGCATAAAATCAATTTGCTGAGTGAGTTTATCAGGAAGCCAAAGATCATCGCTGTCTAAAAAAGCGATGTAGCGCCCCTGGGCTTGGCTAATGGCATAGTTACGCGAAAGGGCTAAGCCCTTCCCCTGAGGGACTTGAATGAGTTTGATTCTCGAGTCCTCTTTGGCTCTTTGCTGCACCAGCATGGGCGTGCGGTCAGTCGTACCCGCGTCCATTACGACGAGCATTTCCCAATGGGGATAAGTCTGTGACTGAACTGAATCCATGGCCTTGTTGATAAAAGCCTCGGAGTTATAGACCGGAGTGATGATTGAAACCAGTTGATCAGAGTTTGAGTTAACTGTGGTCTCTTGTTGGCTCACTGATTTCCACCGGCCTCGTCGCGAAGTTTAGCCAGAATTTGACCAAGACATTGAAGCACAATTTGGTGGCAATCTTCGACAATGCCGTAGTTTTTAAATTCAAAATGAAGAGGTAGATCCGCCAGGTCTCTGCACTTGCCGCCGTTAAAGCCAGTGAGGCTAATGGTTTTGACCTTCATCTCTTGGGCTTTTTCAATCGCCTTACAGATATTAGGGCTGTTGCCGCTGGACGAAATCGTAATCAGCACATCCCCTTCTTCAGCATACATTTGCAGCTGAGTGGCAAATATTTCTTCGTAACCGTAGTCATTGGCAATGGCAGTGAGAATGGGGCCGTTTGCAGCCAGGGAGGTCACCTTTAGTGGCGGTTGCCCCGGACTCAAAGTGCCCTTACCGAGATCACAACTGAGATGATCTGAAATGGCGGCAGAGCCCCCATTGCCCGCTAAGAATATGCGCTGGCCTCTTTTGGCTGCTGTCATCAGGATCTCGCAGGCCTGATCGAGAAGTTTGGTGTCCAAACTGCTTAGGGCTCTAGTGAGAGATTGGGTGTAGTTCTTGTAGTAATCCGCTGGCGAATTACCTTCGAATATCTGATTGAGATAGCGTGGGTCTTGTATAGTCATGGCTCCGTTTATATGCCATGTCGCAAATAGGTTCCAGGTTCTTTTTTGGATTCTCGGTACCAGGTACCCAATATGGGCCGCGTGGCATCAAAGGCCGGATAGGTGGGCTCCCCTATTCGGCGTAAATCACCTTAGAGCCGTCATTTTCAAACTTGAAATCGCGGTGATCAAGACCGGCCTCAGTGAGCTTCTGGCACAAAGTCTTTTGCTTTTCCGGAGGGCAGCAGACAAGAAGAAAGCCCCCACCGCCGGCACCGAGGACCTTGCCGCCAAAGGCGCCACTGTCCATGGCGAGGTCGTAGTAACGGTCGATGCCCTCATTGGTGACTCCGCTGGCCATGCCTTTTTTGAGGAGCCAGCTTTCATTGAGCAGACCACCAAAGCGCTCCATTTGGCCCTCATAAAGGGCCTCGCGGCCCTTCCACACAAGCTCGACCATTTGCTTAAGGCGATCGAACTTGTCGGACGACATGAGATTTTTGCGTTGCTCATCGAGGATGGCCGAAGCCGAGCGGCTTTGTCCGGTGTAAAACAAAAGCAAATGGTCTTGGAGAGCCTGATGAATGTCAGTCTTGAGATAAATGGGCTCGACCGAAACTTCCTCGTTGGCCGCATAGGTGATGAGGTTCAGTCCACCAAAGGCTGCCGCATACTGATCTTGCTTACCGATGGGCTCACCTAAGTCTTTGATCTCCACCTCGCAGGCTTCGCGGGCGATTTGCTCTTTAGTGACAAATCGTCCGAGCCGACTGTGGAGGTTGTGTAAAACTCCCACGGTAAAGCAACTTGAGCTACCAAGACCTGTGCCAGCCGGGATATCGGCGATGGAGCTGACTTCCAGGCCGCCAGTAAATCCGAGTTTTTTGACGACGGTCTTAAGAATGGGATGCTCAATCTGATCAACTGAATCGACGGTCTCAGTTTTTGAGTACTTCATCCGCAGTTTGTCTTTTTCAAAATAGTCGTGAGACGAGATGTACATATACTTGTCGATTGTCGCACTTAGGGTCGCGCCGGGTGATTTCTGGTAAAACTCGGGGAGGTCACTTCCGCCACCGAGAAAACTCATGCGAAATGGGGTTTTAGTGATTATCACAGTGGTCTCCTCGGTGTATTAGGGCTGTTGCAAGATATAATCGACTGCGCCTGCTAAAGAATCAAACATTTGATCGGGAGTTTGATCTCGGTATTCACCCACGCGGCCCTGGGCCTGTTTGACGCCCAAGCATGCCTTAAGCTTTGCGCTGCGGCCAGCACCGATGTCCCGCCAAGTGTCGCCGACGATGTAAGACTTGGTGAGATCAAGGTTAAAGAATTCGGCAGCTTGGTGGATCATGCCGGGGCCGGGCTTTCGGCACTCACAGTTGACTTTATACTCCGAGCGCTCACCCTCAAAACCACCATCCGGGTGATGGGGACAAAAGTAAATGGCGTCAAGCTTGGCCCCTTCTTGTCCGAGAAGACTCTCCATTTTTTTGTGGATTTCTCTAACGCCGGCTTCATCGGTGAGTCCTCTGGCGACAACAGGCTGATTGGTGACGAGGACTGTGAGGTAGTCACTCTTGTTGAGCTTTTTGAGTGCTTCTGGGACTTCCGGGAAAAGTCTAAAGTCTTTGGCGTCGTGGAGATAATCTTGATGGGGGCAAATCACACCGTCACGATCCAAAAACACGGCTGGCCTGGGGTTTTTGCGGTTGAGGCGGGATACTTTGCCGGAGCGGACATCGCGCTCGACAGCATCGAGTCTTTCAGGATTGCCCATGTCTTTGAGGTACTCAGCCGAAGGGTAGGCATAGAAGTTTTCTTGTTTTACCAGACCTGGAAAGACGTCTCTTCCCAGGTCTGCGAACTTGCCTTTTTCAAGATGCGAAAAAATCTTGGGGCTTAAAACATACACGGCTGCATTCACTTGGTTGTGATACCAGCGATTTGGGTCATGGGGCTTACCGTGAAACTGGGTGATCTTGTGGTTGCCGTCAAACTCGATCAAGTCACTGTCGTGGGGATGATCGTTGGGATGGACCATCAGCGTGGCAACAGAGTCTTTTTTGGATTGGTGAAACTCCATCAGGTTTTTAAGGTCGATGTCGACCAGGACATCTCCATAGACGACAAGGAACTCACCTGGGAGTTTACTTTCGGCATCCTTAAGGGCTCCAGCCGTACCGAGTGGAGTGTCTTCCACCAGGTATTCACACTTAAGACCCCACTTGGAGCCATCTCCACAGTGGGCTTCGATTTTCTCACTCAGATAGCCTGTGAGTAGTAAGACCTCTTTGACCCCTTCGCGGGCGAGCCATTCGAGTTGGTAATCCAGCAGGGGTTTACCGGCAATGGGCACCAAGGATTTTGGGATGTCTTTGGCAAGATCTCCCAGTCGGGTTCCCTTACCACCAGCTAAAATTACAGCTTTCAAGATGACCTCTCTAATGACGCACTAACATATTCACTGGGAGGGGGTTTGGCAATGCTTGGGGGTGCCGGGTGTTAATACTGGTTACCGGGTAGGAGATTCCAGAGGTGGGGCTCAGAGTGCCTTGTTCAGTGTGATCCGCTTTCGGAACCTCTGTAGGTCCAGCTGGCATTCGTGCCATATCATGCAATAAAAAGCAGTATTTTATTGCACGATTCGGCATGATCTGGCACAATATAAAAATGTTGTCATTTCAGATAGATACAGAGCTTACCAAGCAGCTGGTGGCATTAAATGACCAGATCTCAGAGAAATATGCCCTTCTCCAGGGTTTGACCAAAGACCAAAGAGAATCCATTCACAAGTATGCCTGGATCAGTTCTGTTGGAGCATCAACGCGGATTGAAAACGCGATTTTAACGGACTCAGAGATAGGCTGGCTCGACTCCATATTGGGAAAGGATGGAAAGGCATCGGCTTTTGATGCTCATCGCGAAGCTGTGCTGAACAAGCTTTCAAAAGACAAGGAGAGAAGCCTTGAAGAAGTGGCTGGTTGTCGCCGAGTTCTTCTTTTGATTTATGAACAGGCTCAATCGTATCTGCCCCTCAGTGAATCCACACTTAAAGGACTTCACCGAGAACTGTTCCGGCACTATTCAAAACCTGGTGTGAAAAAGGGGGACTACAAAACAAGTCCGAATTCAGTGATTGAATACAATCACCAGACCAAAGAACAAAAGACCATATTTAAAACGGCTGATCCGGGTGTGCAAACTTCAACGGCTATGCATGACCTATTGGACTGGTACAATCAGGCGATTCACCACGAGCCGTGGCCTGTTGCTGTAGCTGCAGAACTCACCTATCGGTTTTTAGCAATACATCCCTTTCAAGACGGAAACGGCCGCTTGGGGAGGGCTCTTTTTTTGATGTCTCTCTTACATGCTCCCGGAGCAAAGCTGTCTGATGTTGTTTTTCATATGGCAGTAGATAGACACATTGAAAGACACAAAGAAGAGTATTACATCGTTTTAAATCAGTGCTCTGGAGGGCAATTTAAGACTGATCCGACTGAATACAGAATCCAGTACTTTCTGAAGTACATGATTAAGGTCCTTGAGGGTTCACTGGCCGATGTGGACTTCTACATTGATAGAGTTCACGCCTACCAAAAGCTCTCCGAGTCGGCCTTAAAGGTTTTGAATTGTTTTAAAGATTTGCCGGAAATTCGCATTAAACCTAAAACCATCAGGGAAGCCACAGGACTGCCAACACGAACAGTGGCCAATGTTTTGGATACCTTGAGAAAGGCCGAGTTTATCCAGCGGTCCGGCCAAGGGCCCGCAACATGTTATCAGCTAGTCTTCTAAGAGAGACTGTCAAACGGAAGGCTGGAACTTTGCTCCGTAGTCGTCGATATTGATATCAGCCTCGGCGAAGTCTTCCTTCGTCCAATCGGTGTTGTCTCTGAGCCACTCGATAGCCGGAGTGTAGGGGGTGCTGAAGACAATCATTTGGGCGAGGTTTTCTTTGAGTATCTCGTCAGTCTCTCTGGTAAACTCATCGATTGCCCAGGAGACAAGAAAGGGATCAAGCTCAATCATTTTGCCTACGAGATCAAGGAGGATGTCCGGGTAAGGATTTTCCCCAGATCGATACTCATTCCAAATGATTTCAATTTCTCGCTTATGTTCTGAAAGGCTCATTTTCTCTACCTCATAAGAGCAGCAGTCAATGGAACCTAGGTTCCATGTTTTATGGATAGCAATATCTGTGCCTTTGGTTGGCGGCTTTGCAAATGGTACTGGCACCTAAAGGTGCTGCGGAGCTGTCAATCTAGATATCCCTGTGAATTTGGGTGCCGGACTCATTTTATGGTGCAGGTGAGGGTAAAGGTCAGGATTTGGTGGAGATAAATTGATAATTGGTTTTCACTTATTCCCTGCGTTTGAGGTTTTTTTTGACAACTGATTTGGTAAGGATAGATTCATCCACCTAACCCGGGAGAGTGAAATGAAAGGTCATGCGGATATTATTGCTATGCTCAACGAAGTCCTGTGCGGGGAGTTGACGGCCATTAACCAGTATTTTCTCCATGCGCGGATGTGCAAGGATTGGGGATACAATAAAATCGGCGATGTGATTTATCACGAATCCATTGATGAAATGAAGCACGCCAAAGAAGTGACCGATCGGATTTTGTTTTTAGAAGGTCTTCCGAATCTTCAAAAGTTAGAGACCTTGGAGATCGGCGAGAAAGTTCCTGAAATGCTCAAGAATGATCTTCGCTTGGAAGAGCGGGCCATTCCGCGCCTGAAAAAAGGCATTGAGCTTTGCCAAAAACATTCGGATCACGGCACACGCCACCTGTTGGAAGAGATTCTTCGCGATGAAGAGCGCCATGTGGATTGGCTGGAAAGTCAGCTGCACATTATTGGCGAGGTCGGTGTGGAAAACTACCTGACCGAGCAGTTTAAAGCCGGAGAAATGTCTTAATTATTCTTCAATATGAGCTTCGAGGCTTGTGGTATCGGCTGCAGCCGCTTGGGAATCGACCAGGTTCTTGATGCGGTTACAGCAGGCGCCGCAGTCCGTGCCGGCCTGGCTGGCCTGAAGAGCCTGATCCAAAGTCATTTGTCCTGACTGTTGAAGTTCACGAAGGCGGGACTCAGATAGGTTTTTACACAGACAAATATACATAAGTTTATTTTCGGGGAATCTGGTGAAAACTCAACGCCAGGTGGTTTTCATCCCGTTTTCATTGTCTTTTCATTTGCATAACCCTTTGATATTTCTGGTTAATTCTCAGGGTAGAGGTCTCGGTTTCCGGCAAAAATTTTCTGCCATTTTCAGTCAGCTTTCAACAGAGCTGGTCGAGGAGTCCAGACCCAGTAACTCGCAGAAGGTACGGGTTCCCTTGGTGCTGTGGGGCCTTTATTTCCGATATCGGCCAGCCCTACGCCATTCATCTGTTTGCCGATGTTGAGGTCTTGTTATTCAAACAACTCTTCAATGAAGAACTGGGTTTTCGAGAGGATCTGATTTTTAGGATAGTAGCCTTCAATGAGGTCAAAGACCTGTTTGGCCTTCTTAATCTTAAGAAGTTTGATGAGAAAAATCACGTCGTCCTTGTCACTGGTATCCCATCGAGCACTAATACACTTCATGGCCAGCATATACTTGGGCTCCGGAGCCCAGACACGAAGATGAGAGAGACTTAGGACATCCTCTCTGCCAAATCCTGGGTGAATAAAACCTTTTGCTCCATCGTTGAGCCAGGTGGGCGGAAGGCCTTCATCTTTCCCAATCTTTTCGGCCAGTCGGCGGATCGTCTCTGTTGGTTCAAAAATGGCGTCGACATCCTTTGTCGATTCGCGGGCATTGTAGACCAAGCACATAACGGCCCCGCCGACGAGGCCGATTTCGCCGATTTCTCCCAGTTGGCTGAGTTCGTCATTGAGTCGTTGAAAAAGGTGTTTGATTCTCGCCTGTGACAACATGCCCTAAGCCCTCGACAAGAAGTTCTCATGAACAAAAATATTGTTACGTCGGAAGGCCAAAGGTGATTCAAGAATGGCCATCGCCTTAAGCGATTGCATACCACTGGGAAACCAGGGGGTCTCAAGGAAATGTCTCTTCTGAGTCCACTGGGGGGAAGAAATGCCTGTCTCCTGACACAGATAAGGCACAACTGAAGCCAAAAGTGCCTTAAGCCTCGGATCAAAAGAGGAGGGTGGGGGTAACAGAATCAGCCGCGGGTCGAGCGACCGACGAAACTCATCTACAAAGTCCATCAGGTGAATTTTCCAGGACTCAAAGCCATCCCGCTCAATCTTGATCGCGGTGGCAACGATACTAAACTCAGGTAGCCCTGAACTAGACCCAACAAGTACTGTGACGTCTAGACCCAGGTACTTGGTGAGTTTAAAGAGCGACCTTAGGGTGATCTTGTCCTCAAGCCTTAGGACTGACCTCACCGTCCCCCGAGCCAGGCCGGTAAACTCCGTAATAGCCCGCTCTGACAGGCCCCTCTCCCTTACGAGAGCCCCTATGCTACCCATGATTTGGTACATTTTAATGCCCCATTTTGGTATATTAAAATGTACCAAAAATGGAGGCGGATGTCAAGCGCTGAGAATCAGAGTAGAAGCCAAGGGTTTCTAGTTTGGCGACGGGAATGAGCTGAGGCCCTAGTCCGCTATATCGAAATTCAGCTCATCAATTGCTGCCTCGATGCTCAGACCATACTCATTGGGCTCATCGTTTTCACCCAATCCCGTCTCGCAGAATTCATCATTCAGCATGTCCATGATCTCCAAGCGCAGCTGCCGAGGTAGCTCCCCAATGGAACTTGCACCCTCAATCTCATGGAAATTGGCTGGTTTTCGTTTTTGGTAGATGTCTCTGATTAGGCTAAGCGTTTCATTTTTCTTCATGTTTATTCACACTGTGGTTCGCTGTTATTGGTTGAAGGATTATCCATTTTCCTGACGCCATTTCGATTAGTAGGATATGTGGTAATGACCTGTCCTTGCGAGTTTATCACTACGTTGGCGTCCTTTCCAACAAACTTGACTGCGCCATTTGGTTGATTTGAGATTTTAGTGGGATGCTTTACTGCTTCATGGATGGCGCTTGGTTTTACTCCCAAGCGCTCCCCGCCTATTGCGCGATTGAGTCCGTGTTTCGTAAATCCCCTTATTGGTGATCCCCCACCCATTCCCGCTGGAATCTGATTCATGAGTCGTCGAGGTCCTGCTCTTGCGCCATCATGATTCCAATCGAGATGAAGTCTATCGAGTGTTGGTGTTCCGAATTCTAAAGGACGACCTCCAGTCATTTCCAGAGTTATCTCTTCGATGGGAATTCTTGCTGGTGGCCCGCATATATCGGTCGGGGAGGATTGAAACTGACAAAACTCGTCGAGCCCGCCATCGTAGCCGCTTTTCTTGAGGTGTTGGTCGATACGGCCCATGCATTCCGGTGTTTTAATGTAGCAGTGGGGAAGTCCCTGGTCGAAGTTTGCTCGTCGGAAGGTGCGTTCGGGGGAGGGGTTAAGGTTAAAACGACTGTCCTGGAGCTGATGGTCCCGGATTTCTTCAAGGTCGCGCATGGCGAGTTTGAGATTACAGGAGCTCTGCCTTCTGATTTGCCGGCAATCTCTCACCTGATTGTGAATGCCTTTGAGCATTTTGGGCCATCCGTATTGCTCGAATCTTTGCATATTATGGAACGAAAACTTGGCGTAGTTGGCATCGCCCGATGGACTGGTCCCGCTGGATGGCAGACAAACTGTCACTCTGTTCGTATTGTCTGCACGTGGGTTATTTGCGCTTTGAGTGCTGTCTTCCCCGGAGTCGGCTGCCAGTTTCTCACTTGGTTTCTTGTTGTTTTCCTGTTGCGTCTGCAAAAAGAAGTAAACCTGCTCTGAGCTCACAAGTCCTGAACATATGGTTTCAGCTGTTTGCAGGGCTTGAGCGCAGGGCGCGTTGTACTCTGATTTGTCCCAGGCTGCCGTTCTGGAGAGTTTCAGGAGTTTATCTTTTATCCCTTCGCTTAGTGAGCCGAGTTGTTGGTTTTCAAACCAATTAGGAGTCTTTAGGGCAGGATCGATCTGTTCTGCCAGTTCTGGGAGCACAGTTGAGCTGGTGATTTCTGAAGTGGTGTATTGATCGACTACGTCAGAGCTACAGCCGTGTTTTTTTAGCACTTGGCGCACAAGTCCTTTAGATTGATTGAGAGACTGGGACCTTTGATAAAGACTAGATAGGACCTCTTTGACGTTTTGGTCCATTTTTTCCCAAGGGTTGTCCACATAAGAGAGTAGGGTATGAGCGGACTTAAGGCCCTGTAACTCCTGGATGTCGTCCAGCGGATTGGGGTCTATATGATTGGCTTTCCATTGGCTCTTTGTCCAAGATTCGTAGTGATTGGCCCCAACCCAACCCTCCTTGATAGTGGGCAGCTCAAACTCGATCCCCTCGATTTGGCTTTGCTGCCACTGACTTCGCCTTGTGGTCTCTTGATTCATAAACTCGCACAATTCCGTCTGAGCCAGAGATTCGGCCCAGGCCAACTCGGGAGTGCCTAATCCGATCACGGCCATGACTCCAAATATCCACCGCATATTCAAAACCCCTTAAGATTGATTTAAGTCAGGCCACACCTTGGTGAACTCTAAACAGTAATGAACCCCATAGAGCAAGGGGAGGACCAGATCTCGTGGTCCTTAAACCTCGTTTATTTTAATCTGAGCCAATTCCAGTCCGAGTCTTCGGACAAATCAGTCCGAAGTCTCGGAATCGAGGATGAAGCCCCCACCCATCGGGGATGAGGATCAAGGTGTAAAAGAAATCGCCGGTTTTCCAAGAAATCCAAAAGGGCGTGAAAAAACCCGATATTGAGGGCGAAGCGGTAAGGGCCAAAGGGCTTTGAATCGTTTTGATTTGGTACGGATTTAGCTAGGAAATCAGGACTAAAGGAAGACTCAATTAGCATGAACAGCGTCCTATCATCAGTAGACCAAATCTCTCGGCAGTTAGATCGTTTATTTCGGTCATTGCGGGGCTGTTTTGTTTTTGAGTTGGTTCTGCTTCTGGTCTTTCAGTTGTCCATTTCTGTCACCAGTCTTGCCGCCGGCAGTGTGAACTCCCGCCGGGGCGATTACGTTATTAGTGATGGCGGGTCCTCTATCTATGGCGGTCAATTCACCCCTGCAGTCTTGCGTTGGACAGAGCCAGTCGATGGTTATCATCCCGAGGGCTGCGACAACTCGCCAGGGCTGGCGAAAAACTTAAAGCAGTTTGGGCAGGTAATTCCAGTTGTATTGATGGGGGAGGATTCCAGATGTCCCTTGCCATACGGCCGGGGAGCGACTGACGTAGATCGGAAATTTTATGGAGTGGGATCATTCTTTTATATGGGCAATGATTCGGCCTGTATGAGTCCCTCGGGTATAAGATGTGGAGCAACTGGCCATCTTGTTGTTGATGGGGACATTGTGGTGACCACAGCTCACACATTTAGGTCGATTGATAAGTCGCGCAGACTTTCTGACAGGGAAATCAGAGAATTTAGATTCTATTCAAAAGTTTGGATTCCAGAAGAAATGAGGCGAAACAAGAATGAAGCCTATGAGTTTAGAGAATATGAGATAGAGTCGGTTGAGTTTGGAGGTAGTGATGAGCGTAATCGGCCTCAGGAGGATTATGCATTTGTAAAACTCAAGGAGCGTGTTGGTCAGACGGTTTCGCCAATGGATTCCTCGGGTCGAGAAATCCGAAGCAATAGGCGTCGAGTCGCCGATGACAAACTTGTACGTCCCCTCCCATTCAAAAAGTTTGATAGGAAACAGGTGCCGAACATTGGGATGGGCGTTGGATTTCAGAAGGATAAGGGGTGGGAGCCTCAAAAAAACTGCCAGCCATTTGCGATTCATGATCCTCCAAATGGTCATAGAATGGGGCAGTATCCAGGGACGATTATTGTTGAAGCTGATACAAATGGAATGTCATCTGGCATGGCTTATTCGCTGTTAGTTGATGGGGAACCCCATTTTGCAGGGGTAAATGTTGGGTTTTATCCAGACAGAACCTCATTACATGGGCAATTTGATATTTGGAATCGTTTTAACTGGGGTATTGAATCGAACTCTATATATGACCATTTCATGGAATTCCGCCGCAAATGGGGGCGGAATTGATGGGACGCCTGTCTTGTGTTTTTGCAACCTATCTAATTTCCGCTCTAGTGCTACCATCAATGGCAACGGCAGCAGGCAGTGCGAACTCCCGCCGGGGCGATTACGTTATTAGTGACGGTGGCTCCTCAATTTATGGTGGTCAATTCACCCCTGCAGTCTTGCGTTGGACCGAGCCAGTCGATGGCTATCATCCCGAGGGCTGTGACAACTCGCCAGGGCTGGCGAAAAACTTGAAGCAGTTTGGGCAGGTGATTCCTGCGGCCATCATGGGCCGAGATAGCCGCTGTCCGTTGCCCTATGACCGCACGGCCACTGATGTGGACAAGATGTTTTATGGTGTGGGCATGATGTTTTACGACGGGCGGGACGGGGCTTGCAGAGCCGTCAACGGTAAACCTTGCCAAACCACCAGTCATTTGGTCATGGATGGGGATATGGTGATCACAACGGCACATACCTTTCGTGACAAGATTTCCGGACGCCGAATGAGCGATGCTGAGATCAAGAAGTACGTTTTTTCAGCAAAGGTATGGATTCCGGAGGGGATGAGGCAGGATCCAAAGGTCGCCTATGAATGGCGCTATTATGAAATTGAGGACTACGAATTCGGAACCAATGATGAGAATGCAAATCCAAATAAGGACTATGTGTTTTTGAAGCTAAGGGATCGAGTTGGGGAAATGGTTGGACCTCTGGACTCCAACTGGAATGAAATAAGAAATCGGCGAATTGAGGTGCCGAAGAGTAATCTCCCACCTCCTCTTCCATTCAAAAAAATTGACCGTTCGAGGGTTCCTAATTTAGGAATGACGGTTGGATATAGTATCGACAAAGGAGTTGACGTTCAGAAGAATTGTCAGCCATTTATGTTTTATGATGTTCCCAACGGTCATCAGCTTAACCGTTGGCCGGGATTGGTTATTCATGATGGGGATACGGAATCAATGTCATCTGGGTCGGCTTTGACCCTCTTAGTTGATGGGCGCCCACATTTTGCTGCTCTTCATCGCGGATTTTACCCCGAGGGGACTAATATGAGGGGTGAGTTTGACCTAAATCGAAGGGGTAATTTTGCAGTTGATGGCAACTCCCTTCATGACCACTTTATGGAGTTCCGCAGGAAATGGGGTCGGAACTAGTCCGAAGGTGCTACAGGTTTCGAAATCATCCTGGCCTTGTCTTCGAAAGAACCTCGCGCGGTTGTGCTATCCAGAAGGCGGAGAATCTGTCTTAATTAATCCAAGTTAACAAAAGGGTTTTTTGAGCAACACTTTGGCAGCATTTGATTCCAGAAGAGGTGATTACTCGACAAATGCAATTGGATCACTGATTGTTCTAAAGTGAGGCGTCCCCTCAGTCGATAAGACTTTGGGCCAGGTGATCTGCCATGGCCCCATTAAGGGTGGGACAAATATGAAGCTTCTTTCCGTGTTTTCCTGGAAATCCGTGTGTTTACTTGCGATGACTTCTTTCTTTTGGGCCCCCATGACTTGGGCCGAAGAGGGTGATCCGGGTCTTCATTGCCCCTATGAGTTCGACAGGCATATGAATCACTGTGGAAAGCGCCACCCAGATGGTTCATTCACTCCATCCTTCAAACTGAGCACTTCGAATGTGGTCCACTACAATGAGAACTACTCCAACCTTTCTGGTTACGGAGTGGGTTGGGATGAAGTGCAGTTTCCGGATCCCATTGAGTGGGATCGGTTTGGATCGGCCCCCCGAGCTGGCGAATCCCTCGGAGCCTCGTCTACTTGTCAGTTTGGAATGCCTTGCCCCAACGGTGCTGATCCACAAAAGGCTGCGCCGGTTGCGGCACCGATGCCGGCGGCAAGGCCCGAGAATGGTGATCCGAGTAAGACGGATCCGACGAATCCTGGCGCCGGTGCAACAACAGCTTCTTGTGTGAATGACGTGAGGCAGGCTAGTGCCGGTTCACCTCTTTGCGATGCGGATGGATCTCCCACTTGTTATCCAGAGGGCAATACGGCCCTTCAACAGTCAGGAATTCTCAAGTGTGGACCCGACGGTCGTCCCGAGACCGGTCAGGCCAGAAACCCTGACGAACAGCAACCCGGACAGCAGCAAGTGGGTGAAGGACCTCCGGCAGGATTTCCCCAGGAAGCTGAAGTGAACAGTGACCGTGACTACTGTGAAGACTCACAGAACAAGGCGCGGATCTGTTGTAATGATCCCATTCAATGTGTCTCGGGCTTAAGTGGTCCGAGTGCGGGCTCGGTGGCAGCCGTTGGATCACTGGCCATGGGTGCCCTCGGCATTTATGCCATGAGTGGCAACGGCAATGATCCCGATGGAATTGCTAAAAACTGCCAGTTGATGAAGGCCCTTGGTCAAGGTGGCGCTGTTGCTAACACAGCACTTGGAGCCAAGTGTTTTACTGAAAAGGGCTCTTGCGAAGATCGCTGCGAAAAAGTGGAGAACAAATATAAACAAGTTCTTCGCGACTGTGACCAATTGGAAACTGTTTGGCGGCAAAACAAAGGGCAAGGTCAGCGGTGTCCTGCCAGTTGGAAGAGTAATTATCAATCGGTATTTGCCACTGCCAATGGTCGCCGTGAACGTTGCACCAGTTATAATGCAAATGTAGCAGCCATGGGTCAGCAGGCCGTACAAAGTGCAGCGGCTAGTAAGTTTGCTGAGATGTGCGAGAAGGCTGCGACGGCACAAAACACAGGTTTTCCAGATATTGATCAGCAGCCTGTATTTAACGGCGACTGTAATGATCCGGTGAATGCGTCCAATCCCATTTGTGTGAAGTGTCGTGGCCCTGCGGCTCAGTACGATCCTCTTTGCCGAGGCTTAAACGGCGGCCAACAGGTCAACCGTGGCAATGGCAGTGGCTTTAGCCAGGCGGACTTTGGTACTCGCAAAGTCGACGGCAGTGACTTGAATGTACCGACTGTTGATGCGCAAAAACAAAACGCTGTATTTGGTGACGGCATGGGATCGGCTGCAAGAGCCAATGGCGTTCCACAAAATGGTGGCGGCTTTACCGGCGGCTCAGGCGGCGGCGGAGGCTTTCCCTTTGGCGGCGATGGGGGTCAGGGTGGTGGCCAAGGTGGCGGCTATGACACGGACATCTTAAAGGGTGTCGGTGGTGGAGGCGGTTATTCTGTAAGTGGAGTTCCAGTGGACTCTCGCGGTGGTTATCGCGGACCATCAAGTCTTGGTGATGGCAAAAGAGACCCAAATCCCTTTAACAAGTTTAATCTTAAAAACTACCTTCCTGGTGGCGAAAAGGACCCGAAACGCCGTGGTCTTGCAGGATTGAACACCGGCAAGTCTGAGATCGGCCAGCCCCACGAGGATATTTTCCAGCGGGTCTCAAACCGCGTGAAAGTTCTCTGCAAAATGAAGCGGCTTTACGACTGTAAGTAGATACCCATATTCGCCCCAAAACGAGCTAGTCGTTGTAATCGTCGAAGTGATGCCGAACTCGGCGAAGTCTTCTTTGGTCCTATCCGAGTTGTCTCTGAGTCAATTTCATCGGAGATAGGTCCTCTTCCTGAGCCGCTGTCAGTGTTTGGGAGATTGGCCTGGCCGTGCCTCGATTGCAGGAGTATTCAAGCTCCTGGCTTGTTGCCAGGAGCAATAGCCAAACGACGGCTCCTTGCTCATTCTGGGTACTCCACCCATCCCATGAGAATTCGGATGTACTGAAATAGATGAAAGAACAAGATCGCGTAACAACAGATAATGTAAAAGGTGTTGCTATAAAGTCTGAGCTGAATCCTTCTCAGATCTCCAGGGTCTTGTGAATCCCTATATTTCTTCTTGAGGAAGTGTCTGAAAATGGAAAGTCCGGCGAGAGCTGGCCCAAACAGACCGATCGCCCACAGACAAATCTCTCTGTGAGTGAGCGGTCTATGGCCAAGCTGGCCGATCCAAAAGACCTGATAGTAGAACATGAGTAAAAGAGCGATCCCAAGGACAAATCCAATTCTGTTGATAACGAGCCCTTTTTCGATCGCCCCGCGGTTTTCCGCACCTTCCCAAATCTTCTTCATTATCCTGCGCCGTTCAAGCAGGTTTAGAATCAACAGGACTGGTATGGCAATTGTGACAACCGTCACAAGCTGGTCATCTGTCATATTTTCTTCCTGGTAAGCACAATTCAAAAATCTGAATTCTAATTATGATGAAATGATGGAAGATCACGGTCTGCACTCCCCAAGGTGCTCAAGGAATTGAGTTCCGACTGCAACCGATGCGGAAGTTGTAGCACTTGCAAGGACTTCATTAAGAGCCTGCCTTGATGAAAGAGTATTGAAAGATTCGTGAAGAACTTTTGTTTTGTGATAGGCAAGATTTCCCGCCCCTTGCGCTACACCCCCAGCAATGCCACCGACGAGAACCGATTTTGCTGTTCGGCCCAGATTGATAGTTTCTTCTCGTTCGATCCATATTTGATGAATAACGTCCGATCCTCCCGACAAGAATCCTCCGGCAATGATTGCTGTGGAAAAGTTTGTCCCTG
This sequence comes from Pseudobdellovibrionaceae bacterium, assembly GCA_020635075.1. NCBI lineage: Bacteria > Pseudomonadati > Bdellovibrionota > Bdellovibrionia > Bdellovibrionales > Pseudobdellovibrionaceae > Pseudobdellovibrionaceae bacterium. The sequence goes on along the minus strand of JACKAM010000001.1, from coordinate 2,218,443 downwards.
CGCTCATGACTGTCAAAGCCCCGGTAGCTGATCCGACCAAGATCCCTTTTCCGATGGATTCCGGATCCCAGTTGCTGTTCAACCCTGCCGAGACCCCACCGGCTACACCTCCGATGACTCCCCCTGCGACTATAGTGGTCGTGACAGGATCCTTATAATATTCTTCGGGGCTTCGTGAGTCGAGGAGATCTTTGATGAATTGATCACTTTGAACGACCAAGTAGTCGTAGGACTTCGCCCTTCGCGGCCCGTTCTCGGTCCATTGCAGGGGTCCGCATATATCGGCGGGGGAGGTTTGAAACTGACAAAACTCGTCGAGCCCGCCATCGTAGCCGCTTTTCTTGAGGTGTTGGTCGATACGGCCCATGCATTCCGGTGTTTTAATGTAGCAGTGGGGAAGTCCCTGGTCGAAGTTTGCTCGTCGGAAGGTGCGTTCGGGGGAGGGGTTAAGGTTAAAACGACTGTCCTGGAGCTGATGGTCCCGGATTTCTTCAAGGTCGCGCATGGCGAGTTTGAGATTACAGGAGCTCTGCCTTCTGATTTGCCGGCAATCTCTCACCTGATTGTGAATGCCTTTGAGCATTTTGGGCCATCCGTATTGCTCGAATCTTTGCATATTATGGAACGAGAACTTGGCGTAGTTGGCATCGCCCGATGGACTGGTCCCGCCGGATGGCAGACAAACTGTCACTCTGTTCGTATTGTCTGCACGTGGGTTATTTGCGCTTCGAGTGCTGTCTTCCCCGGAGTCGGCTGCCAATTTCTCAGTTGGTCTCTTGTTGTTTTCCTGTTGCGTCTGCAAAAAGAAGTAAACCTGCTCTGAGCCTACAAGTCCCGAACATATGGTTTCGGCAGTCTGTAGGGCTTGAGCGCAGGGCGCGTTGTACTCTGATTTGTCCCAGGCTGCCGTTCTGGAGAGTTTCAGGAGTTTATCTTTTATCCCTTCGCTTAGTGAGCCGAGTTGTTGGTTTTCAAACCAATTAGGAGTCTTTAGGGCAGGATCGATCTGTTCTGCCAGTTCTGGGAGCACAGTTGAGCTGGTGATTTCTGAAGTGGTGTATTGATCGACTACGTCAGAGCTACAGCCGTGTTTTTTTAGCACTTGGCGCACAAGTCCTTTAGATTGATTGAGAGACTGGGATCTTTGATAAAGACTGGATAGGACCTCTTTGACGTTTTGGTCCATTTTTTCCCAAGGGTTGTCCACATGAGAGAGTAGGCTATGAGCGGACTTGAGGCCCTGTAACTCCTGGATGTCCTCCAGGGGATTGGGGTCTATATGTTTGCCTTTCCATTGGCTCTTTGTCCAAGATTCGTAGGGATTGGCCCCAGCCCAACCCTCCTTGATTGTGGGTAGCTCAAACTCCATCCCCTCGATTTGGCTTTGCTGCCACTGACTTCGCCTTGTGGTCTCTTGATTCATAAACTCGCACAATTCCGTCTGAGCCAGAGAGTCGGCCCACGCCAACTCGGGAGTGCCTAATCCGATCACGGCCATGACTCCAAATATCCACCGCATATTCAAAACCCCTTATTGTTGAAAGAATTCAGTCCATCTGTCGATGGCTCCAAAACAGTGATGCCCCCCATAGAGCAAGGCCAGGGCCGGGGCTCTCAGGCCTTAAACCTCGTTTATTTTGATCTGAGCCAAATCCAGTCCGAGTTTTCGGACAGATTTGTCCGAAGTTTCGGAATCGAGGCTGAGGCGTCCGTCGAGAATGTAATTTGAAGTGTAAAAATATTCTCCGATTTTCCAAGAAATCCAAAAGTGCGTGAAAAATCCCGATATTGAGGGCGAAGCGATGGGGGCCTGAGGGCTTTCAATCGTTTTGATTTGGTACGGATTTAGCTAGGAATTCAGGACTAAAGGAAGACTCAATTAGCATGAACAAGGTCCCATCACCTGTAGACCAAATCTATCGCCGGTTAGATCGATTATCTCGATCTTTAGTGGGCCGTGGGCCTGTTGCTCTAGTTCTCATTTTTGTCTTTGGTTTGTCCGTTTCTGTCACCAGCCTTGCCGCCGGCAGTGCGAGCTCCCACCGAGGTGATTACGTTATTAGTGATGGAGGGTCCTCTATCTACGGCGGTCAATTCACACCGGCAGTCTTGCGTTGGACCGAGCCTGTCGATGGCTATCATCCCGAGGGCTGCGACAACTCGCCGGGCCTGGCGAAAAACTTAAAGCAGTTTGGGCAGGTGATTCCTGCGGCCATCATGGGCCGAGATAGCCGCTGTCCGTTGCCCTATGACCGCACCGCCACTGATGTGGATAAGATGTTTTATGGTGTCGGAGCCATGTTTTACGACGGGCGGGATGGGGCATGTAAAACACCAGCTGGAGGGCCCTGCCAGTCATCGAGCCATCTTGTCATGGATGGGGATATGGTGATCACAACAGCTCATACATTTCGAGACCACCGGTCGGGTAGACGGATGACAGATCAAGAAATCAAAAAGTTTACTTTTTCTGTAAAAGTATGGGTCCCCGAGAGTGTGAGAAAGAACCCGGCAGAGCCTTACGAGTGGCGTTACTATGAGATTGAGGACTATGAGTTTGGAACCAATGATGAGGAGCGAGAGCCTCATAAGGATTACGCCTTTATCAAGCTGAAGGAAAGAGTCGGTGCGCGGGTGGGACCTTTAGATCAAAACTGGAAGGAAATCAAATCCCAGGCCGTGGCTGTACCGAAAGACAAACAGGTGCCAGTTCTTCCCTTTAAAAAGATTGATCGTAAGACTTTACCTAATGTTGTGATGACTGTTGGTTTTAGTGGAGACAAAAAGATCGTGGTCCAAAAAAACTGCGAGCCCTTTAAGCTCTATGAAGTGCCTAGTGACCACCAGCTAAATGGGTTGAATGGTATTGTGATCCATGATGGAGATACGTTTTCGATTTCATCTGGTTCAGCACTGGCAATGCTGGCGGCGAATCGTCCGCACTTTGTCGCTGTTCATCGAGGGTACTATCCTGCAGGCACTCCAGACTATGGGGAATTTGACCTCTATAGAAGGGGAAATTTCGCCATCAATGGGAACTCCTTCTACGACCACTTTATGGAGTTTCGCCGTAAATTTGGGAGGAACTAGTCTGAATGCATCAATAGCCTAACAACCCTACTGGCCTGTTCATCAAAAGAACTTCTGGGGTTTCAGAGTCCCGGAAGCAGCAAGCCAGTTCTGATGAATCCAAGTCAATAAATGAGCTGTCTGAGCAACACTTCGGCAGCATTTGAAGCCTTTGCCATTAACAAACTGGCCCACTTGATGCCATTAATACCATCACAAATGTATTGGGCTCACGTTTTGTCCTAAAGTGAGGCGTCCCCTCAGTCGATAAGACTTTGGGCCAGGTGATCTGCCATGGCTCGATTAAGGGTGGGACAAATATGAAGCTTCTTTCCGAGTTCTCCTGGAAATCCGTGTGTTTACTTGTGGCGACCTCATTTTTGGTGGTCCCCAATACATGGGCCGAAGAAGGTGATCAGGGACTTCACTGTCCTTATGAGTTCGACAGGCACTTGGATCACTGCGGAAAGCGCCACCCAGATGGTTCATTCACTCCTTCCTTTAAGCTCAGCACTTCAAATGTGGTCCACTACAATGAGAACTATTCAGATCTCTCCGGCTATGGTTATGGTTGGGATCAGGTGCAGTTTCCGGATCCTATTGAGTGGGACCGGTTTGGTGGTCGCTCTGTCGGGGGAGAAGTTGGTTCAGTTGATTCCGGAAACTGTCAGTTTGGCATGCCTTGCCCCAATGGTGCTGATAACCAAAAGGCAGCGCCGATTGCGGCGCCCATGCCGGCGGCAAGGCCGGTGGGAGATCCTGCGGCAGGGGATCCGGCTGCTCCGGGTACTGGCGCAGCCACGGCGTCTTGTGTGAACGATGTGAGACAGGCGGGTGCTGCATCCCCATTGTGCGATGCTGATGGAAAACCCACTTGTTATCCAGAGGGTAATACGGCTCTTCAGCAGTCAGGGATTCCTAAGTGTGGAGCTGATGGGCGACCTGAGACGAGTCAGGCGAGAAATCCTGATGAACAGCAACCTGGGCAACAGCAGGTGGGCGAAGGCCCTCCAGCAGGGTTTCCCCAGGAAGCTGAAGTGAACAGTGACCGTGACTACTGTGAAGACTCGCAGAACAAGGCGCGGATCTGTTGTAATGATCCCATTCAATGTGTCTCGGGCTTAAGTGGTCCGAGTGCGGGCTCGGTTGCAGCCGTTGGATCACTGGCCATGGGTGCTCTTGGTGTTTATGCCATGAGTGGCAACGGCAATGATCCAGACGGCATTGCCAAGAACTGCGAACTTATGAAAAAACTCGGTATGGGTGGAGCGGTTGCTAACACAGCCCTTGGAGCCAAGTGCTTTACTGAGAAAGGCAGCTGCGAAGATCGTTGTGGCAAGGTGGAGAACAAATATAAGCAAGTCCTTCGTGATTGCGATCAGCTAGATACTGTTTGGCGGGCGAACAATGGCCAAGGCCAGCGCTGCCCTGCCAGTTGGAAGGGTAATTATCAATCAGTGCTGGCGACAGCCAATGGTCGTCGTGAGCGCTGTACCAGCTACAATGCCAATGTGGCGGCGATGGGTCAGCAGGCCGTACAAAGTGCAGCGGCCAGTAAGTTTGCCGAGATGTGCGAGAAGGCCGCGACGGCACAAAACACAGGATTCCCTGATATTGATCAGCAGCCGGTCTTTAACGGCGACTGTAATGATCCGGTGAATGCATCTAATCCCATTTGTGTGAAATGTCGTGGACCCGCGGCTCAGTACGATCCTCTTTGCCGAGGCTTGAACGGTGGCCAACAGGTCAATCGCGGAAGTGGCAGTGGGTTTAGCCAGGCGGACTTTGGCACTCGCAAAGTAGATGGCAGTGATCTGAATGTTCCGACTGTTGATGCGCAAAAACAAAACGCTGTTTTTGGTGACGGCATGGGGTCGGCAGCAAGAGCCAATGCAGTTCCACAAAACGGTGGCGGTTTTACCGGCGGCTCAGGCGGCGGCGGAGGGGGCTTTCCCTTTGGCGGTGATGGCGGTCAGGGCGGAGGCCAAGGCGGTGGCTACGATACTGACATCTTAAAGGGTGTCGGTGGTGGCGGCGGTTATTCTGTAAGTGGAGTCCCTGTGGACTCTCGCGGTGGGTATCGAGGCCCCTCAAGCCTAGGTGGAGGCAAACGGGACGCGAACCCCTTTAATAAGTTTAATCTCAAAAAGTATCTCCCTGGTGGCGAAAAGGACCCGAAACGCCGTGGTCTTGCAGGATTGAACACCGGCAAGTCTGAGATCGGCCAGCCCCACGAGGATATTTTCCAGCGGGTCTCAAACCGCGTGAAAGTTCTCTGCAAAATGAAGCGGCTTTACGACTGTAAGTAAAAGGCTTTCGGGTCTCAGTTAGGGGTGGGCAGCAAAAGTATCTTCAGCGCCGGCTGAGTTATCTTTATCACTTCGCGAGCCTTTGTCTTCAGGGAGACTCTTCTCTGGTGCATATACATAGACATCGAGATCAGGGATTGATCCTAGGTATTGCTCAACGAGGGGCTGAACCTCGGACCATTGCAAGCCTCCGAGTCCACAGCCAAGGGCGGGCAGAGCCAAGGATTGAATTCCCATTTGTTCGTAATTTTCGGCCAAGAATTTCAATCCCTCATCGATATCCTGAAGGACTGATTTGTCACGCCAGTGTCTTTTGGTGGGGAAATTTAAGATCTGATGGGTTTCACTTTCCCACAAATAAGGTTGGCCGGGAAGAACTTGGTTATTGTCACAGCGGGTTTTGTAATCCTTAAAAAGTCCAGGAAATTGGTTTTTAAAGGCAAAAGCTAAGCCCTTTCCCATGACTCCAACACAATTAACAGGATTGGTGAGAACCTGTGCTGGAGACTTAAAGATATCGCCTTTTACGTAAGTAACCAAACTAACCACCTGTTCCGCGAGTACCGAAGTACCAGCTCGGGTTTACTTTGACGTTTTTTCTTACACCAAATTGCTTCGAAATGTCGAGAATTTGATTTTTTGCGTTTTGGTCATAGCAAATAAAATCAAGTATTTGGCTGGTTTTTAGGCGATCTGGGACGAGGATTTCTGCCTGTTTTTTCCTCTTGGCTTCAGGTTGCCCCGAATACTTGACCGTCCGAATGGCAGCCACATCCAGAATGTCCAAATCAGCAATAGTCTGGAAGTCCCTAAAGACTGTGTTGTTGGAGCGAGCATTTCCGTCGGTGATGACGATGCCTCCCTGACTTAATAGATCCAGAGAAAAGCGAATAAAGACGAGATATGGATTACTATCTTGATTGCAAGCCGGGCCGAGCTGGTATCTTTCGTGGATTTGTCGGTTTAGGGGCTTACTCATGAGTGAATCTTCAAAACAAAGAGCGTCTTCGACTAGTAGTCGTCGATATTGATGCCGAACTCGGCGAAGTCCTCTTTGGTCCAATCCGAGTTGTCCCTGAGCCATTCAATGGCGGGGGTGTAGGGGGTGTGGTAGACGATGAGGGAGGCGAGGACTTCCTTTAGTTCGAGGTCTTCTTCGCGAATAAACTCATCGATCACGTGGTTAACGAGTAAAGGCGTTTTTTCGATCTCTTTGTTAATCGCATAGGGAACCCCATCTGTGCTTCGAGTGTCGTCCTGTCTAAACTCTTCCCAGATTTGATCAAACCAATCGATTGCGTTATTAAGGCTCATATTGTCTCCAAATTCAGTCTGGGAATGCTGTAACAATCTGCAAATCAGAATTCAACGTAACTTTGACTCGAATTCCTCTTATGTAGGAGTAGGCATGCCGTCGCCCAGAGGTAGAAGCACCAACGACAGAATCCGAAACTTTGTTTAAGACAGTAAGGCCCGCAGATTCCGGAAATATACTTTTAAATCCAAAATACTTCATTCTCGAAATGTTATCTGTTTTGGCAGTCCAACCCATCCGGCTAAACGCCTCCCGCGGAAACTGTAGCCTGGTGACGCCGTTGGGGAGGGTTTGTCTTAAGATCACGCCGGCCTCTTGGTTGATGGTTGGGAACTTGGTGACGTCTTTAAAAATGTATTTTAACCCAAGTCGTTCGTTTTCGGCCAGAAAATGTTTGAGGCCGTAGTGAGTGTGCATGCCTCCACGGATTTTAAGTGAGGTGCGGGTAAGGGAGAACTCACCCTTCCAGATGTGCTCGATGGCGCCTTCGGCAAACGGGAGGGACTCTTTTTTACCGAGAGCCCACTTCATGCGATTGAGGGTGGCGGCTAGACGTGTGGAGATCACCGGCAAATGCTGTGTGGCTTTTGACAGGGCTCTGAAGGTCAGTCTTAGGGGCTTTCCTGGAACACCGGTCATCAATGTAAAGCCAGCGAGAGTTCGTTCGATGGAGCCTAGTTCTTCACCGGTAATGATATTGCGACCACTGAAGAATTCGGTGAAACTCCGAGCGTAACCGGTAAACGGATCCCACCCGATGAGGACATCGGCAGCCACGGTCGCCACATCTAAGAGCTCTTGAGTGAGTTGCTTTTCGCCTTCGACTGAAGCCTTGTCAGCCGCTCTTAGCGAGGCCTGGCCCACATTGTAAGCGAGTGCTTGGCCTGGGGCATGAATGTTTGCCTCGCTTAGCTGATCACGCAGAGGGATGGCTCGATCCAAAAACTCAGGGTCTTGAGAGGTGAACTCAAAAGATCTCAAGGTATAGGGCGAGCTCTGCCAGCCTTGGTGGCGAGCTATAAGAGCTGCCCTCACTCTTTCGGCCAAGGCCTGTGGGTCGACTTGTTTGAGAACCTCCTGGGTGCGGGTCAGGGCAACGCCGGCTCGGAGCTGGTCTTCGCTGATCTGACCAATCAGATTCTGAATAGCTTCGCGGTGCTCGTTGATTCGTCCGCGCAGTTTGCCCATGTTCCTGTCGTATTCGGCCTGGGCCTTGGAGAGTCCTGAGAACTCGGTGATGAGAATGCCGCCTATGGCAGCACCTGAGGCAATGCCGGCATTGATCAGGTCACTGCCAAATCCCCCGGTTTGGTTGTTACCTACCGTGCCCTCGGGCATAGGTCCCGTGCCCGATCCGTTGCCCTCGGGCATGGGCACTGTCCCTGAGCTATTGTCAGTGTACGGGAGATCGGCTTGACCAGGACTCGATAGGCTCACTTTAAAATAAGGAGTGCCATCTGGGAGGATGGATTTACTAATAAGAGTCGCCTGGTAAACCATGCCATCTTGATAGTGGAAAAACTCACTGCCAATATCGAGACCCGATAAAAATTGAGTGAGATCACCCCCGATGGCGCGAGTGTAAAGGAGCTCCAGAGGTTCTTCGGCTTGAGCCAATGGGGTGGCCAATGCCAGTTGCAGACAAAGGATAAGACGAAGAATTTGGGTGAGCTTTGAGAGCTCCTCCTTCAGTCTGAGTGTCATCCTGGAGATCCTCCTTAGAGTAAAGCAAAGGGCAGGGTAATTGCCTGTGGTGAGAGCCGCTTGTGAGGTACCCTGCTAACTGCGGTCATGTTTGGCTTAAGAGCAAGGAGGATACCAACGAAGAGAGGATGCCCTGGGATTTCCCATTCCCTTTAAAGACTGAGTAATCAATTGGTTAAAGGGGGATTGAGTCGCAGCGCTGCTTCTCTTCCCAGTCCGGAGTTTCGGAATCTGGTCCAGGATCTCGGACCGGGCATACTATTGAGGCGAGACAAATCTGGGACTTGCTATTTACGCATTTTACGTATATTCTTACGTTAAATGCGTAAATCAATTCTTGATGCTCTTTTTCCGAAGACCCGGCAAGCGATTCTCTCTGCTTGCCTACTTCATCCCGACAAATGGTGGTATCTCTCGGATCTGGCCAACCACTTGGGGCTTTCGCCCTCGAGTCTTCAGCGTGAACTTGCATCCCTGACATCAGCCGAAATCCTTGAGTCTCGTAAGGAGGGTAACAGGGTCTATTACAAAGCCAATCCTTCCTTGCCGGGTGTTACGGATTTGCAGTCGCTCCTGATTAAGACGGGTGGGGTTGCCGACGTGATTAAATCGGTTTTGAAAAAGCATTCGGATCAAATAGAACTCGCTTTTATCTACGGCTCAATGGCCAGGGGCGAAGAGATAGCTACGAGTGATGTAGACGTCATGATTGTTGGCAAGCTTAAGCTTTCCGACTTTGTTTCGGCACTAAAGAGGGCTGAGAAATCGCTCGACCGAGAGATCAATCCGACAATTTTTTCGCCGAAAGAGTTTGCATTAAAGGCCAGTAAAGGAGACTCATTTGTCAAAACGGTCTGCGAAGGTGAAAAAATATTCTTGAAGGGAAACCCTGATGAGCTTGCAGCCTTGGTTGAATAATGGGGATATCCAGAAGGTTGTGGTTACCGACAAATCATTGGGTAACCTGCTTAAGCTGATCGAGCGGGATCTGAAGGATTGTCAGGTCAAAGGCGTGTCTGCGGATCGACGGTATGCGACTGCGTATGGCGCAGCTCTAAATCTAGCTAATCTTGTTATTCGTAAAGGGGGCTATCGAGTTACTGGAAGAATCGGGCACCACAAAACCACCTTTGATGTTGCGAGTGAGATTCTCGGGGCAAAGGCCAAAAAGTATATCGACTTCTTTGATCTTTGCCGTCGGAAACGCAACAAAGTCGATTATGACCTCGCTGATTTTGTCTCGGAAACCGAAGTGGACGAATTGATCGATGCAGTTAATGAGTTCAAGATGTTCATTGAGGCTGCCACAGAGGCTGGGTAGGACCTTGCCCTAGCACGGGTCATGGAATGAATTGATCAGTTTTAGCTTGCTCGATGGTTCCAGGATCTCGGACAGCAATAGGGATTAGGACAATTCCGTTAATCGGGTAAACACAAGGCCACGGGTGCGGCCTGAGGGAATCATTTGGCAATATTGGTGGGCTTTTTTCCAGGAGAAGGACTTTGGGATTTCGATCTCGGGCAAGGTCTTGAACTGTCGGGACTTGCTGGGAGAAAAATAGAAGTAATCAACCAGGGCCTTTTCGGGCGAAGCCATTTTTAGATAGGGTTTGATGTACTCAAATCCAGCGAAGAACTTCGGGTGGCAGTGGTGGAATGAAATCACACCCAGCAGCGTCTTGACGACATTAGATCGATCCAGGGTGACAGCGTAGATACGACTGGGGATCTGTTCGATGACTCCGTGAAAGAACAGGGCGCTGTGAAGGGAAATATAGCTTTCCTTTGGGGCTGTTAGAAAATCTGGGATTTGTAATGGGTCAAGTTCCCCGGAGGTGAGAGCCCATTTTCCTCTTTTAAGCCTCGTAACGATCTGCTGATCCTCAAGAGCCTTAAGATACTTGCCGGCAGAGTGTTCAGAAATACTCAAATAGGCCGCCGCCTCTGAGGTAGTAAACAGAGGCGTTGCGAACTTTTGAATGGCAGCGAGAAATTGAATCGAGTTCACTCTTTCTCCGGCAGGTTTTGGATAAACAGCAAAACGTCTTCTTGGATTTGATCCCAAACCTTGGGAATTTGGTAATAATCTTGGTATTCAGTCATCAAGTAGGGCCATACCTGAGACATGAAGTCGTCATAACCAATGGACATGAGAACATCTCCACAGAGTTCTTTGTCTTGCGCTGATAAAACCAGCTGCTGAGATTCAGGAAAAGAGTCTTTGAGAAATTTCAGGTCGATAATGTCACGAGCCTGAGTCTCGACTCGCCCCTTCAGGGCCTGAATCTTCTGTTTGGTTGCTTTGGCGGGATTGTAGTGTTGAATCAACAGGGGCTGGAGCTTGTGGTACTGGGTGATCTGACTATTGACGAACTCCACCGCGCTGTTTGAGATATCAGGTGTTCGCCGCGAAAATTCGATTTTAGTTGGAATCGGAGTGCTGAGGCCATTGATCCCTATCGCGGCTTTCCAGCGTTGGGTGGTGTCGGTCTGTTTTGGCGCCGACCAATCGACGAGCTCCAGGCCACGGCTGATCAGGAGCGTTTGAAAATCCTTAGAGTTGAGGATCTTATCGACGTTTCTTTTTAGTGTTTGAGGCTGAACGGTGACGACATCTAGGTCGATGTCTTCTGAATACCTGATAGAGTTGAAGAAAAAGCGTAAGTTACAGCCCCCCTTAAGGCACCAAAGCTTTCTGTCGACTTTGGCTGCCAGCTGGGAGCACCACAACAAATGAAACTTTTCGATAGATGATCTGATTTCCATGGTTTTAATAATACAAGTTATAGAAATATAAGTCTATAAAATGTTTTATTATTTACGAGGAGGTTTGATATTAAATGATAATTTTCAACTATTTAGCTTATATTTAGGGAAGGGGATAGGGGAGGGGGTGGATCCCAGAAGGTACCGGGTATCTTTGGGTGCTGCGGGGGGTTCATTTCTGGTATCAGATATCAAGATATCAGATACCCGATATCCGAGATGGGTGGAAAGGAGATCACCCCAGCCGTCATTAGGCCCTGACAAACTTCAACAGCGGATCGAAATTGCCGAGATCGGCTTCCTTAAGGGCCGAGATGTACGCCTCACGGGTAGGTCCTTCGATGTCGACTGGATTGGAGTTTAAATTGGCCCCCCAAGTAAATGGGGTCAGGTTGTTCATTTCAAGTAAAACGTCTGTCATCAGACGCGCATGTCGCCCATTCCCGTTAGGGAAAATGTGAATCCCGACGAGCCGAGAATGGAAGCGAACGCCGATTTCATCCCAGGAAAATGTCTGATTCTCGATCCAATGACGAGTATCACTAAACAGAAGTCCCAACTGGTTCATGATCTGTTCAGACATGACGCCGATGTTTTTGTTGGAAGTCCGTTGTTTTCCGGCCCACTTCCAGACATCGCCAAACATTTGCTTGTGAAGGTCCAAGGCGAATGTTGTGTTGAGAATGTCCGTTCGTTTTTTTTGACCAAGCCAGAGAAGAGCGTTTTCGATGTTTTTGCCCTCAAGTTCATTGAGCTCGCCTTGAGTCGTAATGTAGTTGGGGATTAATCCAGCAGTCTCATTGGGATCAAGAGGTGTGGCCCCGGGCGGGTAGACGAGCTTCATTTTTAACTCCTTTTACCCTTGTTGTCTTTTTTTCTTGAGTTCCACAGTCTGCCATCCATTTGGGCTTTCAAGTCATTGGCGATCTCACGAACGCGCTTTTCAATATTCTTTGAAGTTCGCTTTTGTGCTTCTAGTTGCATTGAGTGCTCAACTTTGTGGACGATTTCTTTTGCGAGGGCCATAGCCTTTTCATCTAGGATACTATCCAGAGAGTTGTAGCCGTCTTTGGGCACAAGTGCGTAGACGAGCTTGCAGCCCATGGCGTCTGCCGCCTTGTCCAGGAGTTCGAGAGTGATCTTTTTTTGTTTCTCACGACTCTCCATGCGTACGACAGCCGAGTGGTCGACACGGAGGAGATCAGCGAGTTGACGGGAGTTGATTCCCAAGGCCCCGCGTATAGCCTTGACCCATCCCGAGGGCGGCGTTTTCTCTGATCGCAGCTTGAGCCAAGGACGGAGCTTTTGCTCAACGATCGACTTCTGGTTTTGGGTGGACTTTCGTTTTGTCTTCATCCTATTATCGTGTCATATAATTCACCAAAAGTAAATTATATGGTGAATTAAATATCACCAAAAATAGTGCATTTGGTGAGTTAAACATCATCAAAAATGCACTTAAATAATTGATATTAAAGTAATTTACTGCTGTTCAATTGCTTGGGCAATGATCATCGCCTCAGTAGTGAAATCTCCTTAAGTCCAGTCGGGAAGGACTCTGCGGTTTTTACCGGCGCAATCGGAAGAGTCTGAGGGGTGCCGGGGTTGGCCCAGGGGATTCTGATATCGGATATCAAGATATCAGATACCCGATATCAGAGTTGGATGGGGCCGAAGCCGGGGTTTTTACAGTTTGATGTTGGGCATTTTCACTGGCGGGCGAGGACGGGGAGGAGGTTCGCCGCCCATGAGTTTGAAGACTTCTTTCAAGAACTCAATGTACTCTTCGTAGGTCATGGCATTGTCCTCAAGGATTGAATGAACTCGAGCTCATCAAAGATCCGGGCGTATTCGTCAATACGGTTTTGGTCTAAGCCTTTGCAGGTCTTCATTAGGGACTGAATATCGGCCTTGTCTTGGAACTCACGCTCGGGAGCGTTCTTGTAAGCCTGGATCTTAAGGCCAATCAAATCCTCGGCATCAACAACAGGAACTGGGAAATTATTGATGGGCTTTGCTCGTGCCAGCATCTGCTGGGAGTGATGTCGGTTGGCAAATAGGATATCAAGCTGGCCTGGGCCACTTAAATGAAGAACTTCGGTCGTTTCACAGTCTACGCGAAATCCCGCTTGCTCGAGACTGCTTTTGACAAGTGCCTTGTCGGTTCCATCAACCAGAAGATCGATATCTACAGTCGCCCGCACGATACGGTGGGCTGCCAAAGCAAATCCGCCAATCAAAGCATAACGAATTGAGTTTTTGTCAAGAGCCCCACTGGCTCTCGTCAACGTGTCTTCAATTTTCATGGGATCATTCTACCTGGTCGGGGTTCAAGGAGGTACCTGTTTTTCCTGTCCAGGGCCCTCAGGGCTTGAGGCCGAGATCACAGCAAGGGTGCGGGTCTTGACCCCGGACCGTCAAATTGATCGACGATTTTCCAAGAAATCCAAAAGTGCGTGAAAAATCCCGATATTGAAGGCGAAGCGATGGGGGCTTGAGGCCCTTCAATCGTTTTGATTTGGTACGGATTTAGCTAGGAAATCAGGACTAAAGGAAGACTCACAAAGCATGAACAAGGTCCCATCACCTGTAGACCAAATCTATCGCCGGTTTGATCGTTTTCTTCGGTCTTTGCTGGGCTGTGGGCCATTAGCTTTGGTTCTGATTTTGGTCGTTGGCTTGTCCATTTCTGTCACCAGTCTTGCCGCCGGCAGTGCGAACTCCCGCCGAGGAGATTACGTCATTGGTGATGGCGGGTCCTCTATCTACGGCGGTCAATTCACCCCTGCAGTCTTGCGTTGGACCGAGCCGGTCGATGGCTATCATCCCGAGGGCTGCGACAACTCGCCAGGGCTGGCGAAAAACTTAAAGCAGTTTGGGCAGGTGATTCCTGCGGCCATCATGGGCCGAGATAGCCGCTGTCCCTTGCCCTATGACCGCACGGCCACTGATGTGGACAAGATGTTTTATGGTGTCGGAGCCATGTTTTACGATGGGCGGGATGGGGCATGTAAAACTAACGTGGGCGCCCCTTGCCAGTCTACTGCCCATTTGATTCTGGATGGGGATATGGTCATTTCGACGGCGCACACATTTAGAGATTCCAAGTCGGGCCGTCGAATGTCAGATGCGGAAATTAGGAAATTTACGTTTACCACGAAGGTTTGGGTACCAGAGGAGTTTAGGAAGGATCCACGAATTCCCTATGAGTTTCGTTACTATGAGATCGACGATTATGAGTTCGGAACCAATGATGAGGAGAGAGAGCCAAACAAAGATTACGTATTCCTAAAGCTAAAGGAAAGAGTGGGGCAGAGGGTAGGTCCATTGGATTCTAACTGGAGGGAGATTAGAAGTCAGAGAATTGAAGTACCTGAGAGTAGGTTGTCGCAACCACTTCCTTTCAAGAGAGTGGATAGATCCAAATTGCCAAATGTGGTAATGACCGTCGGATTTAGCAATGATAAAGGGGTGGAAGTTCAGAAGAATTGTGAGCCATTTGGGCTTTACGACCCTAGTTCTAATCATCCAGGGGCAAGGTACCCAGGGTTGCTGCCTCATGATGGTGATACTCTCGGGGTATCCTCTGGGTCCTCGTTATCAATGCTGGTGGGGGATCGGCCACATTTTGTAGCTTTGCACCGCGGGACGTATGGCGACGGAGTTAGGTTTCCTGAGCGAGGCGACTTTAATATCAATCGCCGGTTTAACGAAGCCATCGATGGCAACACGTTCTACAACCACTTTATGGAGTTTCGCCGTAAGTGGGGGCGGAATTGATGGGACGCCTGGTTTGTGTTTTTGCCACCTATCTGATTTCCGCTCTAGTACTACCATCAGTGGCAACAGCGGCAGGCAGTGCGAGCTCCCGCCGGGGCGATTACGTTATTAGTGACGGTGGGTCCTCTATCTACGGTGGTCAATTCACCCCTGCAGTCTTGCGTTGGACCGAGCCGGTCGATGGCTATCATCCCGAGGGCTGCGACAACTCGCCAGGGCTGGCGAAAAACCTGAAGCAGTTTGGGCAGGTGATTCCTGCGGCCATCATGGGCCGAGATAGCCGCTGTCCGTTGCCCTATGACCGCACGGCCACTGATGTGGATAAGATGTTTTATGGTGTCGGAGCCATGTTTTACGATGGGCGGGATAAGGCATGTAGGATATCGAATGAGACTCCGTGCCAGTCATCGAGCCAGTTGGTCATGGATGGGGACATGGTGATTACAACAGCGCACACATTTAGAGACAAGATTTCTGGCAGGCGCATGAGTGATGCTGAAATCAAGAAGTTTATTTTTACGGTGAAGGTGTGGGTGCCAAGGGAATTGAGAAGGGACTCGAATGAGGCCTATGAGTGGCGGTATTACGATGTTGAAGATTATGAGTTTGGAACTGACGATGAGGAGCGCAATCCCAATAAGGACTATGCATTTATTAAGCTTAGGGAAAGAGTGGGCGCGCGGGTGGGGCCTTTAGATCAGAACTGGAACGAAATCAAATCTCAAGCCATGGCCGTCCCAAAAGACAAACAGGTACCTGTTTTACCATTTAAGAAGCTTGATCGTACGGCTTTGCCTAATGTCGTGATGACTGTGGGTTTTAGTTCCGACAAAAAGACTGTTGTTCAGAAGAACTGTGAGCCATTTAGACTTTTTGACCCCCCAGCTGGTCATCCTAGTTTGTCCCATCCCGGGTTACTCATTCATGATGGAGATACGGGCAGCACTTCTTCCGGATCTGCGCTCACGTTGCTGAATGCGAATAAACCCCACTTTGCAGCACTTCACCGAGGTACCTTTTGGAAGGGATCCAAGACCTTTGAGGGCCCATTTGATTTGAATTCCAGATTCAACGAAGCAATAGATTCCAATAGCTTTTATGACCATTTCATGGAATTCCGCCGCAAGTTCGGTCGGAACTAGGCGGAAGGCGCCAAGGGTTTCGAAATCGTCCTGGTCAGGTCATCGGAAGAGTCCTAGGGCTTTTGAGTTCGCAGTAGAAGAAACCTTTCCCGGTGAATCCAAGTCAATCAACAACCTGTTTGAGCAACACTTTGGCAGCAATTGATTCGGAAAAAGCTGATTACTCACTAAATGCAGTTGGTTCACTGATTGTTCTAAAGTGAGGCGTCCCCTCAGTCGATAAGACTTTGGGCCAGGATATCTGCCGTGGCCCAAATAAGGGTGGGACAAATATGAAGCTTGTTTCCGAGTTTTCCTGGAAATCCGTGTGTTTACTTGTGGCGACCTCATTTTTGGTGGCCCCCATGACTTGGGCCGAAGAGGGTGATCCGGGTCTTCACTGTCCCTATGAGTTCGACAGGCATTTGAATCACTGCGGAAAGCGCCACCCAGATGGTTCGTTTACCCCCTCCTTTAAACTAAGTACCTCAAATGTAGTCCACTACAATGAGAACTACGAAAATCTGTCTGGGTATGGAGTGGGATGGGATGAGGTACAGTTTCCCGATCCTATTGAATGGGATCGGTTTGGCGGAGCCAGGACCGGAGAGGTTGACGGTAGTGGTAACGCTAATTGCCGATTTGGGATGGCCTGCCCCAATGGTGCAGATAACCAAAAGGCAGCGCCGATTGCGGCGCCAATGCCGGCGGCAAGGCCGGTGGGAGATCCTGCGGCAGGGGATCCGGCGGCTCCGGGAAATGGTGCGGCGACAGCTTCTTGTGTGAACGATGTCAGGCAGGCCAGTGCCGGTTCTCCCTTGTGTGACGCCGATGGAAAGCCCACTTGTTATCCAGAGGGTAATACGGCCCTTCAGCAGTCAGGGATTCCTAAGTGTGGAGCTGATGGGCGACCTGAGACGAGTCAGGCGAGAAATCCTGATGAACAGCAACCAGGGCAACAGCAGGTGGGCGAAGGTCCTCCAGCTGGGTTTCCCCAGGAAGCTGAAGTGAACAGTGACCGTGACTACTGTGAAGACTCGCAGAACAAGGCGCGGATCTGTTGTAATGATCCCATTCAATGTGTCTCGGGCTTAAGTGGTCCGAGTGCGGGCTCGGTGGCAGCCGTTGGATCACTGGCCATGGGTGCTCTTGGTGTTTATGCCATGAGTGGTAACGGCAATGATCCAGACGGCATTGCCAAGAACTGCGAACTTATGAAAAAACTCGGTATGGGTGGAGCGGTTGCTAACACAGCCCTTGGAGCCAAGTGCTTTACTGAGAAAGGCAGCTGCGAAGATCGTTGTGGCAAGGTGGAGAACAAATATAAGCAAGTCCTTCGTGATTGCGATCAGCTAGATACTGTTTGGCGGGCGAACAATGGCCAAGGCCAGCGCTGCCCTGCCAGTTGGAAGGGTAATTATCAATCAGTGCTGGCGACAGCCAATGGTCGTCGTGAGCGCTGTACCAGCTACAATGCCAATGTGGCGGCGATGGGTCAGCAGGCCGTACAAAGTGCAGCGGCCAGTAAGTTTGCCGAGATGTGCGAGAAGGCCGCGACGGCACAAAACACAGGATTCCCTGATATTGATCAGCAGCCGGTCTTTAACGGCGACTGTAATGATCCGGTGAATGCATCTAATCCCATTTGTGTGAAATGTCGTGGACCCGCGGCTCAGTACGATCCTCTTTGCCGAGGCTTGAACGGTGGCCAACAGGTCAATCGCGGAAGTGGCAGTGGGTTTAGCCAGGCGGACTTTGGCACTCGCAAAGTGGATGGCAGTGACTTGAATGTTCCGACTGTTGATGCGCAAAAACAAAACGCTGTTTTTGGTGACGGCATGGGATCGGCAGCAAGAGCCAATGCCGTTCCACAAAACGGTGGCGGTTTTACCGGCGGCTCAGGTGGCGGCGGAGGGGGCTTTCCCTTTGGTGGCGGCCAAGGAGGGGGCGGTGAAGGTGGTGGTTACGATACTGACATTATGAAGGGTGTTGGTGGTGGCGGTGGCTACACGGTGAGTGGTGTTCCCGTTGAATCCCAGGGTGGTTACCGTGGTCCATCGAGCTTTGGCGGTGGCGGGCGCGACCCGAATCCCTTTAACAAGTTTAATCTTAAAAACTACCTTCCAGGTGGTGAAAAAGACCCGAAACGGCGTGGCCTTGCGGGACTGAACACGGGCAAGTCCGAGATTGGCCAGCCCCACGAGGATATTTTCCAGCGGGTGTCAAACCGTGTGAAAGTTCTCTGCAAAATGAAGCGGCTTTACGACTGCAAGTAGGGTCTTTTAGGACACCCTAGTTTTCCTTTTGATGGACTTTTTCTTAGGAGCCTTTTGAGACTCAGTCCATTGGGTCAGGATTTCTCTCATTAATACCTGGTATTTGCCTTGGTATTCGTCGGTTAGACTGAGTCTTTTGAGGTCCTTCACCAAGGAGAGAGGAAGCCGGATGGAAATATGGGCGGTCATGTTGCTTTCATCGAACTCCGCATCAGGAATTTCAACAGTTCCAGTCTTAATTTTCTTAGTCATGGCGCTCTCTCCATTCATCAAGTAGGTAGTCTTGAAGGTCAGTGACGGCCGCAATGATCTTCTTCAGAGTACTCTTTGAAAATCCAGTCTCACTGTCCATTACTTCGAGAGTGTTGAGGTTGATCCGCACTGAAGCACCCCCGCCTTCGATGTGAACATGGGGCGGATTGTGGTCATTCTCGTTGATCTTGAACTTTAGATGCCTTGTGCTCAACACCGTCGTCATCTACACAGTATATACTGTATATACAAAATGTCAACTAGGCTGTGGATGGGCGGTGCAAGTAGACGAGTTTTCAGTGAAAAAACAGGCAGCTGGTGAAGGGTTAGCTGCTTACTAATCCTTGTAGTCGTCGATATTAATGCCGAACTCAGCGAAATCCTCTTTGGTCCAATCCGAGTTGTCCCTGAGCCATTCAATGGCGGGGGTGTAGGGGGTGTGGTAGACGATGAGGGAGGCGAGGATGCGTTTGAAATGGTGGTCCTCTTCGCGAACAAACTCGTCAATTATCCTATTCACCAAAAGCGGTGTTTCCTCCAATTCCTTATCAATAGTATAGGGAATACCATCTTCATTTTGATCTTCACTAGCCTTGAATTCGGCCCAAACCCTTTCAAACCAATCTATCGCTAAACTCAAGCTCATTTAAAACTCCAGCGCCTACTCTGGGTAAGCGGTACTTATATGTCCAAGTTTATTGGTCGATATTTTGACTCTGATTCCACCAACGTATGATATGTGGCCGTTGCCAATATTTGGAATCGGCTTCGTTAGATTCGCCAACTTGGACAAATCCGAAAGATCAAAACCTAGAGGGAAAACAGATTTGATCCCGTGATGTAGAGTTGGGGAATCTGGGAGGCGAATGGTTTTCCAACCCTGCCGGCTAAACGCCTCCCGAGGAAACTGTAGTCTGGTCACACCATTGGGGAGAGTTTGTCTTAAGATCACGCCGGCTTCCTGGTTGATGGTTGGGAACTTGGTGACGTCCCTAAAAATATACTTTAACCCAAGACGCTCGTTTTCGGCCAGGAAATGTTTGAGCCCGTGATGGGTGTGCATGCCTCCGCGAATTTTAAGCGAGGTGCGGGTGAGGGAAAATTCGCCCTTCCAGATGTGCTGGATGGCTCCTGGGGCAAATGGCAGTGACTCTTTTTTACCAAGAGCCCACTTCATGCGATTGAGAGTGGCGGCAAGGCGTGTGGAGATGACAGGCAAATGCTGAGTGGCCTTTGACAAGGCTCTGAAGGTCAGTCTTAGAGGTTTATTGGGTACACCGGTCATCAAGGTGAAGCCAGCGAGAGTTCGGTCGATACTGTTTAGCTCTTCTCCGGTGATGATGTTGCGGCCACTGAAGAACTCGGTAAAACTTCGGGCGTAACCCGTAAAGGGGTCCCAACCGACCAGGACATCGGCAGCCACTGTGGCTAGGTCAAGAAGCTCTTGGGTGAGGTGTTTTTCGCCTTGGACTGAGGCTTGATCAGCTGCCCTGAGCGAAGCCTGGCCCACATTGTAGGCGAGTGCTTGGCCTGGGGCGTGAATGTTAGCCTCGCTCAATTGATCACGCAGAGGGAGGGCGCGCCCTAAAAACTCAGGATCATGAGAGGTGAATTCAAAAGACCTAAGTGTATATGGAGAGCTTTGCCAGCCTTGGTGGCGAGCTATAAGAGCGGCCCTCACTCTTTCGGCCAAGGCCTGTGGGTCGACTTCTTTAAGAACCTCTTGGGTGCGGGTGAGGGCGACTCCTGCTCGGAGCTGGTCTTCGCTGATCTGACCAATCAGATTCTGAATAGCTTCGCGGTGCTCGTTGATTCGTCCGCGCAGTTCGCCCATGTTCCTTTCGTATTCGGCCTGGGCATCAGCGAGTCCTGAGAACTCGGTGATAAGAATGCCGCCGATGGCAGCACCTGAGGCAATGCCGGCGTTGATGAGATCGCCGCCAAATCCCCCTGATCCGTTGTTACTTGTACCACCTTCGGGCATAGATCCCGTGCCTAAACCGTTCCCATCGGGCATGGGCCCTGTGCCTGAACCATTACCAGACGCTGAGAGCTCGGCCTGGCCGGGGTTCGATAGGCTCACATCAAAATAGGGAGTGCCATCCGGGAGGATGGATTTACTAATAAGAGTCGCCTCGTAAACCATACCATCTTGATCGTGAAAAAACCGACTACCAACATCAAGGCCCGCTAAAAACTGAGTGAGATCACTGCCGATAGCTCGGGTGTAGAGCAGCTCCAGAGGTTCTTCGGCTCGGGCCAAAGGGATGGTCAATGCCAGCTGCAGGCAAAGCACCAAGCGCAGGCCTTGCTTGAGTGCCTGCAGAATTGATTCAGTGAATCTCATGGTTGGGACCTCCATCGGGCTTGGTCTCATCGTAGAGGCGCTCTTCGACGTAATCCAAAAGGTCGAGTAGGTCTTGATCCCGATTGTTGACATCGCATACGGGTTGAAGGGTCAAAAGGTCGGACCTCATCGATTCGATTCCGGCATAGAGGTCATCTCGATCTAACAAAGACAAAGAAGGTCCTCGGCGGCGGAACTCGCCAACCTTTTTGATGAGGTGGACTTTTAGGTACATTCGCTTTCGATGGCAGAGTTCGTACTCGGGATCTGGCGCATCCTTCGATGAGAGCTCGTCAAGGGCAATTGAAGCCAAAAGCTTTCCGTAGGATTTGAGGGTTTCGTCATACATCTCGGTCAATGCCGATTGGCTTTGGCTAATCTCAATGATCATTTGCTGAGGATCAATGGGGAGGGGGCCAAAGATTTGGCTGATCTCGGTGCACTGGTAGGAGTGAAGGGCTTTTAGATGAGAAACCACAATCCTTGATTGCACGAGAAAGACTTGCACAGTGGTCAACCACTCTTCGAGTTGTTTTGGATCATTCGAGAATCCATCTTGAGTCATCGGAGATTGAGAGAGCACCCGGCCTGCTTCTTCGAGTTTTTGGCTGGCGGAGTGGAGCCCCTGAAGGTGATACTGATAAATGCGACCAAAGGCTTCCAGTCTTTCTCGTTCGAGCCTCATTTGTGTCTCGATGGCCGCCATGATTGCTTGATTGTATTTCATCATTTTCTTCCTATGTCCGATTCCCAGTGCCAGCTCACTCAGTTGAGCCCCCATTACATAAAGCCCCAAAGCTGGGTGGACGACCCCACCCAAATGAAGTGTTCCCCAAAAGCGATCCCGGTCAGTTTTGCCCTGGGTCAGATGATAGCCTGCCAAGATAAAGCTGATCCCGCGGACCACATGTGTCCCTAAATGGGGGACGGCCGAAGTCGTTCCAGTTTGCCCAACCCTATTGAGGTAAGTCTCAATGTAAGAGTTGAGCTTGATATGCAAAAACTGGTTGCTATAGCTGGTGGCGATCTTCGACTCGATCGAGGCCCCTGCTCCTTGAGGGAGAACAAGGCTCAAAACGAGGATCAGCGGCAGCAATACCAGTTTTAGCAGCGAATTGGTTTTACCCACCATGGGCTGCGATCTCTTGCTTGTTTTGTTCGATGCGGGTTTCGATAGAGGGTCGAAGCTGGGTGAGCTCTATCAGTTTGATCTCCGCTTGCTCGTATAGGTCTCTAAGTTCAGTGACATTAAGCCGCGAGAGGATATCCCGTAGTCGGGTTTGGTTATTGAGAATCGAGCCACCGAGTTCATCAACAGTGCTCTTGAGGGCTTGCTGGTACCCGGGAGTGTGATTGGGATCGTCAATTCCGGCAGGATCTTTAGTCTCGGATTGAAGTTGGGCGAGGATTTCCTCATAGGCAGATTGAAGAAGGCTAAGATCAGTCGTGGTGCGTTCGGTTTCTCGCTTGGTGAGCTGGAGAAATTCGATTTGCTGATAAACCTGGTCCTTGAATTTACCAACATAGTTGATACCCGTGGATAAAACGGATGCGAGGGTCTCCAAATCCCGGTTGTGCTGGAGTTTTGCCTCTACAAATTCTTTGTTTTTTGCTGCGAGCTCTTGGGCGTGCTTTTCTGCCGCAGCTGCTGCGGCTTCTTCCTGAGCCTTTTTGTCTCGGGCTTTCTCTTCGTCCCGCTTACGACCGTGGCCTCCAGCGGTCACCACATCAGCGGCGGCATCGGCGGCGCCTCTAGTTGCATCGCCGATGTCGCGACCGATCTGGTCGGCGAGATCACCGGCCCCATGGGCCACATCTTCGATCGTTTTGCCACCATTTTGAATGCCCTTTTCAATGGTTTTACCGGCATCAATAACTGTACGATTAATCCGTTTCAGCCACTTCGGTGTTTTTGCCACAGCTCCAGTTGGGGTTGCCAAGGATATGGCGATAAAGGTCAATATTGGTAAATGTACCGGTATAAATCTGTTTGATTTCATCTGGAGAACCTCCGTTCCATCAGTTTGTAATTGGGCCATTGAGCAAGGCCGGGGCCACCGAACGGGTGGTTGAATTCCACGCAGTAGAAATTTCAAAACCAAGACTTTCGGGGATTTATCTGGTGTGAGTGATGTGAAGGCCGGGCAAGACCGATTCCGAAGTCTCGGAATCCGGTCCGAGTTTTCGGACAAACGCGTCCTCAACAGCAATCTCCGAGGCGACTTTCGATAAAGTTACGGGCACAGATCGTGCAATCGAGGCGGGAGTTCAAAATGGTAGGTAAATTTAAAGCGAGAATATTATGAAAACGATGAAACTAATATCATTTATATGTGTGGTTGCTACAACGGGTCTTCTGCTTGGATGCGGATCTCCGCCCGAGGATGAGAGTGCGAAACTAAAGAGAGAACACAATGAGAGACTGGCTGAGCTTGAAAGGGCTAGGGGCCAAGGCCTTGATGGACTGAAAAATGAGGCCGAGGGCCAGGGCATTTTTGCTAACGTGACCGGGGAGGCTTTGGCCGCTGTTCTGTCGGGCAAGGAATATGGAATGAAGGCGCGAGGGCTCGATGCCTATAAGGAGGTCAACCCGCTTCGATCCGTGTCGGATCTGGATTTGGCTTGGCTAAAGGAGAAGAACTGCATCCTTGAAGGAAGCCTTGAAAAGATTGAAGTGTATTGCTTAGGCTGGGCATGGCTGTTTGAAACTCGGTACTCTGCAAAATGGAAGATGTTTGATCGTCTGCATTCGGAGTTGACCCAGTGGATGGTCGTCAATGTTCAAGGGAAACCCGAGACCGAGGTCAAAATGGTCGAGCAAGCATTGAGCAGCATTGATCGATGGGTAGCCGACCGGGAGGCCATGTACGTGGTGATGCGAAGTGCGATAGCGGAGGCCGTCCGAATTTTTGAGTCGGAATCAGAAAGCCAACAGAAATTCATACCCCTGCATACCCGCGCTTATCACCAAGCTGAGCGAGTTCTAAAGCGTTGGGGATGCAAGGAAGGCGATGACGGGGTGGTCGTATGCCCAGTCGAAGTATGGTCCACACTTGAAACCAAACATCGGGATCAGATGTTCTATGAAATCGAACAGTCTGTGAAGGTACACTCAGAGCCCTTGAATCCCAATTGGGACATTAGGACCCAGGAGAGGTTCACGAAGTGGAAGCCCATTCTTATGGAAAATTGGGAGAAGCTCAAAAGCCTTTAGAATTGTTGAATTCCAGCGTGGCGCGGGGCCGCACCCGTGGGAACCCGGTACCTTTTGGGAAAAAGTCTGGTAGATTGCCGGAAACGTAGACCAGAGGAGGATAAGCCATGCTGGAGAAGTTAACTTGGGTGGTCGTAGCTGATGAGAGCCAAGCCAAAGTGTTTTCATATCTGCATCTTCATAAGGGCTTAGACTTTAAAACTTGCCTGGCCTTCCCAGAGGGGCAGGACAAGATCCATGAATTCACCACTGAAAGACCGACCCGCAAGAACTACACCCAGACGCACAAGCACACATCGGCCGGAGAGGTGGACGTGGAGCACCAGCTGTCTCAGCAGTTTGCCAAAGAGGTTGCTGAGTATTTGGATCAGGCGAGAACGGCCAAGAAGTTTGAAGAGCTAGTGATCATTGCGCCTCCTAAGTTCTTGGGCGATCTGCGCGCCAAACTCTCGACAGGGACGGCTAAAGTGGTCAAAGCCACCATCAATAAAGAGCTGACCCATGCGCCGACTGAAGAGGTCATGAAGCAGGTAGAAGCTCTTTAATAGATAAGTAATTTTAGTTACTTATAAGATTGCCTTGATTTTTCATGAATTTTCATGAAAAATCAAGGTTATGAAGCCTAAGAAGTTTGCCACCCAAATCGATGAAGAGACTCTGGAGGACCTCAAATCCTATGCCGCTGAGACCGGGCGTAGCATCTCCAGTGTGGTCAATGAAGCCGTCGTTGAGTACTTGGCCAAGTCTCGGGTGCGACCGGTGTTCTTGTCAGCCATGGATGAAGTGCTAAAGGACAATGAAGAACTGTTAAAGCGACTGGCGAAGTAATTCTGGATGAAGACCACCCTATATCCAACTTTAGAAGAGGCATTAGAACTTCATCACCATTTGTTGCAAAGATTTGGCGGAAAGGGTGGGGTTCGTGACCTGGGGCTTTTACAGAGTGCACTTGGGCGGCCACAGACCGGGTACTATCAGTCGCTTTCTCTGCAGGCGGCGGCCCTGATGCAGAGCTTGGCGCAAAACCACTCATTTGTTGATGGCAATAAGCGTGTTTCCTTTGCTCTGACAGCAATCTTTTTAAGAATGAATGGCTATCGATTGGTGGTTGAGCCTGACAATGGCGAGGAATTCTTGATTGAACAGGTGATTAGAGGCAAGGTCGATATCGAAACCATCGCCAGATGGATTGAGGCGCACATCCGACCCGTGAAAGGGTGACGAATGTCTGTGCCAGCTTTCCTCGCCGATACTAAAAGAACTTCTTCAGGACTCGCTTGATGTTGGGGTGATGTTTGGTTGCGCCTGGGATCACTTGATTCACCAGGTTTTCCACATGAGTGGGGTAGTCGTTTTTAAATTTAACGAACTTGGAACTCCACTCGGATAAGTAGTGGTTGATTTTCGGGTTAGTGAGGCTGCGGCGGTGAACGTAGGGCTGGTTGTACCAGTCCATAAACTCACTGCCTTCGCCGGCCTTTTCATAGACCGCCGCTCGGTAAGGCCACTTGTCGATGCGGCGCCAGTTGGGTTCGCCATCAAGGAAGCGGCTTAGGGTGGCTCCCGTCCAGATTTGCGTGTCGTCGACCGCCATTGTGCCGCCCACTTTGAGCATTCTTTGGCTGTAGTACCAGTCAATAAAAGGCGTGGGAAAGCCGTGTCCGCCATCAATCAACACAAAGTCCAAATCCTTGGGACAAGATTGGGGCAAGACAAGCTCAGACATGCCGACCAGAAACTTCAATCCCTTGGTGGGAAACCCTTTGTCTTCACAAAAGTTGAGAATGCGATCGACTTCCCCCTGGCTGGCCACAACTGAAGTGTGGTCCGTTTCGGCTTGGGCAAACAAAACGGTGCTGATGCCGGCACCGGTTTCCAAGGTCTTCATTCCGGGTTTGGCGTTTTTTTGGATGTAGTCAGCCAAAACTTCAGTCACGTACCAGGCGGCCTCATGCCCTGCTGAATCGCGGTGAATGTGAGGTAAAATCTGTTGAATTTCTCTAAAATCCATCATGGCAGGCCCCTTGGTGTTTTATCTATCCTTTCCGATTGACCCCAATTAGGCAACAAGTGCAGAGGAAGCGGCGCTTCCGCGATTGGTTTTTGGGCTGACCTCAAGTGAATGCTGCAATTAACATGGTGAATGATCTTAGAGGCAGAACGTCAATGAGTGGACCGACAGAGAAAAATTGGATTGCGAACCTAGTGGCTGTCGGCATTGGCTGTGCGGTAGTGGTGCTGGCATTGGTCGCCATTCAGTGGTTTTTCGGACAATCCGATATGGATCGTCGCCATGCCAAGATCAAAGACGATGTCTCAGAGGCCTTTTATGACTCCAACTCCGATGAATTTGGATGGAAGTTCATCCCCAACGTCAAATCCCATGTGGTGAGAAAAATCGGCGATCAGGTGGTCTATGATTTTCATCTCACGATTGATCAGTATGGTCGTCGAGTTGTGCAGCACGAGGAAAAAGATGGGCCACCTGCTAATGGAAAAGCCAAGGATGAATTTCTGCTGTTTTTTGGTGGGTCCTTTATGGTGGGTGAGGGCTTACCCGATGAGCAGACCTTGGAGTATCGCTTGGGGGAGAAGTTACCTCAATATAAGACCTACAACTATGCAGTAAATGGCTATGGCTTGGGCAATGTGATGGCCCAAGCGGATTTGATTCCCTTTGGTGAGCAAATTCCTCAGCGGAAGGGAAAGATCATTTATCTTTTTCCTTCGTTTCACGTTGATCGCTTAGTTGGCGGCCTTCAGTCGGTGGATTGGATCGGAGGAGTACCTTACTTCAAAGAGCAGGACGGCAAGATCGTACGTGACTGGTTTTTGCAAAAGAAATTCCCCATTCGAAATTTGTTAAAAAAGTTTTTTAATAAAACCTTTATCCGCACTAAGTATCAGATTGATTGGCCATTTCACGTGACTGAAAAGGACTTGCGCTGGTCTTGTCGATTGATTGCTGAGATTCGTGATCGGGTATCTGCTCATTTTGAACAAGCTGAGTTTTTGCTGGTGATCTACCCTTGGTCCTATGCCATGGATGTGACCTTTTGTTTGGGCGACTACGGAATTCAATTTCTAGATTTGCGTGATGCTTTTAAGGGAATTCCCCAAGATCAGCTCTACATCCCCATCGAGGGGCACCCTTCTGGCTACGCCAATCAGATTTTAGCTGAGAAGATAGCCGAGCATCTTGTCGCAAAGCCCCAAGGGGAGTGACTTTCCTCGGGGGTGAAATACTTGCAAATTACAGGTCGTTGGTTTCTAGTCACTCATTGGATGGTAATGATTGGTCCAATTACAAATATGGATTACCGGGGCTAACAATGGGGAGATTCACATGAAAAGTGTGGTTCATGTTGTATTGGCCTGGGTTCTGATGAGCAGTGTGGCTCAGGCGGCGGAGAGTTATTGTACAGACTGGAAGCTCAAAGACGGCTACAGTTGCATCTTCGCCGGGAAAAGCGGCGATATCTTCGTTCGTCAGTGTTTTCACAAGGACGACAAACAAAAAGTCTGTGTGAAAGAGGGGACTCACCCCAGTGATTTCGCCAATGGCTGCTCCGAGTGGGTGAGAGTTCCTGGCGTATCCTGCTCCAATGGCTATGACTTTGAGGACAAGTGGGTGCGCTCTTGCGACCATTCGGATCTGCGCCAACAGATCTGTACCGATGAGAACCCCAATAACTGGGGCGACAACTGAGTTTTGAGATTCACCTGGGCCTGGTGAGGCCCAGGTTCAATTTGGTGCCGCTTTTTGAAAGGTTTTCCAGGGTTTGGCAGGCTTTGGGCCTGTCGAGTTATTCGACATTTTTCGCCAAAATCCAAAAGCCCGCGAAAAAACCCGATAATTTTGAGCAAACAGCGATCTTGATGTGGTCAGGATTTTTTGTTTATTTTGGCATGATTTTCGCTCTGATTTTCGGTATTAAGTGCCCGAGATAAGAGAGAATTTTTGGCCAAATGGGTCCTGACCCTAAAGAAAGACGAAATCAACATGACGATCAAAGTAAAATATTTCGCCAGTCCTGTTCAGCATTTCCTGCTTAAGGGCGTTTTGGTTTTCCTCATTGGCTGTGTTGGCTTTGTTTTGTTCTCTTCTTTAGCAGAAGCTCAAGGCGGCAAAAGAGTCTCTGGTCGCCAGCTTCCTCCTGGCGATTACATTGTTGGTTCTGAATCTTCTTTTTCACAATTTGGTGGTCAACTCATTAAACCAGTTCTGCGTTGGACTGAGCCTGCAGATGGTTCAGGAGCCTCCGGCTGGGACTGTGACAACAGCCCGGGCCTAATAAAAAACCTGGAACAATTTGGCCGCGTGATCCCTGCGGCAATCATGGGTGAAGACAGTCGTTGTCCGCTGGACTACTCTTCGCGAGCAAGTGATGTGGATAAGATGTTTTATGGGGTAGGTGCTCTTTTCTATGTTGGTCCCCCAGCCAAGGCCTGTCAAAACCACCAAGGGAAGCCCTGCCAGAGTACGGGGCACCTTGTTGGAGATGGAGACGTCGTCATAGCGAGTGCTCATGGCTTTCGGGACTATTATTCTGGGAGAAGACTTTCTCCAAGTGAGGCAAGAGGAATGAGGTACTCAGTTAAGGTTTGGGTGCCGAGGCAGTTAAGAAAGGACCCAACCGTTGAGTATGAGTTTAGGCACTACGAGATTGAAGAAGTCGAGTTTGGGAATAGCGATGAACGAACTGATGACGAAAAGGACTATGCGTTTATTAAGCTAAAGGAGCGCCCGGGTGAGTTCGTTGGTCCCACAGACGCAAAAGGGTATGAGATTAAGAGTCGGAGGCAGAGAGTTCCAGCTGACAAATGGGTAAAGCCTCTTCCCTTCAAGCGATTTAATCGAAATGCAGTCCCCAATGTCGTGATGACAGTTGGATTCCAAATGGATAAGGGCTGGGTGGTTCAAAAGAACTGTAGGCCATTTAAAATTTATGAGACACCCAATAACCCCTCTCACTATTTGGCTGATAAGCCAGGGATGATGATTCATGATGGGGACACCAATGGGGTGGCCTCAGGTTCTTCGCTTGCTCTTCTTGTTGATGGAGTACCCCATTTCGCTGGAATCCATACTTCTACCTTTCCAGGTGGAGATGCCAATCACTTTGGAAAGTTTGACATCAATAGGCGCTACAATTTCGCCATAGATGGGCAGACTATTTACGACCACTTTTTGGAGTTCAGGCGCCGGTTTGGGCGGAACTAACCGAGTGCTGTTTCAGGCCAGGACAATCTTTAAGTAAATTCAGCCACTTACACAGTCTCTTTTCAGGACTTTTGTCCTAAAGTGAGGCGTCTATTCTGTCGATAAGTGTTTTGGCTGGCGGGCTCAATATAGAGCTTGGCCCAAAATACGTTAAGGGTGGGATAGCTTATGTTTTTTTCTATGGACCTGACTTGTCGCGGGTTTCGATTTCTTACCTTTCTTGCCGCTTTATTTTTGATCACGGATTTTGCTGGAGCGGCCACCTGCCCAAATGGGTTTAGTCAGGCAGCAGATAGTTCAGGCGAAATGTGGTGTGTGCGGACGGACTCCCTAGAAGACAGGAACCAAGGGGGCAGTCAGTCTATGTTTCGCCTGACCGACCATAATGTGAATTACTACCGTTCCACAGTTGGGCCTTGTGAGTCTCGACTCGGTGTCGGCAATTGCCCAGGAGAATGGGAGTTCTGGCCAGAGGCGAGCTCTCCGACAAGAGAGACTCTAGGCGTTGGCAATTCGGAGAGTTGTGAACCTGGCGTGGCTTGCGATGCGGCTCTTGATCAGAAAAATGGAAATGGTCGACCTGCCACGGCAGCTCGGACGGCGGATCCGGCAAAAACGGATCCAGCCAATCCGGGCGCGGGAGCAGCGGCAGGATGTGTGAACGATGTGAGGCAGGCGGGTGCGGCGTCCCCACTGTGTGATGCTGATGGAAAGCCCACATGTTATCCAGAGGGCAACACGGCTCTTCAGCAAACAGGAATTCCTAAGTGTGGAGCCGATGGGCGTCCAGCGACCAGTCAGGCGCAAAACCCTGAAGATCAGGAGAACGGGCAGCAGCAGGTGGGCGAAGGTCCTCCGGCGGGATTTCCCCAGGAAGCTGAAGTCAATAGTGACCGAGACTACTGTGAAGACTCGCAGAACAAAGCGCGGATTTGTTGTAATGATCCCATTCAATGTGTTTCAGGCCTGAGTGGTCCGAGTGCAGGCTCAGTGGCTGCAGTTGGCTCACTAGCAATGGGTGCACTTGGCATTTATGCCATGAGTGGTAACGGCAATGATCCCGATGGCATTGCCAAAAACTGCCAACTGATGAAAGCTCTTGGTCAAGGTGGAGCCGTGGCCAACACGGCCTTAGGTGCTAAGTGTTTTACTGAAAAGGGCACCTGTGAAGATCGTTGTGAACAAGTGGAAAACAAATACAAACAAGTTCTTCGCGACTGTGACAATCTAGAAACCGTTTGGCGCCAAAACAATGGCCAGGGCCAGCGCTGTCCTGCCAGTTGGAAGAGCAACTATCAATCAGTGCTGGCGACAGCAAACGGTCGTCGTGAGCGCTGTACCAGCTACAATGCCAATGTGGCCGCTATGGGCCAGCAGGCCGTACAAAGTGCCGCGGCCAGTAAGTTTGCCGAGATGTGTGAGAAGGCCGCTACGGCACAAAACACAGGCTTTCCTGATATTGACCAGCAGCCAGTCTTTAACGGCGACTGTAATGATCCGGTGAATGCGTCTAATCCCATTTGTGTGAAGTGTCGTGGACCAGCGGCCCAGTACGATCCACTTTGCCGAGGCTTAAACGGTGGCCAACAGGTCAATCGGGGAAGTGGCAGTGGGTTTAGCCAGGCGGACTTTGGAACACGCAAAGTAGATGGCAGTGACTTGAATGTTCCGACTGTTGATGCACAAAAACAAAACGCTGTTTTTGGTGACGGCATGGGACAGGCCGCGAGAGCCAATGCAGTTCCACAAAACGGTGGCGGCTTTACCGGTGGCTCAGGTGGCGGCGGAGGGGGCTTTCCCTTCGGTGGCGGAGGCCAAGGTGGTGGCGGTCAAGGTGGCGGCTACGATACTGACATCTTAAAAGGTGTTGGTGGTGGCGGCGGTTATTCTGTAAGTGGAGTCCCTGTGGACTCTCGCGGCGGCTATCGCGGACCATCAAGCCTCGGTGGCGGCAAGAGGGATGCGAACCCCTTTAATAAGTTCAACCTTAAGAAATATCTCCCTGGAGGAGAAAAAGACCCAAAACGCCGTGGTCTTGCAGGATTGAATACCGGCAAGTCCGAGATCGGCCAGCCCCACGAGGATATTTTCCAGCGGGTCTCGAACCGCGTGAAAGTTCTCTGCAAAATGAAGCGGCTTTACGATTGTAAGTAACGACGCATCAAAGTAAATGGCGGGAAATCCTGCCCCACCTCAATAAATTAGTTTTATTGACTGTGATTCTGATCTACATTGCCCTTCTAGGATTTAGAGGGAGAGTTGCAGTGTATTTTCTAATGGGCAAAGAGGCAGTCTGGAAGGTCATTTCCCGACTGGCGGAGATGCCCCATGAACGATCAAGTTGGGATTCACAGACCAGTCTCCGCAGAGACCTGGTCGACTTTTATCGCATGGTCCAGCTGGACAATCCTCTGCCAGAGGCAGACCTTCCCTTGTTTTGCACCGATGAGGCTCGCACCAAAGCCTTACTCAATCTGTACAGCAAGGAAAATGGTGGGAATTTTGAGGCGCTCAAAGCCCGTCCCATGGAGCCGCGGATTCAAAATCAGATTGAAAGTAAGATTATTCGTTCCTTGAGTGGCTGGAAGGTCCTTGAGCCTGATTTGGCCAAGATCTTTGATGTCGTTGTACACACATTGTTCTTTCAAGCTAGCGAAGGTTATGGAGGAGGTTCTCTGGCCTCGGCTCTTGGCGTGATTTGGGTGGGGGAGAATGAGCATTGGGAAGGTAAGGACTGGCAGGAGTTTTTGCTTCATGAACTCACTCACCAGTTGTTATTTCTTGATGCCTATTTGGAAATGCACTTTGATAATTGGGACGCTCTTGTACTTTCTGATTCCCAGGTCTATTCGGCTATTCTCAAGCGGCCTCGCCCCTTTCACCTGGCTTATCATGGGCTCTTTGTGGTTTATGAGGTTCTTAGCTTTCGTCGACTCTTGGGTGAGCCGGCCGAGCCCAAAGTACATGCTCCCTCAGCGGAGCTGCTCCCTGAAGCATTGAAGTCTGCGGCCCACCTGGCAGAGGTCGATGGGCAAAGAAATCTGATGACAAAGAGAAGTCGCTTTCTCTTAGCGAGAGTGACTGAAGGGCTTCAGGCCCTTCAGTAAATTCCTTTAGGCTCCCATTGGCATGATGGGATCTGATTCAGACTTAGCCTTTGGTTTACATTCATCAAGGTCCCAGGTGGAGTTGTATCCTTCGTCAGAATACCATCTACGTCTATGGGTCTTGGGCTCAATGACTTCGTTGAGGACTTGCTGAACATCTTTTTGCGAAAGCTTTTGCTCCGTCATGAGCTTGTGTAGAATGAAGCCAATCGAATCCAATTCCACCTCATAAACAGGTGATTTGGTAAAACTCACTCTGAGATCATACTGAATGGTCACCTTATTGGAATTGGCGGCCTTCTTGATCCATAGCTTGGATAGTGTGTGGCCACTGATTGTTCTCTCGGGGAAATTGCAGTAAAGTCCAAAGGACTTCACCACTTGATAGAAGTTGATCTGAGCGGCAGGATCGAGAGTAAAGGGGATAGTGGACTTCATCGCTCCCAGGAGATCCATGCGCTGATCGTTTTGTAGATAGACTTCGGCTTGAATAGTCACTTGTGATCCCAATTTAAGGAGGTCTCCGGCCTTGACGGGAATCTCCAATGTGGTGGAATCCCCTGCCGGGATGTGTTTGATATCCACCAAAGCTTCTTCGGTCCCATCATACCATTTGTCGTTTACTTGGAATTTGAATTGATCTTTTTTCGAGGCATCAGTTTTTAGACGCACTCTCACGGCCCTTTTGGCTTCTCCGTCGATCCCGTAGCTCATGCGGCTAATGTTTGCCACTGAAAGGCGAACTGTGCCTTGAGAATTTGATGACGTTAGAATGGGGCCATTAATTCTTCCACTATCGATAGGCACTCGCGAGGAGATCTCGGGTGACGCTCCAAGAGGTGTGCGAAGGTGATTTAAGAACAGAGCAACTGGAAGCCCGGAAGACAGGCGAGCTGCTACAAACTTCATCGGAGGGTTGAGAGGAACCTCCTTGGTTTCGCCAGGCGCAAACTGAGGCATGTCAATTTGGTAGAATTTTCCGTCTCTAAAGCCAAAGCTATATCGAGCGCTGGGGACGGGGCCATTGCCTCGATTGATGATGGTGAGGCTGCGGATTTCTACTTGTTCATGAGCTTCGTATATTCCGTCCGCAAATGCTTCCACGGCATCCATGGAAACAATCCCCAAAACATAGCGGCGATTGGTGGGGCCGCCATCAGCAGTTACAAAGTCTGCAGATCCCGCTCGGCCTGATGAACCGTCACGTCCGCTGCTTCCAGAAGAGCCACTGCGCCCATCAGAGCCGCTCGATCCAGAGGAGCCACAGTGGCCAAGTCTTGGGGTTATATCCAGACTGGTACCAGCGTAGTCACAGCCAGCACTGCCTCCACGACCACCATCACCGCCCCGGCCGCCATCACCGCCACTTCCACCCTGGCCAGCCTTGCCGGGTACGGCACTCACGTAGATGTGAGGAATCAAGAGTTCAGAGCCTTTTGACAAGCGAACAACAATAACGCCTGCATCACCAGCATTTCCACCATCGCCACCATTACCCCCGTCACCACCGTCTTCGCCGTCGGAGCCGTCGTCGCCATCAAGGTTAAAACCGAAGGAGCTACCATCACTACCATCGCGGCCGTCAGATCCATCGCCTCCGTCTCCACCTTTACCGCCATCACCGCCCTTGCCCCCGTCAGCTGTGAAGGCGATTTTGCCAATTTCTTCGGTTGGGTAGACGTCGTTGATTTGACTCCACCCAGACTGGGGAGTTTTCTTGGCCCGGCCGCGAACAAAAACCTGCTGACCATTGGTTCCGGGAACAAATCCAATTTCAATATCTAATGAACCAGCAGATGTGCCATCTGAGCCATCAGTACCATCGCTCCCGTCCGAGCCACTATATCCGTCGCCGCCATCACGGCCGTCGCTTCCAGCTTTTCCAGAGACATCATAGTGAATGTCTCGGGCATGGGCTTGGGTTGAGAAAACAAGAAAAAGGGATATAGCCAGGGCACCTAGGGCCGTCAGGGTCAGACTACGTGACATGAAAACCTCGGGGATCGGGTTAGGTAGTTTTGTTCTATTTCGACCGCTCCTTTTATCATCAGTGATGCATGATGTCAAAATTATAATAATAGTAATATCAAGTACTTGATGTGGTATTAGGCGGGGCTGACAGGCGCCCAAAAAGGCACAGGAGGGCCATTTCATCCTCACACATGACTAGGCCGTAGACAGGGTAACCCCCTGAGATTAAGGCTGTTTTGAGATGAGAGTGAATTGGTTTGGCCCCTGGATTGCTCCATTTTGAGGCATGTCACGAGCTTCTTGGGTACAATCTGACTTTGAAGAGGGAAAGGCCTACTCCCTCGCCTATATCCGTCAAAAAGGAATCCGCCTAAACCAGCTGGCGGTGAAGCGCCGAAATGGCTACGCCTTTCGCTTATTTCGCGAAGAAGGCAGTCACAGTTTTTGGGTCGAAGGGCCCTACGGCGAAAGAGGCCGAACGGCCTATTTGTTTTTGGGCACATCTCCATTACGCAATGGAGTGAGACAGGCCGCAGGACATGAGTCCCTGTGGAAGTCCATGCGCAATCCAGGTCATGAACCGCCCCCCGATGAATTCGCCTTTTGGCGGGACAAGTATCCTTCCTTTGCTCTGCTTCAAGGTGGCAATCAGGAAGAAGTCGACCGCAAGATCGTGTACCGTTACGGCCTGTGGAAGCAAAATCTCTTCTTTGTTCTCGGTGTCTTTATAGTCCTAGGATATTGGGTGCTCCATGAGGCGGGCTTTGGTGGTTGGGAAAATCTTCTCACATTTGCTTTCGGCGGAATGGCCTTGTTTTTCGTCAGCCTGACCTTCTACTTAGTTTCCAGCAAAACATGATAGGCCGGTGAAAAGGGCTCATCTACTTCGTTGTCGGGATTTCACCTCGCTCCAACGTACATCTTAGTACGATTCCTCTCGCTGAAACCCCTCCGCCTCGTATCTGAACCCTTTTGACCGGCCTAATGATGTGATAGGTGAAAAGGGCTCATCTACTTCGTTGTCGGGATTTCATCTCGCAGTTCCAAAAAAAAACGCCACATTTGGAAAAATGTGGCGCAAAGGTATCAACGGTCATTTTGATTTTTTAGAAGAGAACGGGCTCAACTAAATTAGAGTTTGGCGTATCTCCGCGCATATCCACTTCAGTCACATACTGCTGAGAGCCCTCACGAGTGGTGTAGGTCACAGTCACACGATAGAGTTTAGGCGGAACATCTAAGCCTGTTTTAGTGGGAAAGTCTGACATTTGAGCGTAGCTCGATCCGCAGCTAGTAGCACTTCCATTGTAGCGGGTGAGCTTAAGCTCCTGCCACTTTTTGGATTCGTCATCACGATACTGAACACGATAGGTGCCAGCCTGATAGTAAGTGCTGCCATCTTCACGAGTGACCAAAACGTGGTTGATATCGAGACGTGGCATCTCAACTGACAGAGTCTGTCCGGGCATCAAATGAAACTGGTGTGGAATGTTGTTAATGACCAGATCGTACTGAGTTTCGGTGGAGCGCTTCGTGTAGTAGCGAATCGTTTGACCCGGGCGAAGGCTTCTGTATTGGCGGATCCCATAGCTGGAACTGTAGTCAATGGGTAGTACTTTCCAATTCTCAATGTTCTTAACATTTGATCTAAAGTCATAGGGATGAGGGGTAAAAATCCCGCTGCGCTCAATGTTTGCTCGGTACTTGCCATCCCGCTCAACCAGAAAAGCCTTTGTTGGATATTTACAGGGGATTTCAGCGTCAGGAAATGCCGGCTGCTTGGCAAAGGAGTAAGTTAGGGAGGAGCGGGGTTCGTTCGAGGGTGACAAATCCATCGAAGCAATCTCGCCCTCGCCGAGAGCTCTCTCGCGCCGAAGGAACCCGAAGGATTCTGTGCTGCCGGGAACGTCTACTGAAAAGACCAGATCATCGGGGATAGCAAAGTCCTTGAAGTCCTCAGGCATGTTAAACAAGTTGGTTCCGGCTTTCTGGTTGTTCAATACGTGAGGGTATTCACCAAAGCCGATTTGATAGAGTTCGGGGCGTAAATAAGCGGTCAAATGGCCGAGAGTGACCTGCGTCGTCTCCTTGGCTTTGACCTGAATGGAGCAGTTGCTGTGGGTATATTTTGGGGTTTTAAGCTGTAGGCACTTGGTCCCTTTCAGAACTCGTGCGGAAACTCCAAGACTGAGAGTCGCCTCTGCTTTGTTGGTGGATTTATGAATCAACACTAACTTGATCCCGGCTGGGTTCGCTGTGGAGTTTGGCGGGAGGTCCACTTTGATGTAGCCCAAGTTTTCGTCACCAATGGGATCAATCACATCGGCGTGGGCCCATCCGGCCATAATCAGAGACAAACAGGCAGTCGCAATTAGACTTCGCAACATAGAGAGTTCCTTTCTTCAGCCGAAGCTGTCTGAATAAGTGTGGTTTTGCCCCAAGAGCGGGAATTCTATAGGGAGAAAGGGGGGAGTTCCAATACTGGAAGCGCTGCGAGGGCCGTGGAATTACCGGCCCTGGTCAAATCTTGATAATCAAACGGCCTAAGTCAGACTTTTGCTGACCGCTTCAACAACCTGTTGTTGAATTTCAGATGACATATCAGGGTACATGGGAAGGCTGACCACTTCCTTGGCCGCCTGGGTG
This sequence comes from Pseudobdellovibrionaceae bacterium, assembly GCA_020635075.1. NCBI lineage: Bacteria > Pseudomonadati > Bdellovibrionota > Bdellovibrionia > Bdellovibrionales > Pseudobdellovibrionaceae > Pseudobdellovibrionaceae bacterium. The sequence continues at coordinate 2,181,342 of JACKAM010000001.1, read as the reverse complement.
GCATGGGAAATGTCATGAATGACTGAGAGTTTCTGATAGGCCGGTTGCTCCCCCATGGTCGTCGGGTAGTGGACCGCAGTTGGCACTCCAAGCTCAGTCATGCGCTTTTGAAACTCTGGGCGGTTGGCTACGCGAAGAGTGTACTGGGCCCAAACGCTCTGGCGGTCAGAGCGGATCACGGGAGTTTTTACGTCCATATCTTTAAAAGCTTCGGTGTAAGATTTTGCCACTCTCTCCCGCTGCTCAATCTCCCACCCGTAGCGCTTCAGTTTTTCAATGAGGATCGCACACTGAAGCGTGTCCAGGCGGCCGTTGATTCCCACCATAGGGTGAAAATACCTCTCCGTCTGACCGTGATTACGGATCGAAATGAGTGTTTGTGCCCACTCGTCATTGTCGGTAAAAACCGCACCACCGTCGCCGTAACAGCCAAGAGGTTTTGCCGGGAAGAAACTGGTGGCCCCAAAATCAGAGAGGGCACAGCTGCGCTTGATTTTATAGGGAGCGCCAAAACTTTGCGCGGCATCTTCAATGACAACAAGCCCTTTGGCCTTTGCAAGAGCATTGATCTCATCCATATCTGCCGGTTGTCCATACAAGGACACAGGCATAATGGCCTTAGTCTTAGAGGTGATGGCGCCTTCAATCTTGTTGACGTCGATATTGAAGGTCTCAGGCTCAATGTCCACCAACACTGGTGTCGCACCTACTAGGACAACTGTTTCAATAGTCGCGATAAAGGAAAAAGCCGTAGTGATGACCTCATCGCCGGGGCCAATTCCCAATGCCATCAGGGCCATCAAAGCGGCATCCGTCCCACTCGCACAAGTGATCGCATGTTTGCTGCCAACAAATGTTGCCAAGTCTTTTTCGCACTCAGCGACCTCGGGCCCCATAATGTACTGTCCATGATCGAGTACGGCCTGAATGCGGCCATCGATTTGGGATTTGAGGGCGTTATAGGGAGTTTTAAGATCGATGAAGGGCATTGCCATGGGTCATCCTTTTGCTGAGGGATATTTAGTGATTTACATAGCAAGGTGGGATTGATCGGGGCAAAGAAAAAAGCTTCGTCCCAAAAAAGGAAAGGGACGGGGTGCGGCCCGTCCCTTTCAGGGAAAATCTTCCGTAGAGGAAATACGGATTTAAGTACCCAGTTTTAGTCAGTGACTACCATACTCCCGGTGTAGCCTTTTAACCTCGGTCAGATTTCAACCCTCAGACACAGTCCTTGTGTCGTCAGGCCCAAACTTACAAATTCAAAAGAGGAGCTTGAGAGGGCCTGGGGATCAGCATACGTACCGCAAGTCATTTGGAGAAGGGATGGGTGTTCGTTAGGGTTCCAAATAGTTTTTTTATCCTTTTCTCCCCAGGCTCAGTCAGTTCCTGCGTTGATTCTAGTCTACGAAACCTTGGGAACGATTCCGACTTATATTAATGAGTAGTGATTATATAGTAATTTCAAGCATTTAACTTTTTTCACGGAGGTCCCGATCAGAGACCCCGGATAAGGCGCAGCATAAGGGGGTCTTTACCATAGTTTTATTGTAACATCTTGAATTCCATAGCATAAATGGAATTTAGCTAGAGGAGAAGGCAATTACATGATCCCCGTTATTCTCTCAGGAGGCAGTGGAACCCGCCTGTGGCCGGTGTCGCGAGCCTCTTATCCGAAACAATTTTGTGAGTTTTACGATCAAAGTTTTTTGAAAAATTCGATTCAGCGATTAAAGCCCTTCGGCTCACCTTACATTCTGACTTTGGAATCAATGAAGCCCTTGTCGATTCGCTCATTAGCTGAAGAAGGATTGGGCCCTGACTTTGTGATTGCTGAACCAATGGGTAAAAACACCGCACCTGCTGTGGCACTGCTTTGTCATTGGTTACGGGGCCAAGGCAAGCAAGACGAAGTGGTGGGGATTTTCCCCGCCGATCATTTGATCGCCGATGAACAGGCTTTTCGTTCTGCGGTTGAATTAGGGATTGAGTGTGCTGAAGCAGGTGAAGTGGTGACTTTGGGGATCACACCCAGTCATGCCTCCACAGGCTATGGTTACATCGAAGTCAAAGATGATGTAGCTCACTCGGCCCACGGCCTTAAAGCCTACGGGGTTGAAGGCTTCCGCGAAAAGCCAGATGAAAAAACGGCGCGCACCTTTCTCGATTCCGGCAAGCATTACTGGAATGCAGGGATGTTCGTATTTAAAGTCTCGACCATGATTGCCCACTTTCAGGAATTACTGCCCGAGGTGTGGAAAAAGATCTCGGCCATCAAACCTGATCTGAGTAATGCCAAATACAACTACGCCATGACCGATTCGGTGAGCCTTGACTACGGTATTATGGAAAAGCTCACCAAGCAGGTCTGTATCCCCTGCACCATAGGTTGGAGTGATGTGGGCTCCTGGGATGAGCTCTCCCGATTGTCTGAAGAGATCAGTTCACTAAAGACTGACTCCAATGCCTCCGTTTTTAGCGAAGATGCCCTTCACAACTATGTGTTCACCATTCGCGACAAAGTGATCGGGCTGATCGGAGTTGAAAATCTGATTGTGGTGGATACCCCGGATGCCTTACTCGTCTGCAAAAAAGGTAAGTCTCAGAAGGTCAAAGACCTGTTGGATCAGATCAAAAAAGCAGGACTGCCCGAGGCCACGGAGCACCGCTTTGAGGTAAGACCATGGGGTGGATTTGAGGTTCTATCCGACCAAAAGCATTTTAAAGTTAAACGCATCACTGTGGACCCAGGAGCTAAGCTCTCTTACCAGTCTCATGCCAAGCGCGCTGAGCACTGGGTGGTGGTTGAAGGCGAAGCAGAAATTGTATTGGACGACAAGGCGAAGAAGGTGAATGCCGGTGAGGCTTTTTATATACCATTGGGAGCCAAACACCGTATTGGCAATGTGGGCACAGGTCCCATGGTCTTTGTCGAAGTGCAAACGGGAAGTTATTTTGGCGAAGACGATATTGTACGTTATCAGGACGACTACAGCCGCGCCTAAGTTGGTATGGCTGATTGACGGGGGAAAGTGAGTTGGCAAAGATCCCATTGAAGGAATTTTTGGCTGGGGGCGAAACGGCTGTTATGGATGGGGCGATGGCCACGGCCCTTTACGAGCGTGGTTTTTACATCAACCGCAGCTTTGAAGAGCTGTGTTTGACCGACCCCAAGGGTGTTAAAGACATCATCCAGAGCTTTAAAGACGCAGGCGCCAAGTTTTTAACCACTAACAGCTTTAGTGCCACCAAGCCTAAGCTGACCGAGTTTGGTCTTCAGGAAAGACAAAAAGAGATTCTCACGGCTTCGGCACGGTTGGCCCTGGAGGTCGCTGGCGACGAGGCCTACGTATTAGGACTGATCGGTCCTTTGCCAGTTTTGATTGAGCCATTTGGTCCGACAGCTTATTTGGAAGCTGTGGAACTCTATGAAGAAGCAGCACGGATTTTAGATGAGGCTGGTGTCGACGGCTTTACCATTGAGGGTTTCCACAACCTAAAGAACCTTGAGGCCGCCCTTGTGGGTGTGCGCAAGTTTTCAGACAAGCCAGTGTTCGTACATCTCAGTATTAATGAAGACATGAGATCCTCTTATGGGAATACTCCCGAAGCTTTAGTGCAAGTGGCCGAGGATTTTGATGCCGACGTGGTGGGCTTTTGTGGCGAGGTGGGTCCTAGCGGAATGTTGACGGCCTTGGAAAGAGTGCGGAAGTTAACCGATAAGCCGATCTCTTTGCGCCCCAATGCCGGTCTGCCCAAATACGTCAACGACCAGTGGATCTATCTTTGCAATCCCGATTACCTGGCCAAGTTTGCAAAACGCTACATCCAAGGAGGAGCCCGTTTTGTGGGAGGCCACTGTGGGGTGTATGCTGACCACATTAAGGCGGTGGCCAATTCTTTGCGCATGACACAAAATTTCAATCACAGGGAATCAACATATTCAGCTTTGATTCAGCCGGTGAACGATGTGCCCAAGGAAACCCTCCCCATAAAAGAGCGCAGCCGATTGGGTGAGGCCTTGGCCAACAGGGAACGGATTTTCACCATTGAGATAATTCCCCCTAAGGGAGTGGACACAGATGGTTTTTTTAAACACTGTAAAAAGCTGCAAGAAGGTGGCGTCAAGTTTGTGAACATTCCTGATGGAGCCCGGGCGGTGGCACGCATGAGTTCCCTCCACCTGGCCGCCTACGTTCAGGAGCACTTTGATCTGGAAGCCATTCCCCATTTAACCACTCGAGACCGGAATATCATTGGTCTGCAAAGTGATCTCTTGGGTTCCCATATTGCGGGCGTGAGAAATGTTCTTGTTGTCACAGGCGATCCACCAAAACTGGGTAATATGAAGGGGGCGACCGGTGTTTACGATGTGGATGCGATTGGTTTGACCCATATCGCAGCGCGAATGAATAAGGGGCTCGATTTGGGAGGTTCCAGTTTTGGCTCTCCCACTCAGTTTTGTGTTGGGGTCGCCCTTAACCCCACGGCATCCTACCACGAGCTGGAAATGAGTCGTTACCGCTACAAGGTGGAAGCCGGTGCTGATTTTGCTATTACTCAGCCGATTTATGATATTGAAGCCTATTTGAAATTTATGGATAAGGTGAAAGACGTGAAGATCCCGATTATCATGGGCATTTGGCCCTTGGTGAGCTTGCGAAATGCAGAGTTCCTTAAGAACGAGGTGCCAGGCGTTTCCGTTCCTGATTGGGTGATCAAAGAAATGGAAAAGGCCAACGGCGACAAAGAAGAAGCGGTGAAGCGGGGCACGGAGATTGCCATGAAGACTATGCACGAAGCCAAAAAGCTCGTTGCGGGATTTCAGGTGAGTGCTCCATTTAATCGGGTCGAAGTGGCATTGGATGTGATTCATGCCCTTTCCGATTAAGGCGACTTCTCATCAGACTTCATGGGAGCTCACTGCGGCCCTCGCGGGCCCAAGCCTCCTTGAGTTTTTGCAGAATCAAGAAGTTCCCATTCGCTCATCCTGCATGGGCAAGGGAACCTGCCATCAGTGCCGGGTGCGCGTGACCAAGGGTGTGGCACCCATCGCGAATGCCGACAGAAAGTTTTTTTCTGAAGATCAGTTACAAAAAGGCTGGCGGCTGAGCTGTCAATTGCGTCCTAAGGCGGCCATTGAAGTGGAGTTCCCCCAGGTTTATCTGATGCAAGAGGATCTGGTGAAGCATCGCTCTCCCATTGGCCCTTGGTGGGTGGCCCTTGATGCCGGGACCACGGGATTGGAGATGTCGGCGGTCGATGACCAAGGCCCTTGGTGTTCGCTGAAGGCTGTGAATCGACAAATCACCATGGGTGCCGATGTGATGACTCGCCTCGAATATGCCCAAAAGCAGGGGGTTGAACCTCTGCGCAAAAGACTTTTTCAACAATTGAATCGATTGGTCGGATTGATTGGTGAAGAGGCCGACGGTCCAGCATTCACAGGCAAAATGTTTGCGGCAGGCAATTCAGTGATGGCTTCTTTTTTGGCAAACCTCAATGTGGAGAGCCTGGGTGTTTCACCCTATCAACCCGCAAACCTTGAGCCGCCAGTGGCTCACACGGACAAATTTGAAATTCACAGTTTGCCCCTGCTTCACAGCTTTGTGGGCGGTGATTTGTGGGCGGGACTTTTTGTTCTGTGGCAACGGGGCGAGATGGACAAGTCCGGTTGGATCCTAGTCGATGTGGGTACTAATTCGGAAATCCTGTTTTGGACAGGAAAGAAGCTTTTGGTGTCCAGCACCCCGGCGGGACCGGCTTTTGAGGGCTCCAACATCAGCATTGGCATGAGGGCTGAGGCGGGTGCAATCTTAGATCCCGTTTATGACCCCAAGACCGGAAGCTGGGAATTCTCCACCATCGGTGGTGACATGGCCAAAGGGATTTGTGGATCAGCACTGATTCAGATGATGGATCAGATTGTTCAAAATGGCCTAGTGGCTGAAGATGGCGAAGTCCTTAGGCCAGAAGATTTAGAGCTGCAGAGTGATTTGCAATTGTCCCAGGCTGATGTGCGCGAATTTCAATTGGCCAAATCGGCCATTCGCTCGGGACTAGAGATGGTGATCAAGGTGGGGGCGCTCAAGCCCAATCGGTTGTTATTGGCTGGAGCTTTTGGTGAGCATCTGCCAGTGGAGGCCGCCTATCGCCTGGGTCTATTGCCAAGAATTGACGTCACCACCTTGGGTAATGCCAGTTTGACTGGTACCATAGCCTGGGGGTCGGCCTCGGACGAGGACAAACAGGCTTTTACGGAATGGGTAAACCGTGTGAAATCGCCCGTTGAGCTGGCTTTGATGGATGAGTTTCAGGAAGTGTTTATTAAACACATGAGTTTAAGTGAAGGACATTAACCTTACCAATGACGGGAGTATCCATTGGCAAATAAGGGTCGGTATCAGGATTTCAGAAAAGCATTGAAAGAGCGCCTGTTGGTTTTGGATGGTTCCATGGGAGCCCTTCTTATGCGACGGGGGCTACCGCCTGGTTATGCTCCTGACTTGTGGAATTTGGAAGAGCCGAATGTGATCGAGGCCGTGCAGCGCGAATACGCTGAAGCCGGAGCCGATATCTTGATTACCAACACCTTTGGTGCTTCCCGCCTGCGGCTAGAGGAATACCAAGCCTACGGGAAATTAAAAGACATTAATGCTAGTGCTGTGGATGTTGCCAGACGAGCCGGGGGTGATCGCTGTTTTGTGGCCGGCGATATTGGCCCCTGCGGAGACACCATCTATCCGACCGGGTCTCGCCCCTTTGACGAGGTCTTTGAGATTTTTCGGGAACAGGCGAAGGTACTGATTGATTCAGGTGTTGATGCGATCATTGTTGAAACCATGTTTGACTCATTGGACTTCAAAGCTGCTTTAGCAGCCGTTCGCGATCTGAGTCGCGAGGTCCCCCTGATAGGTTTGATGACATTTAATACCGATGGAATCTCTGACACTGGAATTAGTCCCGAATCCTGCGTAGCAATTGCTGAGGGCTATCACTGTGACGTGGTGGGAGCCAATTGCTCAGTTGGCCCCGATGCCATGAAGAGAGTGGTTGAGCGGATGAAGTCGGTGAGTCGTCTTCCCTTGGCGGCCCAGCCTAATGCCGGGATGCCAGAGTTGCGACAGGGGGAGACGGTGTTCCCGTTGAATGCCGAGCAGATGGCCAAACATATTGAAGGCTTTTACGGTGCGGGCGCAAGAATTCTCGGAGGTTGTTGCGGTACCACTCCAGATTACATTCGCGCGGTAAGGAATTTTGTCGACTCCAAGGGTGCGGAATTTTTGGCAGCCAGTCACCCTAATCAGCCTTCGCGGGTTTTGATCTCTTCAAAGATTCAAACCGTGGCGATTGGTGGGGGAGCTCCCTTCGTGATGATCGGAGAAAAGATCAATCCCACCGGGCGCAAGAAAGTGGCGGAGATGATCCGCGCTGGAAATATTGAAGCCTTAATGGCGGATGCTCACCTGCAGGTGCAAGCTGGAGCTCACTGTTTGGATGTCAATGTGGGGGTGCCACTTATCGATGAGCCCAAGATGATGAGTGATGTGGTGACGGCAATTCAAAACTCGGTTGAAGTTCCCCTGGTTTTGGATTCCAGTTTTTCTGAGGCCCTGATGACAGGTGGTCGTGTTTATTACGGTCGTCCCCTGTTGAATTCCATCAATGCTGAGGACGAAAAGCTGGAAGAGGTGATTCCAATTGCTCGCCGCACAGGTGGAGCCATGCTGGCCTTAACCACCGAAACCCAGGTGCCGGAAAAGGCCGAAGACCGGCTGGTCTATGCGCGAAAGATTTTAGATCGCCTTATCGCTGAAGGTTTTTGTCGCGAGGACGTGGTGTTTGATGTCCTGGCCTTGACGGTTTCAGCCATGCGCGAGGGTGCCAAGGAGACCTTGCGTACGATTGAGTTGATTGAAAAGGAACTGGGTTGCGCCACCACTTTTGGGTTGAGCAACTCGTCTTTTGGATTACCGAATCGTCGTTTTGTTCATCAGGCTTTTTTGATGATGTCCATCCAGAAAGGCTTGAGTTCGGCCATTATGAATGTGTTGGAGAATCAAGTGGCTGTTCGCGTGGCCGCAGCTGAATTGTTCGGCCCTCGGGAGTCAGCGGTGGAAACTTTCCTGGCCGGTTGGTCAGATCCGATTGCCGACACGGCGTCGACCACAGTTGGTACAGCAACGGTCGGGGAGGGAGAAGCGGATGATCCAACGGGAAAAATGGGATTAGACGGAATCCAAAAGGAAATCTTTTGGGATATCGTCAATGGCAAAAAGGATAAGATCAAAGAGGACATTGGCCGCTTCTTGGAGACTGGTGCCGATCAGGCCTTTGAATTGTTTTTGAATGTGATGACTCCAGGAATTCGCCATTTAGGTGATCTCTTTGCCAAGAGAAAGCGCTTTATCCCTCACCTAGTGGCCGCGGCTGAGGCCATGAAAGAAGGTGTTCAGCTCCTTGAACCTCATTTTGCCAGGAACAAGTCTGGTGATGACCAGAAAGGCACTATCGTTTTTGCCACGGTAAAGGGGGATATCCACGACATCGGCAAAAATATTTGTATTCTGATGCTGAAGAACTTTGGCTACAAAGTGATCGATCTCGGACGCAACGTTGCCATGGAAGATATTTTTGACGCTGCTGAGAGACACCAAGCCCAGATTATTGCCCTATCAGCTCTCATGACCACCACCATGGTGCAGATGAAGCAACTCATTGAGACCAAGCGAGAGCGGGGGTTGAGCTATCAGGTGATGGTCGGGGGAGCTCCTGTGACCTCTGATTTTGCATCTGAAATCGGTGCAGATGGTCATTGTGAAGACGTGGGCTCATTGGTTGGTGAAACTGAGAGGGTTTTCACAGCTTTGGGCTATACGGCATTCTAACAGGCCTTGCCTCAACCCCAAGAGGCAGAGACAATAGCTGGTGCTCAGCAGGTTTTGTGTCCCTTTCAATGGAGGAAAGGTGTCAGCCATGACGAAGATTTTCCTAATACTAATTGGTTTTATTTTAGGGTCTGTTTCGGCTGTAGCAACTGAGTGCGGGCGAATTGAATCCTTCAAGGGCAAGGTTGAAGTTCTTCGCGTGAAATCCGGCGATCGTGACAAAGACAATCCCGTCCGCAACCCCGTCAAAGTGACTCCTCGTTTTAAGGTCGACTGCCAGGATGTGGTGCTCACACAGGATAAAGCGCGGGCGAAAGTTCGCCTCAAAGGAAACATTGTCCTCACGCTGGGAGCCAATTCACGGATGTCGATCGAGGAGTATGCAAAAAAGTCCGGCAATGCCACGTTGTTACATCTAACTTACGGCAAAATGCGAGCCCTGTTTAACAATGAAAAGGAAGAAGACAAGAAAACGGAAGACCAAAAGCAAAAGGATCGGCAAAGCAAGTTTCGCATTCGTACATCCACAGCCGTTGCCGGTGTGCGTGGAACAGATTTTTACGTCAGCTTTGAACCCAATACCAAGGTGACAGAACAGGCCACCATTTCTGGCGAAGTTCAGGTCGAGCAAGTGGGAACTGGCCAAAAGGTCAATGTTCCTGCGGGAAATCAGGTGGCAGTTGAGCAAGTTCCCGAGCCATCCGCACAGCCGGAGTCCATGGTGGCAAAAGGAAAGCAGTTAGATGCTGGCGCGAGTTCAGGTCTCGTCAAGTCGGCCAAAGTGGTGACCACTCCGGTGATTGTCAAAAAGTTGGAAGTCAAACCCATCGACACCCAATTAGTGGCTGAAATCCGTCAGACCTCTGTTTTGGTCAAGGCCGATGAAGAGTTCACGCACAAAGAGGCCGTCGAAGTCTTGGGGGCTCCCGAAGAGTGGAAGCCGGCGCCTAAGGAAATGCCATTTGATCTAAAGGACCTTCGCGAAGAATTCTAGTTGGGCTGGTGAAAAGGGTCCATCTGCTGCGTTGGAGGCACTTCGATCTCACTCCAACGTACATTTATGTACGATTCCGCTCGATCGAAATACCCCCGCCTTGCATGTGAACCCTTTTGACCAGCCCAAGTGTGGCGGTTAAGCGGGTCCATCTGCGGCGTTAGAATTGGAGGAGTGGGGCGAAGTTGAAGATCACGCCAAATGCGGAGAGGGTGTCATCGACCGAGTGGTACTCCGGTGGGCGTGGATCGGGGATATACTCGAAGGGTTCACTGTTGGTCTTTTGGTGAATTAAGCCTTGGTGGTAAAAGGCTTCAGCCGAGAGAAGTAATCCGCCCCAGCCTAACCATTCTTCGAAGAAGATCTTTTCGATTCCAAACGATAGATGAGCCGAGATAAAGTCCACATCCCGTTGGAAGCTAAACCCAGGTCCTGGGCCACTGGAAAAACTGCGGACCTCCAGGATGTCCAGGCCAATCCCCATTCGGGCCGTCCAAGCCCAGTCACGGTCGTGATTGGAGCGCCAACCCACATCGGCAGTAAAAGACTCGTAGAGATTATGGCGGGTGGGGTCGTCACCCGGCTGGGGCGGCCCCATGGAACAGCAGTCCCGTTCTGAATTCTTGTTTTCAATTTCATAAAAATTCAGGGATCCAATGACTGATTGATCTCCCCACTTAAAGTTCACGGCGGCTCGAATGCCATGAATTTCTGGATCACTAATTTCAAATAATGAGTTGGGATGACTTGTTTTCGCCGGTCCAAACATAGGGCCCAAATACCACCGGCTGCGAATTTTGCGCGAAGGCTCACCCAAGGATTTGCTCTCCTTAGGTGCAGGCAATTTCTGAGCCAGTTCCCAGCTTTGGTAGAGGTCTTCACCATCATATTCCACAATCCAACGGTTGCCTGACCATTTATAGGTTTGACCGGGTTCCAATTCTCCTGACTCAGACACGGCTTTGCCATGAACGATATAAAGAAGCTTTTTGTGATACAAAAGTTCTCCGTCACTTAGGCTGATGGCATGCCCGTTGAGGCGAACCGTATCCGATTGTCCGGTTCCGCAAATCCAGCGAGCCGATCCACCCACAACATTCCAGGCACTTTCGGCACTCTTAAGAGGGGTTTGGAGTTGGCTCTCTCCATAAACTACGGCCACACAGCGGCTGCGAGTGACCATTTTGAGGTGGGCATCATCATCGACAGCGACGCTCTCGTTCCAGCCGAACAATGTCTTAAAGCCGATATCATCTTTGCGGTCAGTGCCGTCCCAATTGGCCTTGCCCTTGAGAAATTGCACCACTCCGACAAACTCCTGAACCTGCTGATTTCCAGTCAGGACAGTCTTATTATCCTTGGGCTTTCCCATTTTGTTGAGGGGGTCTGTATTGCCTTTTTCAGGAGCAATTTCCTCAGGACCCGTGTTGACGGTTTTTTTGGTGGGCAAAACCCTGGGCGCGTTCTGGGCCAGGAGAATCGATTCTGCTTGGGCTCCCAATGAAAAATAAAGGCCAATAAGCAATAGGATGAGATCAACGGCTACGAAATTTCTTCTCATTCGCCCTTCCTTGGCAAAAATCCGTGGCATCGAGGACCCATTTTAATTAGAAACAGGGGTATTGGCATTGATTTCCGCAAGATGATGTTGTGCGCCACCTCCCAAGTGGGCGCTAAGACCACGAGGTAATGAATGGGACTGCAAAATCTGCCCCTGACTCTTTCTCCGGCCAGCTCCACGTTTCGCAAAGTGGCCATGGGCACCTGGCGAACAGCCAAAGATCCTTCTGTCTATGGGCTCTTGGAAGTGGACATGACCAAGGCCTTATCCTTCATGCGCCAGTATTCCGAGAAGCACTCGATTAAGATCACTCCTGCCCACTTAGTGGGGAAGGCCGCGGCCTATTGCATTGGTCGCAGGCCGGAAATCAACGCCATGATTCGTGGCAGTCGCATTTACCTGCGCGACAATGTGAACTTGTTTTTTCAGGTCAATATTCCCGGTTCGGGTAACGACAAAGCTAAAAAGGCTAACCTAGCGGGTTGTACCATTCCTCACGCCGAGGATTTGCCACTTAGGGAAATTGCCCTTCAGCTTCAAGAAAAGGCCGACAAAGTTCGCAAGGGACAAGACCGTGAAATGGCCAGCAACATGGGCCTGATTGCCAAACTTCCTTGGTGGATGGTGAAGTATTATTTGGATCTGGGTTCATGGTTGATCTACGGACTCAACCTGAATCTGGGCTGGTTGGGTCTTCCCCGCGACCCTTTTGGCAGTGTGATGATCACCAATGTGGGCAGTATGGGAATTGACAAGGCCTGGGCTCCACTTTGCCCCTACACGCGAGTTCCAATCCTAGTGACAGTTGGTTCGATACAGGAAAGACCCTGGGTGGTAAGTGGCAAAGTGGAAGTGCGCCCAATTATGCCTTTGGGAGTCACTTTTGATCATCGCTTGATCGATGGTGTTCATGCGTCACGTATGGCAGTTGACATGAAACACTGCTTTGATAATCCGGAAGAGCTTTTAGGGGAGTAAAATCACAGAGGGGGAGAAGTGATTGCCGTACCCTTAGTGAATCAAAGTCGTAAATTCTCGGATCGAGTGGCAGTGATCGACCATTTGGGTCGGCACACCTACGCCTCTATTCGCAGAAGTGCTTTGCATCTACACACGTTCTTGTTGCCTGAAGGAGAGGCGGATCTTCACCAGTCAAGGGTGGCCTTTCTTGTTCCTCCTGATTTTCGTTATGTGGTGAGCCAGTGGGCGATTTGGTTGGCCGGCGGAGTCACTGTCCCACTCTGCCCCCAACACCCTGTGGCCGAGTGGGAATACGCTTTAGGTGCCGTGCGAGTCAGCCAGGTGATTGTCAGTGGTGAATTCATAGAGCAAATGTCACCAGTGGCCGACCAGATGGGAATAAGAATTATTTGTTTGGACGAACTGAAGTTGGGTCGAGACGGCGACATTGCTGATGGTAACATCGGGGAGTCAGACCTGAGCCGAAACGCAAATATCCTTTTTACAAGTGGCACGACCAACCGTCCAAAGGGTGTGGTCACCACTCACGGCAACCTTCAGGCGCAAATTGAAACCTTGGTCAAGGCATGGGATTGGCGCAAAGAAGATCACACACTCAATGTTCTTCCTCTGCATCACACTCATGGCATAGTGAATGTACTTTGCTGCGCCCTATGGAGTGGCGCAACCTGCGAAATGCTTCCCAAATTTGATGCGTGCCAGGTGTGGGAGCGCCTATCCTCCGGTGAGGTCAATGTTTTTATGGCCGTACCGACTGTTTACGGTCGGTTGATTGGCGATTACGAACAGGTATCTCAAAAAGAGCAGGCACAGAGGTCTCGATCGCTAAGAGAGTTTCGATTGATGGTTTCCGGTTCTGCAGCTCTCCCGGTGCCGGTATTTGAAAAGTGGAAAGAAATTTCTGGGCACGATCTTTTGGAACGCTATGGAATGACTGAGATTGGTATGGCCCTTGCCAATCCTTATTCGGGGGAAAGGAGACCGGGCACGGTTGGCCAGGCGTTGCCAAGTGTTGAGACCAGAGTCGTTGATGGTGATGGCCGAGATGTGGAGCCTGGTGAATCCGGGGAGCTGTGGGTTCGGGGGAGCATGGTCTTTAAGGAGTACTTTGATCAACCCGAGGAAACCGCAAAGAGTTTTCATGAGAGCTGGTTTAAGACCGGGGATGTGGTTTGTGTTGAAGATGGTTACTACCGGATCATGGGGCGGCAAAGCGTGGATATCATCAAGTCTGGTGGCTACAAGATCTCGGCTTTGGAAATTGAAGCCGTTTTGCGTCGTCATCCGGCAATCGCCGATTGCGCTGTGGTGGGAGTTGAGGACCCTGAGTGGGGAGAAAGGGTTTCAGGTGCTCTCATTTTACGTAAGGGCCAAAATTTGAGCATGGTTGAGCTCAAGGAGTGGGCGAAAGAACACTTGGCTCACTATAAGATCCCAAGTCAAATTCAAATCGTTGTCGACCTTCCCCGCAATGTCTTGGGGAAAGTCCTTAAACCAAAGGTAAAAGAGCTGTTTTAACTCAATAGGTGGGCCACAAAAAAGGCACATCTAGAGCGTAAGGAATGGAAACGCCATTGGCATCCGAAAGTTGGGGTTTCCCCCCTTCTTCCCAGGCTTGATACCAAATCTTCGCTAAGGCATAGCTGCCGACCGCCAACCGGTTGATCAAAAAAGGCTTGTGGCCAGCAAGGACCTCTCGAGTTTCAGCGGGCTTCCTCACTGCAGGTTTAAACTTCTCCTTCTCAAACAAAAAGGACTTATCACCCGTCGTCACGTCAGTTCCTTTTTTGACTATCGCATACTTGTCATCAAGACGAAGCGCTTCCCCTAGGAGTCGGTAAGAGTTTGCGGCAAGATGGATGGCGAAGGAGGCAGATGCCGCCTTGGCCTTCCAATCCACTTTTAGGTCTTCCTCCAGGGCCTTGCGAAATGGCGCTTCTTTGGACTTATTGAGAACGTCAGTTTCCAACTCAGGTCCCAGGTTTTTTACCACATCGGACTCCATGTACTCGTGAACGCCGCCGTTGCCACCTTCCCATCCATCAAAGTTGATGGTCACATGATAGGGTTGAGCCAAATCGCCAATAAAGTGGCCCAAAACTCCACCAATGGCGATTGCCGCAGAGAGTGCCTCCAAACGACTTTGCTTTTTAGAACACTCGTAAAAGGCCCTCTTGTTGTGTTTAGACAACAAAGGCAGGCTCCACTTTTTACGTTCTTTTCGCAGATCTGATTTGTCCTCTTTGGACTTGGCACACCGAAAGGCTTTGACCATGGCCTCATAGAGGTCGCGCACACGCCAGGGGTTGGTGCCCGCATCCTTGTAGACATTAATTTTTTTGTACTTGGCAGGAGTGCCGGGCAAAGGATTGTCTTGCCCCTGGTACTTTTTGAGAATTTCAGAAAACTCGGGCGACAAAGAGCGAACCTTCTTAATGTAGCTGTCCATGTCTTTGTCAGGAGCACCGTTGAAAATCTCCAAATCCACATAGTGAGTGGGGCCGTTGGTGGAGAGAACTTTTTTGTCCTGATGGGTGGACTCTTTCCAGGAGGTGTCAGGAATATTTGCCAAATGACCCATCTGGAGCGCCCGATCTTTGAAGAAAGACCCCACGCCCTTGTTCTTAGCCTCTTTGGAGGCACCTGCCAGATCGGCGACCAATAGGGCGGCGTTTTTTCCAATCAGGTGGTGGCCTCTTTCTCCCCAGCCATAGGCCTGTAAAGAAAGTGATACAAACAAAGTCAAAGGGATCAGCTTCATTACCTTGCTATGGACCATGAAAATTCTCTCCGTTGCTGGTGAGGACCCAGAGTGTACTATTTTCGTCCTCAATTAATTTCAGCTTAAGTTCACTCAGGACATCCCATGAATGGCCGCGAAGCTCAATGCACTTTTTGGTTAAACTCACAGGGGAATTGGTAATTGACTCTGCGTTAAACAGAGCGGCGATCTTTCGTTCAGGGATTTGGGACTTATTTTGAGGACTTGCAAGATAGCGCCAGTTTTTTTATAAGGCCCTTCAATCAGGACCAAAAGGGTCTTCGGGGGATACTAACAACACTTTCGAGTGCATTAACGAGGGGGGCCTCAGTGAAGAAAGCTTTCTTTGCAGCCGTGGCTGCATTGTCTCTATCTATTTCAGCCCAAGGTGGCGTACTTCAACACCAGGGAGCAAATGGCAAAATTGAAGGCGTGGAAATCTCCACATCAGCCATGGCCGATGTCAATGGTCGCCAATATGAGCTGACCACCACTGGAGCCGGACTTCGCAACAAGAAGGTCGCGATTCTTAAGGTGAAAGTCTATGTGGGGCAATTTTTGGTCTCCGATTCTGGTGCATTCGTGCGTGACTTGGGTGGAGCTCTGGACAGTGTGGACAACATGAAGGCCGTGGCCATGCGTATGAGCTTTTTGCGCTCTGTTGAAGTGGAAAAGCTGGTGGATGCTTACAAGTTGGGAATGGAAGCCAATAACCTGAATCTTTCTGCTCCTGACGTTCAAGGCTTTTTGCAGGCTGTTCAAGATGGCGGCGATGCTCAGGGTGGACAAGACATGGTTGTGGTTGGTGAAAAACTGGCCGACGGAACGGAAGTGGTGACCTATCAGAACTCTGAAGGCAAGACCTGGACCATCAATGGCGCGGCTGGATTCGTCAAAGGCATTATGTCCTTGTGGATCGGCAACACCATTGAAAAAGAAACCGAACAGCTCAAAAAGAATCTAATTTTGGGGAACTAAGATGACGATTAAGCATAATATCTCCGCATTGATTGTTAGCTCTCTGTTGTTGGCTGGCTGCGGAGCCCAGGACGCCATTGATGCGACAAAAGATATGCCTGGCAAAATGGACGCCACTCTTGGCCAGATAACCAAAACCAACCAGGAGATGGAAAAGACCACTGATGCCATCCACAAGCAAACCTTGCTCTTGGGCCTTGAAGAAATGCTCAAGCCTGAAAACACCAAGTACCTAGTGCCGCCAACGGGGATGCTGGCCGGAGGTGAAGCCTTTGCTCAGGAAGCCACTGCCGAAGAAATTGTCAAACTTGCCTATGTATGGCTCAAAGAAGTGCAAAAAGGTATTCCCGATGACCTCAGCCAACTTGATGAGAAAGGCCTGATGGCTTTGATTCATGAGAAGCTGGTCAAACTGACGGCTCTGCAGGTGATTACTGGGCTTGCGCCTCAAAAGACTATCGAGCAACTGGTACAGGATCAAATCCTGAACGGTGGGCGATATGAGGATACCGCTTATGCTGTGTTGATGACTCGTGCACTGTTCATCAAATCCTTCCTCTTAGACGAGTCGTTGATGTCACCTGCCGAGAAGCTCAACAACCTTGGCAAGTTGGAAGAAGCCTTTGATCGCACTTCTCAGCTGGATTACCTAGTCCGC
This sequence comes from Pseudobdellovibrionaceae bacterium, assembly GCA_020635075.1. NCBI lineage: Bacteria > Pseudomonadati > Bdellovibrionota > Bdellovibrionia > Bdellovibrionales > Pseudobdellovibrionaceae > Pseudobdellovibrionaceae bacterium. The sequence continues at coordinate 2,164,524 of JACKAM010000001.1, read as the reverse complement.
CTGCCTTTCGCCAAAAAGATTGGCTTAAAGGTTAAGGTCACTGAGATCGAGCTTGAGGTGGATGAGTCTCTTGAAGGTTTGGGTGAAAACCGTGGCTTGAGTTTTCCGCTGACCTACTGGCAGCGCATCCAGCAGGCTCTCGACAAGGAGCTTGAGGAGCAATACCTGACCAGTCCCACTGCTCGTCAGCGTAAAGAGCAGCTGAAGCAAAAGGTAAGTCCGTACCTAAAAGCTTGGCACCTGCTGTAATCAAATTTTGGACACGCCTTTTTCACGGAGGCGTGTCCGTCTCAATCTAGGTCGTCTCCAGAGGCTGAGCCGAACCTGTCTATGAGTTCGCCACCTTGGAGAGCTCTCATTTCTCAGGGTGAGAAGCGGATTTCCTTACCGCCTGCGTATTTTTGATCTGGCAGGATTCTCCTGATTTGCCTTCGAGAGTTCGTGGCATTTGGCGCTAAAATGTTTCTATGACTGAAAGGCTGGCAAACATTTTAATCATTGTCGTTGGAACCTGGAGCCTGATGATAGGCTTTCAGAATTGCAGTTCTCACCAGACAAAGAAGTCTGGTCATGAGATAGGCACGGATGCAGCTCCTCAAAGTGCTCCGCAGCCGAGCAAACTGGCCGACGGCCAGTAAGTAAGAAGCTCAAACCGAGCTCCTTCGACAATATCAATTGAGTCCATTCGAGGCTTAGGATGAGCCCCATCGGGGAGTTCTGTCTTTTCAATCTGGAACATCAGAATGGCGATCGCGGGAGGACTCGGTCAAGCGCTCGGCCTCGCTTCCAGCTTGTCCTCCGCCTGACCACCCTCGACTTGCTTTCGTTCGCATCACGCTCACTCAGCCGCCACTGGCGGCCGCAAGTCTCGCTTCGAGCCCTCCCTGGGTACTCGGTTTTTTCGATGTGATGAGCTTAACAGCATTGGCGGGTTTTCAATATGGCGATCGCGGGAGGACTCGAACCTCCGACCTACTGCTTAGAAGGCAGTTGCTCTATCCAGCTGAGCTACGCGACCGGATGTGTCTGACAGGACCCTTTCATCGATATATCGCCCCCTTGGCACTGTCAAAGTTTTTGGGATTTACTCAGTCCTTATGCCCCTTAAATCCGGCCCGAGTGTCCCGGGCAAAGTTGAGAAGGGCTAATCCCAAAACTGCTGACAGGAGTGAGGCTACAAGAATGCCGAGCTTGGAGTACATCTCTAACTCGTCTACCTTGAGAGCCAAGTGTCCTACAAAAAGAGCCATAGTAAAGCCTACGCCGCCTAAAACGGCCACACAGAACATATGGTACCAGGTCACACCCCGTGGGAGTTGAGCCATCTTAAATCGCACTGCCATCCATGAGAAAGCCATGATACCAATGGGTTTACCGACAAATAGGCCAAGAATCACACCCAGAGAAATGGAATTTCCTAGGAGCTTTCCCAGGCTCATATCGGTGAGGTGTACGCCCGCGTTTACTAGGGCAAAGATTGGCATAATGATATAGCTAACGACGGGGTGAAGGGCATGGACTAATCGGTCCAGGGGCGAACGGCTCTCAATGGAGATGTGGTGGAGTTCTTCGAGTTTAATCTTAGTGATTTCATCCAGGTAGTTTTCATCGTCCTCTTCAAGTTTGGTGAGGTGGTCCTCGATCTCGTCCACCACCCTTTTGATTTTGTCCGGAGCCTCTTTCTTTTTGATGAAGGGCAAAATGGGCGTCATGAGACCAAGGACAACTCCTGCGATTGTCGCATGGACACCACTCTTAAGAATCGCAAACCAGACGATCACTCCTAAAACAACATAGACTGAAATCTTGCGGATACCTGAATATTTCAGGAAAGAAACGGCAAACAGCCCCAGGATCGCCCATGCCATGGGCTGAGCCGCCAAATCCGCCGTATAAAAAACAGCAATCACGATGACCGCACCCAGGTCATCAACGATTGCCAGGGCAAGGAGGAAAATCTTAAGAGCAAAGGGCACCTTGCGGCTCATCAGCGACAGAACACCGACCGCAAAGGCTATGTCTGTAGCCATGGGAATTCCCCATCCGGGCTTTCCCGCACCATCTAGGTTAAGCGCATGGTAGATAAGGGCCGGCACCACCATCCCGCCCAGTGCGCCGAACATGGGAAGGGCGGCCTTCTTGGCTGTCGCTAGCTCACCAATAATGAGTTCTCGTTTTATCTCCAGTCCCACGACAAAAAAGAAGATGACCATCATGGCATCGTTCACCCACTCATGAACGGTCATCTCAAAAACAAAACCACCCAAGGAAATGCCGATCGGCATCTCGACCATGTGGTGATAGATTTCGCCCCAGGGGGAGTTGGCCCAAATCATGGCAAATGCGGTTACAATGATAAGCAAGATGCCACTCGAGGCCTCAAGTTTGAGAAACAAATCAACAGGGGACAGAATGGTCGTCATCACCTTTTCAGCGCGATGGGTTTTGCGGGAGGAACTCATTGATGACCTCTTAAAAATGAGTGCGGGTTGAAGACCTGGATATTAATCTTTATCTTGGGTTAAAGTCCTTATATTATGCAGCGCAAAAACTACCATATGTGGGCACCCAGTTGTCTGCCAGAGTCTTTTCCGCTAGGTTGCCACCCATAGCGAGGTGACCATGGCTCCGGAAAAGACCATTACTGTCGAAGAGATCCTTTCCCAGGTTCGGCCGACTCCTTTGTTGGAGAATGACATGAGTCAGGCCGAAAAGATTGAAAAGATCGCCCTTAAATTTGGCGAGATCATGGAGGTCTTGGGGCTTGATCTGGGTAACGACAGCCTTCGCGACACCCCCAGGCGGGTGGCTCGGATGTATGTGGAAGAGCTTTTTTCTGGTCTGTGGGCTGAGAACTTTCCCAAGGTGACAGTCATCGATAACGAAATGGGCTACGATCAGATGATTGTCTCCCAGAGGGTGGAGATCAAGTCCACTTGTGAGCATCACTTTCAAACAATTGATGGTTTTGCCACCATTGCCTATATCCCCAAGGATAAGGTGGTGGGACTTTCCAAGATCAATCGCATTGCCCGCTACTTTTCCCGGCGTCCTCAGGTCCAGGAGCGACTTACCAAACAGATCGCTGACTGTCTGAGCTACGTCTTGGGGACGGACAATGTGGCAGTGCATATTTCCGCCCGTCATTACTGCATGGCCCAGAGAGGGGTGGAGGACACCAACTCAACAACGGTGACCTGTGACCTCAGAGGGGATTTTAAGTCTAAGGCGGACACTCGATCTGAATTCCTCGGTCATTGCGATACGGACTACTTTTACAAGTAGGTTTGGGATATTTAGGAGATCCAATTGGTCAGCCACTCCGATGAGTGAATGGCATAATAATAGATGAGAATGCGAAAAAAACGGGTGCTGGCAGCCAGAGCGAAGCGCTTGTAGGGCATTTTGAGAATGCCAGCCGTCCAACAGGTCACGGAAAAGGGCAATGGTGTGGTTGCACCCAGAGCGACGGCCCAAGTTCCGAACCTCTGCACTTCGCTTTTTTTGGTATCGAAAAAGGCTCGCACCGAAGGGGGGAACCATCGACTTTCCACCAGGATGCGCCCACAGAGCCATCCGGTATGACCAGCGAGTGTGGAAATTACGCCCAGAAAGCTCACATAGAGAAGCCAGTGTTCCCGCATCTCACTTTTGGCGACAATCAGCAGAAACAGATCAGGAGGGAAGGGGCTGACAAATGTATCGCTGACAAAGAGAAATGCAGCCATCCCCCAGATGCCAAAGCTCTCAACCATCCAGTCAGCAAAATGCTGCACTTCACCTTCAAAGTAAAGGCCGGTTACACCCATTAATGCAAAAAGGCCAAGGACCAAGGCCAGGGACAAGAGGATATGTCGCCGAGAAAACTCCGCCAACTCCTCAAGTGTGGCTTCAACCTCATTGGCCTTGATGTCTGTTGGCTTCACCCAAATCCCTATTAGCGAAACGCCTGCATGATGGTAGAGAGCTGATCTTGAGAAGGTCTCAGATCCTCAGCATTCATCGCATACAGGGGTTTCTCTTTCGGGAGACCAAGGGTCTCTGCCAAATCCTTTGCATTTTCCTTGAGGTAGAACAAGCCAGTCAAAATCTCCCCCTTGTTACGGGCTTCATGGAGAATTTTAAGAGCATGAATGGCATCAGTGATGTCATGATCCTGGGAGTCCAACTTTTTAAGCGTGATCCAGGAGCCATCGGGCATTTCCACGGCCTGGCTATCGCCTTCTTTGTAGTCTACTTTGATTTCATCAAAGGGCTGAACAAAGCCAAGCTCCTGAAGGGCACGGGTGTGCTCACGAACGGCTTCATAGCTGCGTGTGGACCCAGGGTGGTTGGCAAAGGTGATACATGGGGAAATCACGTCAATCAGAGCTGTGCCGTGGTGATGGATCGCGGCTTCCAATAGAGGAACCAATTGTTTGGCGTCTCCTGAGAACGAGCGAGCCACAAATGTACAGCCCAAATCAATGGCCAAAGAACAAAGGTCAATGGTCTGAAAGGGGTTCATTTCCCCGCCCTTGCTCTTAGAACCTACATCGGCAGTGGCTGAGAACTGACCCTTGGTGAGACCGTAGACTCCGTTGTTCTCAACCAGATAAACCATGGGAACATTTCGGCGAAGCAAGTGAGTAAATCCACCCATGCCGATACTGGCGGTGTCGCCATCGCCGGATACGCCAATACAAGTGAGTTCAGGGTTGACCAATTTCACACCCGTCGCCACTGGACCCATGCGGCCATGAATGGCGTTAAAGCCATGGGCGCGAGCCATAAAGTAAGTGGGCGTCTTACTTGAACAACCAATTCCCGAAAGTTTGGCCACCTTGTGAGGGTTAACTCCCGATTTAAAAAAGGCGTTGATTAAATGATTGGTGACACTATCATGTCCGCAGCCGGCGCAAAGGGTGGATTTTGCCCCTTGGTAGTCCGACTTTTCCAGACCGATGTGGTTTGTCTTGGCCGCAGCAGGTGTTGGAGTGGCGGTGCTCATACCAGGTTCTCCTTGGAAGCAATTTCGTTAGTGATGTAAGTGGGAGTGATGGGCATGCCGTCATACTGAAGAATCGATACCAACTTTTCATGGTACTGAGGGTATTCGTTCTTCAGTAAGGTAGCGAGCTGGGCATCACGGTTTTGTTCGACGACAAAAACCTTGTCATGATTATCAAAAAACTCCTTCACTTCCTTTGTAAAGGGAAGCGCTCTCACACGAATATAGTCGGTCTCTAAGCCCTTGGCGGCCAAAAGGTGTCTCACCTCGGGGATGGCAAAGTCCGTCGACCCGTAGGCGAGAATTCCGTGTTTGGCCCCTTTTCCATCAAGGATTGGCGCCGGGACGTGGTTCTTGGCGGTTGCATATTTTTCTTTTAAACGATCCAATAGTTTTCTGTAGACCAAAGGGCTCTCGCTGTAGCCGGCTTTTTCGTCGTGACCAGTGCCCCGAGTAAAATAAGCAGCTTTGGGATGATCCGTTCCAGGTAATGTACGGTAAGGAATCCGGTCGCCATCCACATCTTTGTAGCGGGCAAAATCACCCAGCTTTTCCAGGTCAGCGGCGGTGAGCACTTTGCCCCGGTCATAGGGTTTATCGGAGTAAACAAATTCATCAGTGGCCCACAGATTCATGCCGATATCCAAATCCGTCAGCACAAAAATTGTGGTCTGCAGGCGCTCAGCCAGATTGAAGGACAGCTCACCAAATTCGAAGCACTCTGTGGGGTCTTTTGGGAAAAGTACCACGTGTTGAGTGTCTCCGTGGGAAAGGGTGGCAGCGGACAAAACATCAGACTGTTGCGTCCGTGTTGGAAGTCCTGTCGAGGGGCCTCCACGCTGAACGTTCCAAATGACAGCCGGAATCTCCGCGAAGTAACTTAAACCCACAGTTTCGGCCATCAGAGACATACCGGGGCCTGAAGTGGCGGTGGCCGCCCTGGCACCAGCCCAACCGGCTCCTGTGACCATACAGATCGACGACAGTTCGTCTTCGGCTTGAACAATGGCCACGCGATTTTGCCCCTTTTCATCTTTACGCAGCTTACCCGCGTATTTTTGGAAGGTTTCAACCACTGAGGATGAAGGAGTGATCGGATACCAGCCAACAAAGGTGCAGCCACCAAAGAGCCAGCCAAGACCAGTTGCGGTGTTGCCATCGACCAGGATCTTGCCCTTGTTGCCATTGGCAATGGATTGGGCGCGAAAGGGAAAGGCCTTCGGGTCGAGGTTCTCTTCGGCCCATTTAAAACCCACGGCAATGGCTGAAAGGTTGGAGTCAACTACGGCCTTCTTGGACTTAAACATATCGCTGACGACCCCATCGATCACCGATTGATCGATTTCCAACAGCCGGGCCATCACTCCTACATAAATCATATTAACCAGAAGCTTTTTCAGCTTTGCTTCCTTGGTCACCTCATCGATGAGTTTTTTAAATGGGACCGGGATTATAGTGATGTCGGTTCGCAATTGGTCATCGGTCAGTTTGATGGCGTCATTCAAAATCAAATAGCCACCCGGGATGACTGATTGCACATCCTGAACAGCACTGGCAGGGTTCATGGCAATCACGATGTCACAATCCGTGCGTCGGGCGGTAAAGCCGTTTGGATTGGCCCGAATCGTAAACCAGGTGGGAAGACCCTGAATGTTAGAGGGGAAAAGGTTTTTACCCGTCACGGGCACACCCATGCGAAAGAGGGACTTGACCAGAACATTGTTGGAGGACTGGCTACCGCTTCCGTTGGCCGTGGCCACGTGAAGCACGAAATCATTCACTTTTGCTGCCATAGAAAATCCGCTTGGTTAAAGGGTCACATTAGATTGCAAAACGTAGGGCAGAATACACAGGGAAAAGGCCTGGAATCAAGTGTTGGTCTGGGGTCCGTATGCATTAGGGTTAATGGCCGTCACCCACCTGCGGTAATTGGCATCCACCTCATCGATGGGGGCCGGGCGCTGGACCGGGCCCACATGGACCACAAGTCTTCCCCGGCGGGGGATTGCTGAGCCTTTGGGCATCAACTCCGAGTTTCCCTCCAGGTAGAGGAACAAAATGGGGGTCTTGGTCCGCTCGGCAAAAACGCTGACTCCCCGCTTAAAATCGTGGATGTAGCCATCGGGGGAGCGGGTCCCCTCAGGGAAGAGAATCATCCAAATCCGATCCAGGCGGTTGAGGAGATTGGTGCAGAGCTTAATCGCCTCGCCCTTTCGGTCCTTGCGGTCGATGGGGATGGCCCCCAGGCAGTGCTTGGAAAAAAAGGTAAAAACAGGGTTGGCGAACCAGTAGTCCTTGGCCGCGGAAATGTAGAGATCCAGCCAGAATTTAAAGGGGACAGCCGCCGCGATGGAGACCGCATCCAGGTGGCTTCCATGGTTGGAGATGATCAACAGCCGGGGCTCTTCCCGATAGAGCTTGTGGAAATCACCTTTCACCTCCAGCCTAATCCAGAAGCGAAAGGCCAGTCCCTTAAGAAATATTCCCCAAAGGGAGCGAAACACCAGGCTAGTCAGGTCAAAATGCCGAGTGAAGAGAGGTAGGTGTTTCAGATGCCCAGGCAGCTGAGTCCACTGCTCATTTTCGTAGTTCCAGTCCCAATTGCCTTTTCTCATGTCAGGGGTGCCCGTTGCAGGTAAATGTAAAGGTAGTAGTAGATGGGGCCGACAAAAATCAATTTATCCACCCGGCCAAGGATATCGCTACGGCCGATGATGAAGACCCCGGAGTCTTTGATACCCAGGTCGCGGCGAATGACGGAAAGGAAAAGGTCGCCAAAACGACCCAAAAGGGCCGCGGCCAGTCCTGCGGCAATCCAAAAACGCTCACTTCGGTCTGGCAGAAGGTGCCGCATTCCCCAGGCGACAATGACCGTGACGATCACTGACATGATGATTCCTTCGACCGTGACTCGCTGGGAAATTTCTTTAAAGGGCTTGAGTTTCCCAAAAATGCGCGTCGTCGAGAGCGAGACGTGTTCGGCTATCTCCGTCAGCAGGTAAAGGTATAGAACAATAAAGGGGCCTTGGTCCAACATCAGCAATCGCCCCATATGCATAAATGACCAGCCAAAAAATATAAAGGCCATCAGCGACAAGGCAATGTATTGGATCATATGGGAGACACTGTTGCGAACCAAAGGAATCCAGGCAACAAATCCCAAAAACACCATGGGTAAGATATTAAATAGATCGACGGCATCCTTGTAGATCGCCAAGCCCAAGAGAATGGTAAACACATAACTGAGCCACACAAACCAGCTGCGATGGTACATCCCCGACATTTGGAAAAAGGTCTTGATGCCAAAAATAGCCACAATGGTAAGAAAGGCCAGAGGCCAAGGGGAAGGCAGGGCCAATACGGCAAGAAGTACGGGAGTGATGAAAAACCAACTTTTGACACTGGCCCAGCCGGCGAGAAAGTGAACCGTTTTGCGGCGGAGGAAGTAAAGAACTATTCCCAACAGGAAGATGAGAGCCAACACCAGTACGGCCGTTTCCTGATAGAGGCGATGGTCAAAAAGGCTCGTATCGGTCATGAATTTCTCCATTCGATGTCGTGATCTTTGAGTTTCTTATAGAGAGTTGAGCGGGACATTCCCAATAGTCTCGCCGCCTCATCCACGTCTACGGATTGTTCAAGAGCTTGGCGCAGAAGGCTGCCTTCAAATTCAGTCAACAGTGTGGCCAGGCCCTTCGAGAGGTCCGTTTTAGGCAGTTTCCCCCAATAGTCCATCTTCATCTTTTTTGGTAGGACAACCTGAACGTCTTCAGCCCTAATGATTGGCAGAGGGGCGACAAGCAGGAGTTGCTCACAAACTCGTTTGAGCTCCCGCACATTGCCGGGCCAATCGTAGCCGGTTAGGGCCTCCACCGCATCCGGCGCCAGAGTTTTGGCCTGGGAAGTGCGGCCGGCCAAAAAGAATTTGGCCAAAGGCTCCACGTCCTCCAGGCGTTGATTGAGAGGAGGAAGGTCCAAGGTTTTTCCTTTGATGCGAAACAATAGATCTTCGCGGAAGTCTCCCTTGGCCACCAGTTCTTCCAGAGGAACATTGGTAGCCGCAATGACCCGGGTTTCAACAATCACCGGATCACCAGAGGCCCCGACGCGTCGGACTTCTCCGGTTTCCAGAAAGCGCAGGAACTTAGCCTGCTGGGTGGCCGGCAGGGCTTCGATCTCATCGATAAACAGGTCTCCATCTCGAGCAGCCTCAGCCAGGCCGACCTTGTTTTGGTCAGCCCCAGTGAAGGCGCCCTTCACGTGGCCAAATATTTCCGATTCAAACAGATTTTCGGAGATGGCAGCAGCGTTTAAGGTAACGAAAGGACGATGGGCTCCCTCTTGTGTATGAAGAAGTTTGGCCACCACCTCCTTACCTGTGCCCGTGGGGCCCGATATCAAGATAGGTCCTTTTTCACCCTTCAGGCGGGCAATTTGTGCCAGCACATTTTGTGAAGTCGAGGAGTTCCCCACCCATTTGATTCCCTGAGTTTCTGGGCGGTGTTGGGCTCCCTGTAAAAGGAGCAAGGCTTCGATTTTCGATAGACAGCCTTGGAACTCCTCTGTGTTGAGGGGCTTGGCCAAAAAGCGGGTAGCCCCAACTCTCAAGCAAGACTCCATCATTTCTCGATTTAGGTCTCCAGACATGGCGACCAACTGCATCTGAGGGTGTTTGAGATTGAGTAGCTCTAGAACTGCCAAGCCTTCGGCTTTTGCCAAGTCACCAGTAAGGTGCATATCCACAAAAGCGGCCTGGTACCCTGCCACCGGGATATCCGTTGGCGATTGGTGAGGGATCACTTGCCAATGCGAGGGAACGGCCATCTCAATGGCTTTAATGACCAATTCGTCGTCGTCGACCACCAAAAGGGACAGACTTTGGGACACCCCATCTCCTCCAAAATAGAAGATTTGCCGTGAGTCTCCAAAAGTACCCTGGCAAGTCCCCGGAGACAACCTCTCAAATTCTTCAATTGTGGGAAATAACACCATTTTTCACAGTTTCCCGGCGATGGGCGTTGAATCTGTGAGGCGAAGAAGCTAGTATCTGGAAAAAATTCAGACCGGAGCTTGTGTAAATGGCCTCCCGCCTTGCAATGAACGAATACAAAATCCTTTTGCTAGAAAACATCCATCCCGTAGCCTGCGGTCTATTGGAAGACGCCGGATTTCAGGTCGATGTGGAGAATGGATCTCTCACTGAAGACGAGCTGTGTGCTCGCATTGGTGATTATCAGGCACTGGGTATTCGCTCCAAGACCATGATCACGCCTCGGATGTTGGAGAATCATGGTTCGCTGTTTGCCATTGGGGCTTTTTGTATCGGCACCAATCAGGTGGCCCTTGATGTGGCCAATCAAAATGGATTGCCCGTATTTAATGCTCCCTATAGTAACACCAGAAGTGTGGCCGAGCTGATTATCTGTGAACTCATTGCTCTTTCACGCCAATTGGGTGAGCGAAGCATGCGCGCCCATGAAGGGGTGTGGATGAAGAGCGCCGTCGGAGCCCGCGAAGTGCGTGGGAAAACCTTGGGTATTGTCGGCTATGGTCATATTGGTTCGCAAGTCAGTGTGCTTGCAGAATCGCTAGGCTTTAAGGTCATCTTTTATGACGTTATTAAAAAACTTCCTCTTGGAAATGCCCGGGCGGTGGAGAGCTTAGATCAGCTTCTTCAGCAATCAGACTTTGTCACTCTTCATGTTCCCGAGACCCCTCTGACCAAAGGCATGGTTGGCAAAGAGGAGCTTCAGCTAATGAAAAAGGGTGCCTACTTGCTTAACGCCAGCCGTGGGACTGTGGTGCAGATCTCCGAGTTGGTGGAAGTTCTGAAGTCGGGCCACATTGGTGGTGCGGCTATTGATGTGTTCCCAGAGGAGCCAGCCAACAACAAGGAGCTGTTCTCTAGCCCTTTGCAAAACATGCCCAATGTGATTCTCACTCCCCATGTGGGGGGGAGCACAGAAGAAGCTCAGGAAGCCATTGGTGCCGAAGTGGCTGACAGCCTTATTCGCTTTTTGAAATTAGGGTCCACATCAGGCTCGGTGAACTTTCCTCATTTGGATGTTCCTCCCAGCAAAGGTGCTCGGCGCCTGATCAACGTCCATCGGAACGTCCCTGGGGTTCTGCGTGACGTGAACAGTATTGTGTCTAACCATGGCGCCAATATTTTGGCTCAGTACCTATCGACGGATAACAATATTGGATACCTGATCATGGATATGGAAAAAGGCGAAGCGGAGAGGGTGGCTGACGAAGTTCGCCAGTTGCCAACGGCAATCAAGACCCGGGTGCTTTTTTAGGTACCAAGTCCCTTTTTCAGAAGCGGTGCAAGAAAAGCTCAGACCTAGTCTGCGCTTTTCTTGCACCGCTTCTGAAAAAGGGACTTGGTACCTAAAAAAGCTTACCTGGATTCAAGATCCCATCCGGATCGAAAACCTTTTTGATTTCCCGCATGAGCTGAATCTCTTCCTCACTGCGAGTGTAGTGCAGGTAGGGTTTTTTGGTGAGACCCACACCGTGTTCGGCCGAGACGCTGCCCTTGAAGCGGGCGATCATTTCAAACATATGCTTGTCGACCTCGTGACATTTTTTAAGGAACTCATCACTGGTCAAATCCTTGGGTTTGAGGATGTTGATGTGAAGATTGCCATCGCCAATATGACCAAACCAAATAACCTCAAAAGTTGGGTATTCTGTTTTGATCAACGTATCCAACTCGGTGAGAAACTGGGTGACGTCAGCCACGCGCACGGAAATATCGTTCTTATAGGGCTCAAATGGGGCTGTGGCTTCCGATATGTCTTCACGCAGGCGCCAAAATTCTTTTGCCTGCTGTGGACTCTGTGACATGGCTCCGTCGATGACCCAGCCATTCTCAACGCATTCTTCAAAAAGTGTCATGGCGTGGTCGAGAGTATCGTCACTCTCTAATTCAAACTCGATCAACACATAGTAGGGAGCTGTTTGGTTGAGAGGCCGCTTGAGGTGTCCCTGCTTAAGAACGTGAGCCAATGCCTCTTCGGTAAACATCTCGTAAGCAGTGACAGGCACTTGTTTGCGGTAGGATTGGTATATACTCAAAACCCCATCCAGATTTTCCACGCCAAACAACAAGACCGTAAGTGCCTTTGGCGGATTGGTTACATAAAAGGTCGCTTCAGTAACAAATCCCAGGGTGCCCTCAGACCCAATGAACAGGTGTCTGAGATCATAGCCCGTGGCATTCTTGACCAGAGAGTTGTTGAGGTGAAGGACTTGCCCTTGACCCGTTACGACTGTGAGGCTTGCCACCCAATTTCGGGTCAATCCATAGCGCAGAACCTTAATCCCACCCGCATTTGTGGCAATATTGCCGCCGACCTGACTTGAACCCCGGGCAGCAAAATCAACGGGGTAATAAAAATCATGTTCCAGAGCATAATTCTGGAGTTGCTCGGTGACCACCCCAGCCTGGCAGGTGACAGTGCGGTCGATAGAGTCATGGCTGAGGACTTTATTCATCTTGTCGAAGGAAACTATGACCTCCTGATTGGCGGCAGCGGCCGCACCACTCATTCCAGTGCGGCCTCCCGAAGGGACGAGAGCTGTTTGGGTCTTTCTCGCCCACAGGACCAGGTCTCGAACCTGCTCTGTTGAGGTGGGAAAGACCACTGCCTGGGCATTGGACTTGATGTGTTTGGCCCAGTCCTTACCGTAAACATCCAGGTCCTGTTGATCAATTGAGATTTGGTCCGGTTTAAGGACTTGGTCCAATCCATTCAGTGGCATAAGGATCTCCTGTCAAAGGGCAGTCTTATCACAGGCAGCCCCGGGACTGAACGGCAAAGTAATAGACTTGGCAGAAAATTTCAAATCTGCCATATTCGACCTATGGCTTTCAAAATCCGACAGATATTCGACCATTCCACTGAACTCAACGCCCAGGTTATCGACGCTGCCAAACTGCTGCTGCTGTCTCAGTTTCCCTACATGAAAGAGCAGTTTTTGGATGAGCTGGTGGAAATTGTAAAGGCCAACAGTAATAGTAAAGTGTATCGTCACTATCTTTTTGTTGCGGAGAATAAGGGCCTAGTGTCGGGAGCTGCCATTGCAACCCATTTTCTCCCGGAAAACTTCTTTTTTGTAGATTACGTTGCGTCAAGCAAGGATGTTCCGAGTCGAGGGATAGGCGCTGCTCTTTATTCGAGAATCAAAGAGCAGTCGCTGATAAACAAGTGCATCGGAGTGTTTCTAGAGTGTGAGAATATTGATCGCCGCTTCTGTGCCAGTGATGAGGAGCAAAAACAAAACAAGATTCGCCTTAATTTTTATCGTCGTTTTGGAGCCGTTCAGTTGATCGACTCCAAATATGAAAAGTGGCGGAGGGGAGACTCCTCTTTACATCTACTTTTCGACAACAACCACCGGCGTCATCCTGATTCCAAAGCCTTGGAAAAAATCGTCAAGGCGATTTTGGTGAGCCACGGTCCAGAGAAGTGTTCCGAAGATTACATTAAGGAGGTGGTGGCGTCTCTCAAGGAAAGCCATTTTGAAAAACTGCCCAAGCACCTTTCTTCACCTCAGAGAATCACATCATCCACTTATCACAAAGTTCCCGATGATCAGAAGATCCCATTAACTTTGAACCCTCTGCACCGGATCCACCACGTCACTGAAAAGGGCTATGTTGAGTCGCCGATTCGCATCGATGCCATTCTAAAGGAACTCGATAAGGTCAATTATTTTGAATTGAAAAAGACCAAACACTTTCCGGACTCTCATATCACCGAGGTTCATGATCCCCAGTATTTTCAGTTTTTGAAGGACATCTGCAAGTACGCCGGTAAAAAAACCATGTATCCGGATGTGTTTCCCATCCGTAACCGGGCCAGATTACCTCTAGGATTGGAAGAGCAAGCGGGATACTACTGTATGGACGTCTATTCACCGATAAATCAAAATGCCTATCTCTCCTCTCGGGCGGCGGTAGACTGTGCTTTGACTGCCGCTGAGACCCTAGTTGAGGGTGAGAATGTAGCCTATGCATTGGTGAGACCTCCCGGACATCATGCGGAGCGGAGGTTTTTTGGTGGATTTTGTTATTTGAACTCAACGGCAATTGCGGCTCACTTCCTCAGCAAACATGGGCGGGTGGCAATTCTGGACGTGGATTATCATCACGGGAATGGCCAGCAAAATATTTTCTATGAGCGTCCCGACGTTTTGACGGTTTCCATTCATGGCCATCCAGAGCATGCCTACCCTCATTTTACAGGCTTTGAGGATGAGAAGGGGGAAGGTCTGGGGCTCAATTACAATGTGAACCATCCCCTGCCACTGACAATGGATGGCCCGACTTACCTGAAGACACTCAAGGTGGCCGCGGAGCAGATTCTTAAATTCGATCCCTCTTATGTCGTAGTTGCCTTGGGTCTCGATACGGCCAAGGGAGATCCCACTGGAACATGGAAGCTCTTAGCGCGGGATTTTGAGGAAAACGGGTTTCAGATCGGCGGTCTGCAAAAACCGACACTTGTTGTCCAGGAAGGCGGATACCGAACCCAAGTGCTAGGCGTCAATGTTCGTCACTTTTTCCGTGGTCTAATGAAAGGCTATTATCAAAACTAAGGCTCTAGCTAGAGATGCAAAGGTCCAGCCTAATGGTTGCCAAGCTGTATTCTGATGGTGTTTGTGGAAGCCATCTGTGGCTTACACGAGCCACAAGGGAATCACAGGTTCAATGAACGGATGCTGCGAAAGCGGCCATCTTCGGAGAGATCGAAATCGCGGGAAGCTGATCGCTCTCGATGAATGTCCCGAAGGATACCAATGGCGTTGGGAATCACTTCCGCGTAGGAATGGGGCTTTTGGATGAGAAGGCGTTCGACCACTTCCCCAAGCTCGGAGATCTCGGGGAAGCCGTAGGTCTTGCCTGTTCCCTTGAGCTTATGGAAGTCCTCGCGGAGGCAGTCCACATCCTCTTGGCTAAGTGATTTTTCCAGATCACGGAGTTTTGCGGGAAGGCTGTCCAGGTACTCGGTGCGCAGTTCTTTCATCATGTCATCAAAGTTCATGCCGCTACTCCCGTCTGATTTGGGGGGTCGAGCTGCTGCTCTTCTTCCACACTAAAACGCCACTCACCAAGAGTAAAATAAAATGTGCTTCCAGAACCCGGTTGTGAATGAACTCCAATCACCCCCCGGTGCTCCTCGACTAGAGCTTTTGCAATCGCTAAGCCCAATCCAGTACCTTTGACGAGGGGATTTTCTGCATTGGTTGCCTGGCGGAACTTCTGGAAGATCAGCTCTTGATCCTCAGGGGCAATGCCCTTGCCTTCATCGGTCACTGAGAAAACCAACCGATCCGACTCGTCAATCTCGATGCTCAGTCGGACAGTCCCATTTTTGGGGCTGTACTTGATGGCATTGGAAATCAGGTTCGTCAAAATTTGTTGAATTCGGTCTTTGTCCATATGAGCTTCCACCGATGGGACGTCGCTGGAAACAAGTCGCACTCCGGCCGTTCGAGCAAGTCCCTGGATGCCGTCTAGAGACGGTTTGACGAGTTCCCTGATTGGTGACCATTGCTTCGTCAAGGGTAGCTTGCGAGCTTCAATTTTGGCTAAATCCAAAAGGTCATTAATCAAACGAATCAAGCGATCTGTTTCCTGTTCGGCAATATTCACCAGGTTCGAACAGGCTTCATTCATTTGTCCGACGACACCTGTCTTGAGGAGACTTAAGGAGCCCTTAATTGAGGTCAATGGTGTGCGTAGTTCGTGACTGGCAATGCTGAGAAAGTCCGACTTGGCCCGGTCGAGGGATTTTAGCTCCTCCATTTGACTTAATACTTTTTGCGCCAATGAGTTAAATGTGGCCTGCAGGTGGCCCATTTCATTCGGCGAAGGAACGGTGAACTGGTAGGTGTATCTCTGGTTGAGAAAGTCCACCATCTTCCGCGAAAGAGTCGAAATCTCCTTAAAGAGCGAGGTTCGAATATACAGATAGACGACCAACAGAGACAAAATCATGGCGGTCAGGGAGATCAGGCTGAAGTACTCGATTCGCTTTTCCAGGTAGGCAACAAGTGGAAACAGATACTTGCGGAATTCAAGTTCGTTGCGAACAAAATGATCCACTTTTTTGCGCAAAGTGGTCGGGTTGCGATTGGCATAGGCCTGGATGACATCGCTGAGGGCCTCAGCCCGATGCTCCTGGTTGAGAGCACGGCGACTGTTCTTGAGATCCTCAAGAGTCGACTTGCTAAACTTCCAGACATCCAGAGCTTCTGTCTTGTCCTGCAGGTAAAAGCTGGTGTTCAAGTCCTGATGAATGCGTGCGTATTGAGAAAAGGAGGTAACGGCTAGGTAGCCAAATCCCCCCACCACAGACAGGGCAATCGTAATTAGGAATAGAATGCGGAAGCGAATTAAACTCATGCTGCTTTAGCTTTATGGGCCTTACTCAGAATCCGATTGATGGACTGGTTAAGCGTGGCCGGGTCAAAGGGCTTGGGAATGAATCCCAAGGCGTTTTCAGTAAATTCCTTGATGTCGGACTCCTGAGATTTTGCGCTGAGGAAAATCACCGGCGATGGATTGGTCGCTTGAGCGTAATAGTTGCGACAGGCCGTCAGACCGTTCATCTCGGGCATCATTTCATCCAGTAAAATCAAATCAAAGTCATAGCTTAAGGCCATTTCCAAAGCCATGCGCCCATTGGTGGCAACGTGGACCTGGTGGCCACCAATCTGCTCCAATGCAAGCTTGGCAATAAGAGAAATATTTGGATCGTCTTCAGCTAAAAGAATCTTCATATTTACCTCTGGGTTATGAGGAGGTCCGGCTACGATGTGAGTTTTTAGAAAATATCCAGGCGCGGATTTTCTGTAGCATGGCCTCGGTGGCTCCCATATAAGTCACCTTCACCTGCCACTTGCCGTCGTCCTCCCGTTGCTCAGACGATAAAACCCGAACAGGGGGAGGGGAAATGCCAATAAGTTCAAAAATCGGACTGTTGATCTCAATGACCATTCCATTTGGCGTTTTGTGGGGGCTGAGCAGGGTCATCCCCAGCTCCGACATGGAGATCACTTCTCCAGGTACCATTAGAGCCGCATGTTTGAGCTCGCTGCCTTCGGGAAATTTGAGTTCAGGCATTTCCATGGGAGGCTTGTTCTTAAACAAGGCCTCCACCTTTTTGACGAACAAGAGCGGATCAATGGGCTTCACGATGTAGTCGTCAACTCCCATCTTGATGGCCCGGTCAATGTCCTTGCGCTCTCTTAGGCCGGTCAACATGGCAATGGACATGGAATGAAAGCGCTTGTCGTTACGCAGAGTTTTGACCAGATCAAAGCCGGAGTAGTGAGGCATGTTGGCGTCAGACAACAGCAGGTCAAAGGGAACAGTATTCAAAAGTTCCATGGCCTTCATCGCATCTCCTGCGGTCATGACCACGTGAGAAGAAGCTGACAGAACCTTCTCCGTCACTTTCAAAATATCGGGATCATCATCCACGACTAGAATACGCGCCATTCCCTTTACCCCACCCTCATCTATAATATACCTGGTATCTACATCGGCCTTTTGAGGACCTAATTCGAGGGCGAAAGACCGAAACTCGGTCTTTCCCACCTGCCCTAGCGCGCTATTCGTGGAAAGTTGGAGAAAGTGCAAAAATATTGGTCGCAGTCGCCAAAAGCATAAGGGGAGTGGGTTTGCTGACTCTGTTTTACTTTGATACAGGACTATTTGGGCAGTTGATCCAGAAAGGATTGGAGAAGTTTGATTTCCAAAGTCCAAAGCGTGTCGGCACGGTGTTGGTTGCCGCGCACCAGCTCCCAAAGTCGGAGTTCGGGCGGTATTTCACGAAAGAGTTCTTCCATGGGCTTTTGGTTGTTGAGGTCGTAGGGGTAGAGGTGGGCCACCTCATTGATGATGTGCTCAACAGGATAACCATCCTTTTGCAGGCGGGTGACTAGCTGAGCTGTTTCATGGGTTTCTTTTTGTCGCACCTGCAGACGTTGGATGGCAAATTGGAGAGCCTTTCGTTGGTTGGCAATAAGTCCCTTGTAGTCCAAATGGGATTCAATCTCCAGTTGCAGGGTTTTGGAAAACCCACTGCCTTCACGGGCAATCAGTTGCTGAATTCGAGAGCCATATGCCTTCAAGAAGTAGTGAAGAAAACAAAACTCGCTGGCACTTAGGGGAAAGGGTCCGCTGCTGAGACTTTGGCTGAGCTCCACCAGGCCTCCCCGGGTCAGGCGATAGCTTGGTGGGCGGGATGACGCCTTCTTTGCCAGTCCGGTGGTCACAAAGCCTTCGAGAAGGCGCATGATCTGGGTGTTGTGCCATTGGCCATGGTTTGCCGGCCACATGGCGTCCATCCAGTTGGCCATGAGTTCCGCCATAAAGCGGACGTCTTTCTGGCGAAATCCTTTGCCCTCAAAATTCGAGTGGGCAGCCACCGTTGCCGCCTGTAAGAGCCTTTCTCCAAGGTCCATGATGCCCCCTTGTTACATTGTAACTAAAATCTAGAAGGATTTCATCTGGAAATTCGAAAACGGTAGTCGTCTATCCTATTGGGAGATTTACGGGTTTTGGCGATTCTCAAACCTAGACTCCCAATTGGAGATTACAACGTAACAAGCATTTGAGGGTGAATTTGAGTTGGGCTGAGTATCCTAATGGCAACAAAGGAGAGTGAATATGTCTACATTTAGAAGGATTTCGGCCACCTTAACGGCCCAGTTTAATGAGTTTCTCAACCAAGTGGAGAATCATGAAGCCGTGGCTGAGGAAAGCATCCGTCGCTTTTCCAGTCAGATGCAGGAGGCCCGTTTTCGGGTTCGGGTTTTGGAGAGGGAAATCAATCGATATAAAGAGAGAATCGAAACTCTCGCCACGCAAAAGGTCCGCTGGCAGGACCGGGCCAGGAATTATGCTGAAAGTGACAGGGAAAAGGCCTTGGCCTGCGTACAAAGGGCTCAGCGTTTAGAGAAAGACATCGCTCATTGGCAGAGTTCGCTCAAAGAAATGGAAAGCCAGAGGGTGGAGCTCTGCCGTGGCCTGAATCAGGTGGAAAAGCGTTTTGAGGAAATGAAACGCAAGCAAAAGCTTCTCAGCTCACGAGAGGCGCGTGCGCGAATGATTAAGAGCTTTCAGGACGGAACACCGGTGCCCGAAGATCTCGAAGGCGTGTTTGATCGGTGGGAGTTACAGGTCATGCGTCGAGAGGCAGCGGCTGACTCCGGTGACATTTGTGTGGACTCTCTGAGTGAGAACCTCGACAGCGAGGAGGAAAAGGTGGAGTTGGAATTGGCTTTGGATGCCCTTGTTGAAGACAAGGATCAGGGGCAGGAGTGAGCCACCAGGCTCACTCCTAACCAGCGGAGGAAACCATGGAAAATAAAACAGTGATACCGAAATCAGAAGAAAAGTCGAAATGGGGTCGAGACTGGAGTGTGGCCCGGTGGACTCAACTCATGCGCCTGGTGGGTAGTGTGAGCTTGATTGGATCTGGCGCGGTTTACCTCATGTACGGATTGCAACACCTGTCTAGCTTTTGGCGCTTTATGGCCTTCGAAATTCTACTCGTCGTCTGTGGCGCACTGGGAGTGTTCTGCGCCCGCAAACTGGGTGAAACCAAGGGGGCGCGAACTCTTTTGGCTTTGGGAGCTGCTGGATTTCCAGCCCTCATGTCCCAAGTGGGTGCGATGATCTACGGGTTGACACAGACCAACGGCAAAACACCAATGCCCGGAATATTTTCGTTTTCCGCCGGAAGCTGGATAGAGGTGGCCATCGCTCTGACCTCTGCGGTGGCGTTAATGACCCCTCTTGTTCTCAGTGGATTTTTATCCCTCGATCGGGAGAATGGCAGGGATTTGTCTCTTGGGTTTTTCATTTCAGGTGCACTGCTGTTGATTCCCGCTCGGCAGTCCTTTCCTGTTGCCATCATGATCCTCATCCAGGTGGCCTTAAGTGCTCACTTTTTGTGGATGGAAGGACGGAAAGGTCTCAAGCAAATGAGCAGTGATCGGCGATATGCACATTTGTTGCTCATGGTCCCCATGGCTATTCTCGTCGGTCGCAGCTTGTTCTACCCGCAATCCGACTTTGTCATTGGCGCTATCTTTGTCTGCATCTCCGCCTTAGGCTTTGCGGTAAGTCACCTGAGTTCTCGGGATCAGCAAGTCTTCCCCATGCTGCAGTTCTTCTCATGGATTCTCACTTGGGTCGGCTGGTCGGCTTTAGTCCAGGGCATTGACGGGGTTTTTCATCTTCGATGGGAGTGGGAGGCCTTCCTCGTGGTCTTTCCCTTTTATTTCCTCATTCGCGGTCTAAGGGCGTCGAAAATCCTTGCCGTTGATACGCTGGTCGAGTTGACAGCATTGGCTTTGCCTATCACTGGAATGGTTATTGGATGGGATGGACATCACCCCTTCGTAGCACAAATGATTTTTATCTTTGGCTCGGTCATGGCCATTGAGGGGTTCCGCAGTAAGAGCAAGCGAATCTTTCAACTGGGATCCTTGACCAGTTTCATTGGCCTAACCCAAACCGTCTTTGTGGCAGTTGAGTGGTTGGGCGGGTGGAGCTGGCTCACTCTGGCTTTCCTTGGTGTTGGAGCCATTGTCATGGCTTCAGTTATAGAGAGTCGGTCGGGAATGTGGAAGGAGCACTACCGCCGCTATCAGTCCCATTGGCAATAGCCATATCACCCGCCATCAGGCGGATCTTTTTTTCCAGCTCCTCCAAGCGAAACCCTTGAGGGTTCATTGGAGGAGCTATATCCACCTGAATTTGGTGCCAAAAACGACGCGGCCGTTTTTTACTCAAAGATTTGTCCTTGCGACTAAAGAGACTTCCCCACATTCCAGTCAGTGACATGGGGATTACCGGCACCGGGTTGGACTCTAGCATCTTCAGAAGGCCAGGGCGGAAAGCCGAGATCTTGCCATCGTGGGTGACTTTGCCTTCGGGGAAAATACAGACAATCTCACCGTCCTTAAGTTCAGCGGCAATCTGTTCAAAGGCGCGTTTGAGAATTTCCGGATCTTCCTTGGCCCCGGCAATAGGTATCACTCGTGCCTGCTTCATTAGATGGCGGATAAGAGGAACTTCAAAAAACTTGTAGTACATAATAAAGCGCACCGGGCGGGGGCTGGCCGCAGAAAGGATCAGCCAATCCACAAAGCTCACATGATTACTGGTGAGGATGGCTGGTCCCTCTTTTGGGATGTTTTCATCCCCTGTAACTTTAAGGCGGTACATGAGATGACAGAGAATCCAACTGTAAAAGCGCAAGGTGAATTCTGGTACGATTGAGTAGATGTATACAGCAGCGAAGGCATTGAGTATCGCGAAGACAAGAAATACCTGGGGATGGCTAAAATGAAGCATATAAAAGGCCATCACCACCACTGAGGCCACAACCATGAAGAATGCATTGAGGATGTTATTAGCCGCCACCACACGGGAGCGGGATTCCGAGTGACTGCGCTCTTGAATTAGGGTGTTAAGGGGAAGGATGTAGAACCCGGCAAAAATCGACATCAATAGAAAATCACTCAGCAGCCGCCAGCTCTCTCTGTAGCCAAAAAACTCCTTGATACCCAATGGGTAGGTGGGGTCCATTGTCCAGGATGGAACAACAAGAAACAGGTCGATGAGGAAAATGGTCATGCCGAGTGAGCCAATGGGAACCAGACCAATCTCCACACGTTTAAAAGAGAGCTTGCTACACAAGAGAGAGCCAATGCCGATGCCAACTGTGAACATGGCGAGAAAGGCTGTGACCACGTTTTGATTTACACCCAAGTAGTCTTTGCAGTAGACCGGGAGTACGGTCAGGATGCCAGCTCCAAAAAACCAAAACCAGGAAATCCCCAGAACCGAATTAAACACGGCCTTTTTTTCCCGAATGATGGCCCAGAAGGACTTCATGGTGGGAAAGGGGTTCCAGGCAAACTCCAAATCCGGCTGCCCCATGGGGACGGGAGGGATTTTCCAACTGGCGACAAGCCCCAACAAAGCAATAATAATCAAAGTAGTGACGATGACAATTGTGGCGTCCTCAAGTCCGGTGGCGAGTCCACCGGCGATAGTTCCCAGAAGGATAGAGACGAATGTTCCCGATTGGATATAAGCGTTACCCTCAGTCAATCGCTCGGGTGGAACCAGGTTCGGCAGAATGCTATACTTAATGGGACCAAAAAAGGTGGATTGAGTTCCCATCAAAAACAGCAGAAATAGCAATAGACCGTAGGAATCTAAGTAAAAGCCGATCCCGGCCAAAACCATGATCATCAGTTCCCAAATCTTGGTGTAGCGAATCAGTTGGGACTTCTCGAACTTGTCGGCAATTTGACCTGCATGGGTGGAGAACAATACAAAAGGCAGGATAAAAATCCCTCCGGCTGCGGCCACCAGAGCGTTGGTTTCTAGCCCCATCAGAGAAACACTCTTAAAGGTGATCAGGAGCACCAAGGCGTTTTTCATGACATTGTCATTAAAAGCCCCGAAGAACTGAGTCCAAAACATGGGAGTGAATTTCTTATCGCGAAAAATCAGGCGGATGGACATACTGCAATTATAGACATACAGTCACTATTGGCCAGTAGATTGTGAGCGAGAGTTTTCGAGCTGGACTTCGGACCACCGGCAATGATTTGAACTTGTCATCACCGTCTTTATCTATCAGGTTGAATAGCGGAGGCAGGAAAATGAAGAAAAATGTGGCATATTGGGATCGAGTGCTTCGGTATATCTTCGGCCTGCTGTTGTTGACCTGGGCCATGATTGGTGGCCCCTTTTGGGCCTACCTGGGATTCTATCCGCTGGCGACCGCATCTTGGGGATTCTGCCCTGTTTACTTCCTGTTAAGGGCCATGCGCGAACATCAGTGAGTTACTGTAAATCCTTCATTGATGCCCAAAT
Organism: Pseudobdellovibrionaceae bacterium; assembly: GCA_020635075.1. Lineage (NCBI taxonomy): Bacteria > Pseudomonadati > Bdellovibrionota > Bdellovibrionia > Bdellovibrionales > Pseudobdellovibrionaceae > Pseudobdellovibrionaceae bacterium. The sequence continues at coordinate 2,141,611 of JACKAM010000001.1, read as the reverse complement.
GGGCACCAGGTCATCGGATAAATCCACTGTAAATTCTTCGACTAGCCACCGTCCGGTGGGCAGTGGGTTCGTTCTGACGTAACTGTGAGCGCTCATTCAAGAGAGTGCATAATTTCAAACAAGGGGGACAAATGTTACGTCGAGTAGTGCCATTTTTGGCTGCCGTTTCTATGGTTTTCGCTGCCTATGCCAAGCCCATTACTGAATCTGATCTTAAAAAGGTCAATGACTACATCAAAGCCGAATTGGAAAAAGAAGAGCATGGTGAGTTTTCCGTAGAAATCACCAAAGGTGAAACGGAAGAGTACAAGACTGCCAATGGTGTTGAAGAGCTCATTTCTGCTCTCAGCGTGATTTTTAGCGCAAACGACGAAGGTGTCGATACCGGCAAGGGCTATGTCAACCTGGCTCTGAGCCAAGGTAACGGCAGCTCTGAAGTGAGCACCGAGGCTGGATTGTCCTGGAAGATGGACAACCCCAAAGAGTTCTTTGAAGAGTACTCCGACTTTGCTCTACAGATCATTGATTCCGTCAACAAAAAGGGCTTCTACAAAGCTGAACTGAAGATCTCCCCCTTGACCGGTGGTGGATACGAGGCCGAGCTGGCTCTTGCTCCTGCCTCTGAAGAGGCTGTGTCGATCAAGTCTTTGGTTCTAAAGGGTGTATTCCCCGACGTTGAGCAGGGCTTTGTGGATGTGGACTTTGCCGCTCTGTTTAGCCTGGCCTCTGATCTTGTGAGCAATGCCCAAAAGTCCCTGACTCAAGTATTCAAAGCTCTTCAAGCTGAGCGTGAGCCCACTGAAGACGAGATGGAAGGTCTTGAGGCACTGTTTGAGGCTGTATTTGCTGAGCTGGGATTTGCTGGCGAGTAAGTTTTGTGTGTCTCGATAAAAAAATAAAAAAGCGCGGTCTTAGAGCCGCGCTTTTTTTATTTTTTTGAACGTTCTGCCCGATTACTTATCAAGCAGGGTCTTGAGCTCTCCTGATTGGAACATTTCAATCATAATATCGCTACCACCGACCAACTCCTTGTTTATATAGAGCTGAGGAATGGTGGGCCAGTTGCCATATTCCTTGATTCCGGCGCGAACCTCTTCGTCATCAAGCACGTTGCATGAAGCAAACTCAGTCTGGCATTCTTGAAGGATGGCGACAGCTCGAGCTGAAAAGCCGCACATAGGGAAGCTGGGGGTCCCCTTCATGAACAGAACGACTTTGTTGGAATTCAAAAGGCCTTCAATTTTTTCTTTGGTTCCGGCATCCATTGATTAGTCTCCTTCAATCCTTAACCAGGGTTTTGATCGCCAGAGCATGGACTTCACCAGTCTTTAGCTCTTCATTAAACAATTTCATCACTTCTTGGTGTTGCTGAATGCGTGACTTGCCCGCAAATTGGGGGGTGGCAATGCGAACTTCAAAGTGATCCTGTCCGCCGGTGAGGTCAAAAACCACCACGTCCCCTTCGGGGAAGGCTTCCTTGATTCGGGCTTCCATTTGTTCGGCAGTCACCTGACCTCCCAGTGTTACACGCCTAAATACGTCAAAAAAGAGCTGTTTTTTTACCCCAAAATTCAGGGCATTGACAAGAGGGGTCTCCAAAAAGCCAAGGATTCTCACGTTTTATGCTATGCGTAAATTTTGCTCGGGTCTGGCTGTCATCTATGATATTGAAGGTGGGTGGAATTTTTTTTCGAACCGGCCGACGAGGCCCATCAAAAACGGGAACGAGCCAAGGCCCGCGAGCTGCGTAAGAGCCTGTGGTGGCGGCAACAATTGGGTCGAGGCAAATGCCATTACTGCCAGAAGTCCTTTACTTCGTCAGAACTGACAATGGATCATAAGATTCCCATCGTCAGAGGGGGAATGACCACAAAGAAGAATGTGGTGGTGGCCTGCCTGTCCTGTAATCAGGAAAAAAAATATTGGCTACCCGGGGAACAGGCCCTCGCCAAAGACGGAGAAATCCAGTCCCAGAGCTGAATTTGAGGCTTCGTATCAAATGAAAATCACCCACTTATTGCACCTTGCGCCAGAGGGCCTTTCCGTTTTGTTCTTGCATAAACCAGGGTTTATCCCCTTAAAGTAGTGTTAACTAGACCTTGAAGATCATCTTGCGAGAACTGAGGAAATCAATCCGTGTCAAAGATCACGACCAGTAGTACGGCCGAGTATTTTGCCAAAAATCTTCAGCAGGTGGGGTTTTCATCGCCCACCAAAGCAGTGTTAACCACGCTCAAAGAAGCCATCGATAATGCTTTGGATGCCTGCGAGGAAGCTGGAATCGCTCCAGAGCTGACCGTTATGGTGAATAAGGTAGGCAAGGGTTCCACCCGCACTGCCGATTTAGTGGAAATCATCGTTGAAGATAATGGACCGGGGATTGACCCCAACGATTTGTCCAAAGTATTTGGTGAGTACTTGGCGTCCTCCAAGTTTGGTCGAGGACAGTGCTCTCGTGGACAGCAGGGGATTGGAATTTCTGCGGCCACCACCTGGGCTCAGCTGACCAACGCGGCCGGCGTTTCGGTTATTAGCAAGACCAACAAAATGCGCAAGGCCATGCAGGTCCAGATCGATGTGGATATCAAGGGCAACAAAGGCCTGATGAAGAACAAGGAGACCATAGATTGGGAAAAGGAGCATGGAACCCGGGTTGAGTTTCGCATTGATGGCCGGGTTCAGCTCAATGGCGATGGCGGTTTGATCACTTATTTAGATGGCACGACTCTGGTGAACCCCCACCTAACGCTTCATTACAAGCTCATGGACAAGGAGTGGGTCCACATTGATCGGGTTTCTGATGATGTACCGAGAATTCCGTCGGCCACCATGCCTCACCCTCACACCATGAAGTTGGGTGAGTTTATGACTCACGCCCATCTCTATGGAAAAATCTCCTTGGAGAGATTTTTGCGCAAGGGATTCTCCCGGGTCACTGAAGGGACAATTAAGGATTTGAGCAAGAACGGGCTGCCCAAGCCGTTGCTGGGCTCCAGTTTGACTAAATTTAAAGAAGCTGAGTTCAAAAAGGTCTTTCAGGTTTTGCAGGCCACAGAGTTGGCCAATCCTTCAACCAGGTCTGTGCTGACCGTTGGTGAAGAAGGGCTGTCGAAGAGTATTCACCGCCTCGGCGAAGTGGACTTTTTTAGTGTTGTCACCCGCAGACCTAGAATCTGTGATTTCAAGCCGGTGGTGGTGGAAGTGGCGATTGCCCGATTCCTAAACCGCCCGTCTGACAATGAGGATACCAGTATTCAGTTATTGCGATTTGCCAACCGAGTTCCTCTGCAGTTTGACAAAGCTGCTTGTGCCATCACTAAGGCGGTGGAGTCGGTGAACTGGCGTTCCTACGGTCTTCAGCAGTCGCGCAACAGTTTGCCCAACGGACCTTATGTGTTCGCGGTGAGTGTGACCTCTCCATTTATTAAGTTTAAAAATGCCTCCAAAGAGACTATCGATGCCAGTGACGAGTTGGTGGAGGAGATCCGCCGGGCTCTTATGCAGGCGGGCCAAAAGTTGTCTCGTCACATTAAGCGCGAGCACAAGGCCGCAGATTTAGAGAGAAAACTCCAGCACATTGAAAAGTTTGGTCCCATCCTGGTGGCGGGCCTTGTCCATATCACGGGCGCTTCTAACAAACGGAAGGTGGCCGCGGAGCAGGGCCTGCAAAAGCTGTTAGGGCGTGACTCTGAAGTCGCCGAGACCGAATTGGCTGAGGCGGAAGAAAAACTTCAGGTTCTAAAGGCCAAGCAGCGAAAGCGCCTAGGCGTGAACGAAGAAGAGGAGTCTGGTGAGGAAGGAGCCGAAGCCAGTGGGGGGACCAAGAAAACCACCACAAAGAAGGCCGCGACCACCAAAAAGACCACAACCAAGACGGTAGCGGGTACCAAGAAGACCACGGCGAAAAAGGCGACCACCAAAAAACTGGCTGGAACCAAAAAGACCACGGTCAAAAAAGCGACGACCAAAAAAACCACAGCCAAAAAGGCTGCAGCTCGTAAAAAGAAATAACGAGGGAAATTAAATGGCAACACGAGCACGTATCCGTGAATTCAATCGGGACATTCCTAAAGAATCGAAGGTTCTTTGTGAGCAAATGCTTTCAGATTTGGAAAAGGGCAAGCGGCCGACTCTTGAGGCGATTAAGTGTGCCCTAGACAATTCCATGTACAATCCAAAGGTGGGTTTTCTCACGCCCGGAGATAAAAAGGTCAAAACTGAACTCAATGTGTCTTCGGTTCAAAAAATGGCACGTACGGTTTTTATGCTTGAGATTCTCCTTAACAATCTGAAGACCGGGGCGGTGAACACCAAACGTGAACTTTACTATATGGCCAAAGGTAGTGTGAAGTCTGACAACTTCCTAAAGCCCTTGGATTTTTCCGAGCAGAATGAAAGCGATGCGGTGATTGATTTCATCTGCGATATGCTTGAAGTTTATCGCGAGGAAATGAACTGCTACGCCAACGACCGCGGAGGTCAGACTTTTTCCAAGCAATTGGTGGTGACGGAGACTCTGCCAGACGGAGACAAGGCGGTTGTAGATTTGGGAACGCTGGGAACCACACCTTTTCAGCCTAAGAACCGCCCCCAAACCTTTAAATTGAAGGCCAAAAAGAGAATTGATTTTTGTTTGGTCATCGAGTCAGAAGGTACGGCGAACACTTTGGTGAGTAACGGCTTTACGGCACGTAACAACTGTATTGTTGTGGGTGCTCAGGGCGTGCCGAGTAACGGTGTTCGTGGTTGGGTGAAGACCATTCAGGATCAGCTCAAGATTCCGATCTACTTCTTCGGAGACTTGGATGCCTACACCTTGCAAAACATTTACCGGACTCTCAAGGCCGGATCGGCTGCCAGTCTGATCCGTAACAGTGATTTTTCTGCTCCTGATGTGCGCTTTTTGGGAGTCTTGCCCGAAGACGTAAAAAAGTACGATTTGGACTGTTACAACGTTAAGGAAAATGACGCCAGTGAGGCTCGGGCTCTAAAAAAGGCCCGCGATGTCTTGCAAAATGATCCCTTCTTTGTGGCGCCTCGAAATAAAAGATTAGCCAAAATTCTTCACTGGCTGATCAAGGAAAAGCTTCGTTGCGAGCAGCAGGCGATTTTTGCCGTGAACCCAAAAGATCCCATCATGCCGGAAAAGATTATTTTGGAGAAAATTAAAACTGGATCTTACGTCTAAGGGACAGAAGAGATACCGAGCAAAAAAAGCCCGCTCTTTCGAGTGGGCTTTTTTTGTTTTTCTCCAGGTGACCTATTAGAAGGAAAGGGGGAAGGCCAAAGACAACATGGTTGTTGTGGAAGTGTAGTCCAATTTCGTGGTGGCACCACCCTGTTCGGCCTCATCCCAATTGCGCACTAGGTACTCCAAATTGATGGTGACCATGGGGAAAGAGGTCCACCCCACCCCTAGGCGATAACCACTGCCCTTGAGTGTGGCAACCGGCGTGTTGTCGATATCGGTGTCGGCAGCAAAAAAGTAGGTCAGGTAAGCGCGAAGCATAATGGGGAAGTCATAGCTGACGAAGGCCCCCATGTTTTTGAAGGTAAACTTACTTGAGGGGGTCTCATCCGTATCCAGGGCTCCGCCACCGTACTCCGCGCCGACACCAAAGCCCATCATTTTCAGTCCCAGGCGGAGTCCGTAAGACATACCCTTGTAATCCGCGTCGGCATTGCTGTTATTGTCTTTTACCTTGCCGGTTTCGTAGCCAGCAAAAGGTTCGATCAATAGGTCTGCTTGGGCTTGGTAGGCGCTGAGACCGATCAGAAGTGTGAGAGTAAGTATTAGTTGGCGCATTGTCTCCCTCCGGGGCAAAGTCATTTTAGGTCTAAATAGGCTCACCTGTCGTTGAGGCTCTGTCAAATTCGGTCAGGTCGGGGGTCTGGGCTTTGACACGAATTGCTAGAGATTGTGCAGCAGGCCGTTATTAGCTAGTTTGTCCTCGAAAAGGAGTACAATCGTATGGCTAAGATTGAAACCACACCGGAAATGGTGACCAAGGTCTATGAAACCACCCGTGCCCGCTTGGACGTGGTGAAAAAGCGCCTCGGGCGCCAGCTGACTCTCGCAGAAAAAGTTGTCTACGGACACTTGGATGACCCCGAAGGTCAAGATCTTACCCGGGGGGAGAGCTTTCTTCTTTTACGCCCTGACCGCGTAGCCATGCAGGATGCGACAGCGCAGATGGCCCTATTGCAGTTCATGCTGGCGGGTAAGGATGAGTCCGCAGTCCCGGCAACGGTTCACTGTGACCACCTCATTCGGGCCCACCAGGGGCTGGATCCAGACATGGCCGTGGCCATGAAGGAAAACGACGAAGTCTTTAATTTCCTGGCCAGCGTCTCCTCTCGTTACAACATTGGGTTTTGGAAGCCGGGAGCAGGGATCATTCACCAAGTGGTGCTTGAAAACTATGCTTTCCCCGGTGGATTGATGATTGGCACGGATTCCCACACGCCCAATGCCGGTGGTTTGGGGATGGTTGCCGTCGGAGTGGGTGGAGCTGATGCCTCGGACGTGATGGCCGGCCTTCCCTGGGAAGTCAAGAACCCTAAAATCGTCGGTGTTCATCTGAAGGGCAAGATGTCTGGGTGGACATCTGCTAAGGACGTAATTCTCAAACTTTTGGGTCAGCTAACGGTTAAGGGTGGAACGAACAAGATCATCGAGTACTTCGGTGAAGGATGTGAGTCCATTAGCTGCACAGGCAAGGGCACCATCACCAACATGGGTGCTGAACTGGGAGCGACTTGTTCTCTGTTTCCCTATGATGACCGCATGGCCACTTACCTGAATGCCACTCAACGGGAAACTTTGGCGAAGCTTGCTTCTGACAATAAAGATTTGCTGACGGCAGATGCGGACGTTCTGCAAAACCCTGCAAAGTTCTATGACGAGGTGATTGAAATTGATCTCTCGACCCTGGAGCCTCATCTTGTGGGCCCTCACTCGCCAGATGCGGCCACTCCTGTGAGTCAGTTACGTGAAGCAGCTAAGAAGAATGATTGGCCGACTCAGTTGTCTGCAGCTTTAATTGGCTCTTGCACTAACTCTTCCTACGAGGATATAGGGCGAGCTTCCTTTGTCGCCAAACAGGCTTTGGATGCAGGAATCAAAATGAATCAGCCTTTTTTGGTTTCACCCGGGTCGTCACAGATCAAAAAGACCATTGAGCGTGATGGCCAAATGGAGATCCTCAATCAGGTAGGGGCGACCGTGCTGGCCAATGCATGCGGTCCTTGTATTGGTCAATGGCGCCGGGATGATGTGCAAAAGGGAACGAAAAACACCATCGTCACCAGCTTTAATCGTAACTTCCGCGCCCGTAACGACTCCAATCCTGAGACCTTGGGATTTATCGGCAGTCCGGAGATTGTGATGGCGATGGGCTTGGCCGGCCGTTTGGATTTTGACCCTTCCCGGGATGAGATCGAAGCACCTAACGGCAAGAAGTTTAAACTGACTCCACCCGAAGCACCTGAGCTCCCTGGCTCTGGCTTTGTCACTGATCCTGAGGGCTACCAAAAGCCTCAGGGGACCGGTGTCGAAGTGAAGGTGGCGCCCACCTCTGATCGTCTTCAGCTACTAACACCCTTTGAGGCCTGGAATGGCAAGGACTTCGACGGACTGCTTGTTCTGTGTAAGGCCAAGGGCAAGTGCACGACTGACCACATCAGTCCTGCAGGGCCCTGGCTCAAGTACCGAGGTCATCTAGACAACATTTCCAATAATATGCTTTTGGGAGCGACCAACTTTTTTGGTGGTGCTATCGGCAAAGGTCGAAATGTTTTGACTGGTGACACAGATGTGGAATTTGCCCAGATTGCCCGTGACTACAAATCTAAGGGAAACAAGTGGGTCATCGTAGGTGACGAAAACTACGGTGAAGGCTCCAGTCGTGAGCACGCAGCTATGTGTCCCCGTCATTTGGGCGCAGCCGCCGTGATCGTTAAGAGCTTTGCCCGAATTCATGAGACCAACCTGAAGAAACAAGGTGTACTGGCGCTGACATTTGCCAACCCATCCGATTATGACAAAATTCTGGAAGAGGATCGCGTGGCAATAACCGGTCTTCAGGACTTTGCGCCAGGCAAGACTTTGACCCTTGAGATCCAGCATAAAGACGGGTCTAAGGCGACTTGTAGTCTGAATCACACCTTTAATGCCGAGCAGATCAAGTGGTTCAAGGCGGGTTCAGCACTGAACCTGATTCGTCAGAAATAAGTCATTGAGATCACACGTTAAGATGTAAACAAGGGGAAGGTTTTGCAACCTTCCCCTTTTATTTGTTCGACCAAGGACCGCGACGACTCTTGTCCGGTTTCCCGAGGTCCATCTTCAAGTTAGATGGCTTGAGTCTTAATATTGAATGGGATCAGGAGGATTCCGTCTTAGCATCGACAACCAAGGAAGGTAACACTATGAAGAAATTGCTGTTTCTTTTCGGCTTTCTTGCTTTACTAGCGAGCCAGGCGCCGGCGGCCTGGGGGCAGGGCAAGGGTTTCGAAACCATCTACGATCACATCGAAGTGACATACAATCAGGACGGCTTTGTGGACGAGCTGCGGACAAAAAACCGCTGGCCCTTTTCGGTCAAGGAATATGTCTCGTTCCTTAAGGATACTTTGATTCTCATCAAAAACAACCCGAAGGCCTTCCAAAAGGAAATGAATACCTTTGCTAAGGTCAAAGACACAGATGGGAAAGAAGTGGACTTGCCCGTGTTAGGTGAATCAGCTTTGGAGGAACTGGCGAAGCTAGATGTTGAGGCTATTTTTGGCGACGCCAAGTTTGTGAAGCTGATTGATGAATTTGAGTACGAACTACAGACTTCAATTTTATACCCTTATGTGATCGCCAAACCTGGAGACTCCAAGTTTTGGTTCACCTTGGCAGGACCCGAGAAGTTACTCAAAAAATTTATCGACCTTGCCTGGTCCTTTCTGGACAGTGTTCCCGGAGCAGCTGTTGCTCAGTGGATTTTCAATCGGGTTTTGGGTTATGTAGAGGATCGTCAGAATTTCTATCAACAAATGACCCTCCACTATCTGGATGCCTATTCCGACGATGATTTGGGCTTCCCTCTAGATGATGCCGCTCGTATCCGCTCTTCCATTTATGAGGCCCGCATCAGCTGGTGGAAATTTTGGGAAAGCCAAGAGGCCCAGGACAACTGGCTGACCTATGGCAATGAACACTTTGCCAAAGATGTGAGGAAGGGCGAAGAGAATCTTCAGGACAATATGGATCAGTTCGAGCAGGTGTTGGGGAGTCTTGACTGGGCGTTTGTTGCAACCTCAACAGGAGAAAAGCGCTACATCCATCACAAGATTGTGGAAACAGGCTTTTTGGACAACACTCTGGCCTTGGCTTATGACTTTCAGGAGCCCAAAAAGCTGCTGAGAATGCGGGTGTTGCTGGATCTCTTGCACATTGGACTTCGATTTGTTCCTGCACCTGGCCCAATTAAGAGCCTGGTCGACAAGCTGATTAATACCAGGTACAGACCCCAGATTAACATGGAAGGGGCTCTTTATGGTTATTTTGATTCCACGGGGCATGCTGAGGCAGCAGAGCGAACGGCCATCCAATCCATTAATCCATTTTTGATTAAGGATCTTATGGGACGGAATATGTCGGTACAGATGTTCCAGTAAGGATGAGTAGCAACGCGAGATAACAACAAAAAGGCCGCTCAGTCTGAGCGGCCTTTTCTTTTGCCAATATGAACCGTAGCCAGGCGACCCTATTTCTTGAGCGCCAACTCGCGGATCTTGCGGCATCGTTCGTCCTCCTGGCGCGAAATCTTGAGCTTCTTGGCCACGGACGGGTGAAGGTCGTGGTGCTTGTTTAGGAAATCGGTAATTCTGGTGGTGTTCTCACCAAAACATTCACTAGGAACCAAATTGGTGTAGGCGGAAGCGTAAAACCCCTCCCTCTCCTTGGCGATCATCTCCAGGTTCTGGAAAAACTCGGGAGCATACTTCTCACGCATTTCCACCTGGTGACGGGGGAAGAGGCTGTACATAGCCTCTTTAAGCTGATCAAAACTGTAGGTCGTATCCTTCTTAATCAGCTCTTCAAGCCACTGTTTTTTAGATTCCCAGTTGGGTACAGCAGCTTGGGCGGCAATCATGTTCTTTTTCCCGTCAGCAGAACTGTCCGTTTTGTACTCCTTCTCAATCAATTTTGCTGCGCCCGCATAGTTGTGAGAAGCCAGAGTGTGAATGATTGACCAACGCTTATCTTGGTCAATGGGAAGCCCTTTGAGTTTCACATCGCCATCCAACAGGGCCTTGATGTTAGACAGGCCAAAATTGGTGGAAGCCGCTGTCATCACGGAGTTAAGCCAGATTTTTTGTTTTTCGGAGCCACCCCTGGATTTCTTCATCCTGTTCCAGGAAATGCGCTCAAGTCTTTCGGCGAAAGCCTGGTAGGCCAGCGTCTGTTCCTTACTTCCCTGAGGCATGTAATAGAGAACTGATGCAGAGTTGGAAAAACGTCCGTGCAAAGAGTTGAGGATGTCCCGCAGGGTGTCCTCGTCCTTCTCTTTTTCAATGCCCTTAAGTGCCAGATTGGCGTACTTCTTGAGGTGAAGATTGCTGTCGCGAACCATGTCCCATAATGCACTCCAAAACAACTGGCGCTGGAAGGGGTCGCTCAGGATGTGGACATACTGAGGGAGGTTCTTGACCGTGACCTGGTCCAGATTCACCTTTAAGTATCCGTAGTCCTCATAGTTCGGATAGACCAGGATGGGACAAGCCTTACCAGTGGCTTCGGCCACCGTTTGGCTGGGCTCAGTCAGTCGCACTTCAAATACATCAGTTGTTCTTAGCTTTCCAGATTTAGAACCAAAAAGGGCCACTTTAAATCTGTGTCCTCTTTGGTGATTATGATCTTCCGGAGAGGACTGACTGAGTTTTAGTTCGGTGATTTTACTTTTGTCACAGGTGAGGTCAACAGAGACGGTATTCAGAGAAGATGTCTGCAGCCACTGTTTTTGCCACTCGTCCAGGCTGGAGCCATAGGCGGCACCGAGCTCGCCCATAAAATCTTTGAGCTCTGTGTTTTTTTCTGCGTACTTTTTAAAATAACTTTGAACACCCTTCTGAAACTTGTCCGGGCCAATAAAGTAGGCCACCTGCTTGAGGACAGAGGCTCCCTTTCCGTAGGTGATGCCGTCAAAGTTGGCAAAGGCTTGCCGGGTATCTGGAACATCGGCCTCAATGGGGTGAGTGGTGACCAGCTGATCTTCCCAGTAGGCCCATTGCTTGGTGCCATGAAAAGATCGCCAAGCGGTGCTTTTGAACTCCGTGGCCTCTGCGAGAGCCAGGTGAGCCATGTAAGTGGCAAAGCTTTCGTTGAGCCAAAGGTCATTCCACCACTTCATTGTCACTAAGTCACCAAACCACATGTGAGCCATTTCATGGAGGATGGTATTGGCAAGGCCACGGCGGCTGCGGTCGGATTTGGGGCCACGGCTGATGAACCTTTCGGAAAAGGTCACAGCTGCAACGTTTTCCATCGCCCCGGGGTTGAATTCGGGAACAATCAATTGGTCATACTTTTTGTAGTGGTAGGGGTAAGCAAAATACCTGGGGAAAAAATCCAGCCCCTGCTTGGTAAAGGTAAACCAATCGTTTGTCTTCACGAACTTGGCTAGGCTTTCCCGAGCAAATAGACGCAGTGGAATATCTCCGGCTTTGTCTTCCCACATGTGATAGGGGCCGGCATGAAGCGACCAAATGTAAGTTGAAAATTTAGCGCTCTTGGGAAAATCCCAAACCCGGCTGTCGTTGCCCAAGTCCTGAATTCCGGACTCGCGGACCGAAGTGACAACGTGCCATGTTTTTGGCGCCGTCACCTTCATGGTGTAGGTGGCTTTAAGATCCGGCTGGTCAAAACAGGGAAACACGCGATTGGGTTTATAGGGTTCCAAGTCGGTATAGGTGTAAACGCGGCCATCTTCCGGATCTTCAAAGCGAACAAAGCCCCGACCATCGCGGCTAAAAGCGCGCTGAAACTGAATCATGACCGTATTGGTTCCGACTTTGAGTGAAGAGGCCGGAAGTACGATATACAATTCGTTGTACTGAGGAGTGAGGGCCTTGTTGTTGACCATTAGCTTACGAATTTGTCCTTGGTAGAAATCAATGCGCAATGGTTCGCGAGATCCCTGGTAATCAAAGGTGATCGTGGTTTGACCTGAGTAATCGGTTTTCTTTTCACGGAGCTGAAACTCAAGATCGTAATGAACCTGGCTCACATGGGAGGCGCGCTGAATGGCGGCTTCACGCGTGAGATTGGGCTCACTGCCCGCAGGCGTGACCACTTCGTTTTTGTTGGTCACTCGATTTGTCGTACAGGCCGAACCCAGGCCCAAAACAACAGCAACAGAAAACAGAAGTCCGAATCTTCTTGCCAACATAATCACCCCTTTCTCGAGTGAAAGTCATTTATCTGCGAGTACCAAAACAACACAGGTATTGGATACGGTTTGCCTCATCCAAATCCCATAGGTGCCTGTCTTAATGTTCGGGTGCTTATTGGTCAACTGTAGTCGGGCGCTTTTCCAGGGGAAAGAGGAATTCCGTCAGATACTCTCCGTCAGGGAGACTCTGGTAGATTTCGAGGGGTGGTCCTGCCATCTTGAGTCGATGGGATGCGATATGATCCATCGCCTTCGGATAGACCTTAAAGGGACCAATCGAAGGTGCTCCGCGAAACTCGGCTTTTAATACAGGACGAGCCTGAATACTTCTGAAGAAGAAATCCTCAGGAAGATCTGTAACATCTTGATTTACGACGCAACCGCCAATGGCTCTCAGGCGGGATTCTTCCACCTTTGCAGGATCATCCAAGTACTCGCCAAATGTGCGCTCGCACTTGATTCCCACTCTTTTGGCCCATTTCTCCACCATTTCAATAACAGGTCCGATTTGGTGGTAGGGACCATTGTGCTCACGGTAAACGAGATTTAGGCTGGCGTAGTTGGTTTCCTGAATGGCCACATCCTTGTATCCGCCAAGATAGAAAAAAAGATAGATACCGATGCCAAACACAGTGGCGAAGGTTGCGAAGAAGGCCCATTTGAGCATTGAATCTCTCCCGTTTGCAGACTGTCTTAATCGATTCTGGGAGCCGGGGCAATGGTCAATGACCCCCATTTGATACTGGGGTAAAGGCTCTCTGCTATAGTGGGGTCTCGGACAGCCACAGACATTTGCACGTTTGCACTGGAAAGGATGACATAGGATAGGACTTCCTCATCTGTTTGTAGGGTCGTCCTTTGCGCGTCGTAGGCACCAGCGATATTGATGGGGTCATCAACAACAAATGAAAGGCTCTCGATAATGAAACTGCTACGGGTGTCGGCACCGTAGGAGGTGGTCCAGGAACGAAAGCTGAAAAAGTGCCGCAGGGATTCTGATTTGCCGCTGAGGGTGTTGGTACAGTAGATGGTTCCTTCGCCATCCCAAGCATCATAGCCGTGACGGAAGAACTCATAAGTGTTGCCAACCATGAAAACCGAGAAGTGGCAGGCCCATGATCTAACAGGAATGGCCATGGCCTGGCTCGGGCCAATTGGGAAAGCGAAACTGAGGAGTAAAAGCCCGATCAGGGGGAGCCGCCACCTTAACATGGGGGACTTTTATCAGGTGTGCCGCAGGATATCAACGAGGGTCGAAAAGCTTATCGGCCTTCTCTCGGTGGTTGTAATTATTTCAGGGCTGAGGCTTGGGTAGGGGCATAACTTTGCCAGCGATTTGCACTGCCGGCGTTGGGCCCAAATTCAGGCTATCGGCCGTCCCGGGAGGCAAGAACGTCATGACTAAGTACTCGTCTTCTTTGAGAACACCACCACGGTCTTCGAGATTTTTGGCCAAGGGAGGGGGGGTGGTGGGATCACTGAGGCGAAAGGGTCCATCGGCACCTTGTACCGGCTTATCATTGACCCAGACTTCCCAATGGCCTCCATCGGTGGCGCGGATTTCAGCCCTATCGCCGGGAATTCCCCTCACCACGCGAACCACGGGTCGCAGGGTATCCGAAAACTGAAAGAACACAAGGTCCCCGCGTTGGACGGGGTTGCAGGCATAATAGCCGATCAATACTTTGTACTGCCTATCCTTTTCCAGCAGTGGGCCCAAGTCTGAGCGTCTCATCATGTGCAGCTGACTGGCGTGAACGCAATCAAGGTTTGGAGGCTCAATTGAAGCGGTCTTGATTTGAATGCCGGAGAACAAGGCCCAGCCAACGGAGGCCAAGCCACTCACAAACAGGAGAGAGGTGATTATTGTTAACAGTTTATCGTTCTTCATTGTTTCCACTTGATGGAGCAGCCCACGGAGGGAATCTGTTCTGCGTCGATGTTCTGATTGGCAAGCAGACACTCAATAGCTCGGCGTAAATCCTGTTGAGTCACTTGTTTTGGTTCTTTCCATGAATCATCCAGTCGTCCTCGGTAGGCGAGCCGACGTTGACTGTTATACACAAAGAGGTCGGGAGTGCAGACGGCGCCAAACTCACCTGCCACCGACTGGTCTTCATCAATGAGGTAGGGAAAGCTGTAGTTCCTTTCCTTCCAGCGCTTGAACAAATTTTCCGGGCTATCTTCTGGGTAATCGGCCCAATCATTAGAGCATATCCCGACCAGCTGAACCTGATCCCTGGGGAAGGATTGCCCCAGCTCAATCAGTCTCTCCTCGATTGCCTGTACATAAGGGCAATGTGCGCAAATAAACATTACCACCAAGACCTTGGCATCGGCGAAGTCGGCAAGGCTCACAGTTTTACCATCGACTGAAGGAAGTGAAAACTCTGGACAGGATTTTCCGAGTTCAGCGTTAGGCGTATAGGTCAAAGCCATCTTAAGCTCCCTTGTCTTGGTTAGAGGTTCTGCCAAGAGATTTTGCCGCTCTCTTGAACCAGGTCTCCGTTTGCCTCTACTTCAACAATAGGAGATGAAAGTCTGGGATTGCTGTTAAGAGCCCGCATGAGATCCTCACGACTGTGTTCGTTGAGATGATCAATTGTGCATAGTTCTTGGGCCGAAGCAAACTCCTGCGCCAAATGACTAAGAAAGTCCTTCCACTCATTGACAGATAGTTCATCACCAACCCCCTCAGCTCCGGCTAGGTGATTGGCGTCCTCAATGCCCTCTGGGATTGAGAAAACATTAACTCCTAGGCCAACCAGGACAAAAAACTCCTGGCCGTGATTAAGACTTTCAAGAAGCAGCCCACCGACCTTTTTGCCATCGAGGAGCAGATCATTTGGAGCTTTTAAACTAAAGGGGAGATTGTTCCATGTTTTGCGAGCGGCATTAAACAGCGCCAGTCCAAACAAAGGGGCAGTCACATGCTGGGGGCTTTTGCGCAGGCGAAACACCCAGGTGGAGAGCAGGGCTGTTCCCTTGCCCGCATCGCTCCATGAGTGGCTTCCACGTCCTCGTCCCTGAGTCTGGTGTTGAGTCAGATATAAACCACAGTCCTTGTCGTCGGGTAGCAGTTCCTTTTTTGCCACGTCATTGGTGCTGGTTGTAGTGGGTTCACCGCCAAGATGGTAGCCGGCCTGATCAATGGCCCATTCGCGACTAGCGCGGTAGATATCAAATCCGGGATTAGTCATGATTACTCCTTTATTGCTTTCCCCAGTCAAATAAGAGACTGAAGTCGGCACAGGGTGCCGAGTGGGTCAGGGCCCCGACGCTAATGTCATGGACTCCGAGCATGGCCACGGAGCCAACTCTGTCGAGGGACATATTGCCGCTGGCTTCAACGGAAATTGAACCCGGGATTTTTTTTAGGGCCTCGGTAATTTCCTCATCATTCATATTGTCCAAAAGGATTCGCTGAACCTTTAAATTCACGGCCATTTGCACCTCGTCCAAATTGGTGCACTCCACCTCAATTGGTTTGGCGACATGAGAGCGGATCTGCTCTATAGCCTGGCGCATTCCACCTGCCAGGCGAATATGATTTTCCTTAATCAAAACCGCATCGCTGAGATTCATGCGGTGATTATGGCCACGCCCATCACGCACGGCCTTCTTTTCCCATTCTCGATATAGGGGTAGGGTCTTGCGGGTGTCCAGAATTCGGCACTTGGTGTCCTTCGTTTGATCGGCAAAGCAACGGGTGTAGGTGGCAATACCTGAAAAGTGGCCGAGAAAATTAAGGCCGACCCGTTCCGCTTTGATGACGGAAATCAAGTTTCCGCTGATTGTAGCGACCGTCTGGCCGTTGAGGACGAAATCCCCATCATCAAATTGCCATTGGACCTGACAGCCTTCATCCAGTTCATGGACAGTGGTGGCAAAGAACTCCTTACCTGAGAGGACCAAATCCTCTTTGGCCATCAGTAGGGCACGCCCGTATTTTTCCTTAATGCCCAGATTGTCGGTGGTAAGATCACCATCGGGAAGGTCTTCCCGTAAAGCTGCCCGTACAATTTCGTTTAATGTCACTGGTTCACACTCTAGCGATATTGCTGGGGTTCAAAATCCTCTAAGAGCCGCTTGAGTTCGCGTTCGATAATTCGCTCCGCCAGCTCCGGAACGACTTTCCAGATCACTTCTTCCAGATGTTCAGCGACTTTGTCACGCATGAATTCCTCAATTTGCGCCTTCACGATTTCTTCAACTCTGGCTGGGTCAATGCGGCGTAAAGGAGCCAATTCGCCCTCATCCGGCTCTTCAGTTGCCACATCTTCCAGCTCCAACTCTAGGTCTGAGTCTTCGGACCCACCAGGGGAGGAGGTAACGATAGGAACGGAATTATCCTCTAGCAGGTCATCGGCGGGCCCAGTCGAAGGAGCCCTTGTGGCGGTGATGTCAGATGTCCGTTCGATCGGTTCGCTCACTTCATTTAGCAAATGAACCTGTTCTAGGGAGTCCTCCGGGTCAGGATAGGTGACATCGGGAGTGTCCATTTGGTCTTCATCAGGAATCTTAATCCGAAAGCGGGTGAGGTCTTCTTGTTCCCAATTGGATTCGCTGTCCTCAGGAGAATCGACCAACAATTCCTCGTCCCGATTGCCGGGAATGGGCGGAGGGGCATTGCCAGCAGGTGGCGGCCCGGAAAGGGTGACCTGCTCAAAGCCCGCAACGTCATCAGGTCGTTCATCCCGATCACGCACAAGATTTGGTGCTTCGGGAACCTCAGGCACATCGGCGAAATCTTCCATCGACCAGTCCGAGGAGGTCTGCATTTCTTCCACCGGGGATTCAACTGGTGGCGCCGTCGGGGGAGCCATTGGTTTGCCAGCCGGCTTTCTCCCATCCACAAACTCAGGCATTTTGGGAAACTTCAAAAACTTGGACAAATCCTGACTGTGGGTCTTGGGCACCAGATTTTGAATCAACTTACGCAGAGCCTGGACATCAAAAGGCTTTTCCAATTGGGCGTTGGCTCCCGAGGCCTCAAACTTGTCTTGATCGAGCTCCATAAAGCCACTCCACATCAAGACCACCGGAGTTCTTTGCAGTTGGGAGTCAGACTTCAGCTCCGCACTGACCTCATAGCCACTTTGCTTTTGCAGCAGCACATCGGCAAACACGATATCTGGCTGGAACTTTTGGGCCACGGGGAGGACATCCACTCCCAAATTGACCGACTTGACCTCAACAGCGTAGTCCTGGAGTGCCAGCTGAAAAACTTTTTTGATGGTGCTGCTCTCATCGGCGAGCAAGACGCGCAAAGCCATACATCGAGTTAAGTCCTTTTACCGAGTCCAGTCAAGTCTGGTGAATGACTCAGCTATCGCCACAAGAACTTTTGCTGCCAAGGGGCTGTTTCCCGTGTTAAGCTGAAACGCGTTAGAAGCCAAGCAAGGCTCCTCGGAAAGGTCATCCTCCCAGTGATATCCATTATCGATCGCTACATCGCGGGCAAGTTCCTGCTCTTTTTTTTGGGCGGTCTGATTGTTTTTGCCACCATCTTTTTGGCCTTTGACTCATTGACCTCGATGGTTCGCCACGACGTTGGCAGTGACGTTCTCATTCGCTTTTACACTTATTATTTACCGGCAATTCTTTATCAGATGATTCCTGTGGCCTGTTTGATTGCCACAGTTTTCACTCTTTCTTCTCTCAACCGCAGTCAGGAGTTGGTGGCCCTGTTTAGCGTGGGTATGAGTCTGGCACGGGTGAGTTTACCCATCTTGGTGATGGTGGCTTTGGTAGCAGGGTTCAATTTTTGGATGGGCGATCGGCTGATTCCCAAATTTAATCAGAAAAAGAACTTTGTTTATTATGTGGAGATCAAAAAGCGGCCCGGTCTGTATTCAACCGTAAAGACCAATAAGATTTGGTATCGGTCGGAAAACGTTCTGTTCAATATTAAAACTCTCAATGCGGAAAAGGCCACGGCTCAAGGTTTGAGCCTTTATTATTTCGATGCCGAATGGAACCTGATTCAATTGATCGCCGCCAAAACGGTGCACATGGCAGGCTCCACTTGGGAGTTGGACGAAGGCACGGTGACTTTGTTTGCCAAAGAGTCTTCCTTCCCTTTGACCAAGTCCTTCGATAAAAAGGTGATCGAGATGAACGAAGAGGTGGCTGACTTACAGTCTTCGGAGAGCTCTTCGGACACCATGTCTCTTAATAGTCTGAGTAAATTTATTGCTAAGAACAAAGAGGCGGGTTTGGATACTCTTCGTTATGAGGTCGACTTTCACAGCAAGATGAGCTTTCCATTTGCGGCTCTTGTCATGTCTCTTATGGGATTGCCCTTTAGCGTGACTCGCCAGCGATCAGGTGGGACCTTTCTCAATGTCTCACTTTGTATTGGCCTAGCCTTCGTCTATTGGACTCTTTATAGTTCAGCCATTACTTTGGGTCGCCACGGAGCCATGCCTCCCTTTATTGCCGCCTGGGCGCCCAACCTATTGATGACCATCGGGGCAGCGGTTCTTTTCTTGCGTTTGCGTAAGTAAAAGGCTAAGTCTTTCCAGTTCTTGGCATTTGAAACCCCTCTCGCGCGACCGGTGGTATTTGCTTTAAAATCGGGGTATCATGGTAGAGCTGGGATCTTGAAGGAGGTCTAGAGGCGAATGGCCAAATTGGAGATATTGAAGTTTCCCGATCCGCGTCTGCGGAAGAAGTCCGTAGCCGTTAAAGAGGTCACGTCTGAGCTCAAGCAGCTGGCGGAAGATATGCTGGAAACCATGTATTCATTTAGCGGCATCGGTTTGGCAGCCCCGCAGGTCAATCACCAGGTTCGTCTTTTGGTGACGGACACCCGACCGAGAGAAAATGGCCGTTATAAAATTGAGGATATGACGGAGCTGGAACAGGCGATTGAGCAACCCTTGGTGATTTTTAATCCCGTAGTCGTAAGCAAGAAAGGCAAGACCACCTACGATGAAGGATGCCTGAGCGTTCCCACCTACTATGAAACCGTGCAGAGGGCGGAACTGATCGAGGTCGAGGGCCTGAACCTGGATGGTGAGACGTTTCGCTTTCAAATGGATGGCCTGTTGGCCATTTGCATCCAGCACGAAATCGACCACCTTGACGGCAAACTATTTATTGATCGTTTAAGCCCCATTAAGTCCAATCGAATTAAGTCGCGCATCAAAAAATTTGGTTATCCTGATCCGGAAAAAGAAGACGATGATCAGGACGACGGAGATACAGAAGAAGCAAACTTGTGAGTGTCATTCGCACCGTATTTCTTGGAACTCCCGATATTGCCCGGCACTGCTTGGAGTCTCTGCTGAAGGATGACCATTACAATGTGGTGGGTGTTCTGACCCAACCTGACCGCCCCAGTGGGCGCAAGATGAAACTCACACCTTCTCCGGTAAAAGAGCTGGCCGAGGCCAACGGCATCCCGGTGCTAACTCCAGAAAGAGTCAAAGACCCCCAGGTCTTGGCCGAAATTGAATCTTGGGGCGGTGAGGCTGCCGTGGTGGTAGCCTTTGGACAAATTCTGCCCCAGGAGTTTTTGGATCTTTATCCTCGCCAAGTGGTGAATGTTCATACTAGCTTGCTTCCTCGCTGGCGCGGGGCGGCTCCCATTCAGCGGTCGGTGATGGCGGGAGAGGCGGAGACCGGGGTGTCCCTGCAAGTGATGGTCAAAAAGTTGGATGCGGGAGACGTGATTGGTGTCAGGCGCATTGCCATTGGCGATGACATGAATGCCGTGGATTTGCACGAGGCCATGAAACCATTGGCGGCCGATCTTTTGTCTGTGGACTTCATGGATTATTTGCGGGGCAATCTGGTCCCGGTGGTCCAGGATGAATCCCTGGTAACCTACGCCCATAAAATCGACAAGGCCGAAAGCCTGATTGATTGGCGCCGTCCGGCAATGGAGATCCGCAACCAAATGCGCGGTTTGGCGCTGGGCCCCGGAGTGTATACGACACGGGAAGGAAAGAAGCTCAAAATCCATCAAGCCGAGGTGATCCCGATCAAAAAAACGGCCAATCCAGGAGAGGTGATCGAGGTTGACGCAGACTCTTTTGTCGTGGCATCTGGTGGGGATGCCTTGAGAGTTAATAGCGTGCAACCGGAGTCGCGCGCGCAGATGTCGGTGAAAGATTATTTGCGCGGCTACCCCCTCAAGCCTGGAGAAAAGTTGGGTGACTGAGAGTTTTCTAATTGCGCCGAGTATTCTGTCGGCGGACTTTTCAATCTTAAAAGAAGAAATCAAAAAAATCGAAGAGGCCGGAGCCGATTGGGTCCATGTGGACGTCATGGACGGACACTTTGTTCCGAACCTGACCATTGGCGCTCCAGTGGTGAAGTCCTTGCGCCCGGTGACCAAGATCCCATTGGATGTTCACCTGATGATCGAGGAGCCAGAAAAATATGTAGATGATTTTATCTCGGCTGGTGCTAACTATCTGACCATTCACGTCGAGGCGACCAAAGATCCAGCTGCGGTTTTAAAGTCCATTCGTGAAAAGGGCTGTAAGCCCGGGATCACCTTGCGGCCGGCCACTCCGGTTGAAGACATTTTGTCTCTAATACCATTGGTGGACCTGGTATTGGTCATGACGGTTAATCCTGGTTTTGGAGGTCAGTCTTTTATGGCCGATCAGGTGCCGAAGATCGATCGCATTCGCGCCGAGATTGCCAAGCTGGGCTCTCAGGCCTTGATTGAGGTCGATGGTGGCATCAATGCCGAAACCGCCCGTCAGTGTGCTCAGGCCGATGTCTTGGTTGCCGGTTCCTATGTCTTCAAAAACGATTATGCTTGGGCAATTGAAGCCTTAAAGGGAGCACGGGGATGATTGAAATCACCGGACAAGATATCGACATGGAACAGGTGTGGCAGATCGCCTATTGTCTGCCGGTCATGAAAGTGGGCTTGTCACCTGATGCGGCTGAGAAAATGCAAATCTCCCGCCGCTACATCACCGACCGCATGGAGCGGGGAGATGTGATGTATGGGGTGAATACAGGTTTTGGTGCCTTCAGTGATGTGAAGATTTCCCATGAGGACACGATTCAGCTGCAAAAAAATCTCATTCGCTCTCATTGCACGGGTGTGGGGCAGCCGTTTTCCAAACCTGAATCTCGGGCCATTATGTTTTTGCGCGCCAATGCTTTGGCCCGTGGCCATAGTGGGATTCGTGTTGAGGTGGTGGAAAAGATATTGGAGTTTCTCAACCACGATGTGGTGCCGGTCATTCCCCAGCAGGGAAGTGTGGGAGCCAGTGGCGATTTGGCTCCTCTGTCTCACTTGGCCCTGGCTCTAATGGGCGAAGGTGAAGTGTGGGACGGTAAGAAGCACATCCCATCCATGGATTTATTGAACAAAAAGGGCATTGCTCCTTTGGAATTGCAGGCCAAAGAAGGGCTGTCCTTAATCAACGGCTGTCAGGTAATGACGGCTGTGGGGCTTTTGAATTGCTACGAGGCCCGCCGCCTGGCTTGGATGGTGGACCTGGGTGGCGCCATGTCTTTGGAAGCTCTGCAAGGCTCGCGTAAAGCCTTTGATCCTTTAATTGCTTCAGAACGTCCCCACCCTGGTGAGGCGAAGACAGCGAGAAATCTTTTGAAATTGTTGGGTCCCACCTCGCAGATTGGTGAAAACCACGCCAGTTGCACGCGGGTCCAGGACGCCTATTCTTTGCGCTGTATGCCCGCAGTCCATGGTGCTGCCAAGGATACTCTTCGCAATACGTGTCGGACTTTAGAGATCGAAGCCAACTCCAGCACCGACAACCCCCTGGTCTTTGCTGAGGAGAACAAGGTACTGAGTTGTGGCAACTTTCACGGTGAGCCGGTGGCTTTTGCTCTCGACTTTTTGGGTATTGCCATGAGTGCCATGTCGAGTATTTCAGAGTGTCGAATCGAAAAACTCATCAACCCGGCCATGAGTGGATTACCCGCCTTTTTGGCGCCAAAGGGTGGTTTGAATAGTGGCATGATGATTGTTCAGGTGTCGGCCGCCTCTTTGGTGTCGGAAAATAAGATTTTGTCTCACCCGGCATCGGTGGACAGTATTCCCACCTCAGCGGACAAAGAGGATCATGTGAGTATGGGAACCATTGCTTCGCGAAAGCTGGGGCAGATTGTGCGTAATGCGGAGAACATTGTCGCCATGGAACTTCTTTGTGCTTCACAGGGCTTGGGCCTGCTCGCACCGATGAAGGCAGCCGCCGGCGTGAACGCCGCCTACGAGACCATTCGTCAAAGTGTGCCCTTTGCCGAAGAAGACCGAGTGTTTTATCGTGATATTGAAGCGATTAAAGAAATGATCCGCTCAGAAGATCTGCTCAACAGCATACATAACAGCGTGGGAGACTTGGAATGGTAGGAAGAACAGTAAAGGCCCCTAAAGGTCTTGAGCTCAACTGCAAGGGCTGGCTGCAGGAAGCTGCTTACCGCATGATTCAAAACAATCTGGATCCCATTGTCGCCGAAGATCCAGAGAATCTCATCGTCTATGGTGGACGTGGCAAAGCGGCCCGTAACTGGGATTGCTTTGATCGCATCCTCACGGCTCTTAAGGAACTGGAAAACGACGAGACCTTGCTCGTGCAGTCGGGAAAGCCCATTGGTGTATTAAAGACTCACGCGGATGCCCCTCGGGTTCTATTGGCTAATTCTAATTTGGTGCCTAAGTGGGCCAACTGGGAAGTCTTTGACGAATTGGACAAAAAAGGCCTGATGATGTACGGCCAAATGACGGCGGGCTCTTGGATTTACATTGGCACCCAGGGAATTATCCAAGGGACTTATGAGACCTTTGTTGAAGCCGGTCGCCAACATTTTGGTGGCGATCTCAAAGGCAAAGTCATTTTGACCGCAGGTTTGGGCGGTATGGGCGGAGCCCAGCCATTGGCTGGTGTTTTTGCTGGCGCAAGCGTTTTGGCTGTCGAAGTGGATCCAACGCGCATTCAAAAACGACTTGATACCAAGTATGTGGATGAAGTGGCGGAGAATCTAGAAGATGCATTGGCGAAAATTGCCAAATATAGGTCCGATGGGGCAGCCAAGAGTGTCGCTCTGCTTGGTAACATGGCCACTGTGATTCATGAATTAAGGGCCAAAGGTTTCAAACCTGATCTTTTGACCGATCAGACTTCGGCCCACGATCCTCTTAATGGCTATATTCCCGAAGGCTACTCGGTCGATGAGGCCGCCAAGCTTCGTAACTCTGATCCCAAGGCCTATTTGCAAAAATCCAAGGCCGCCATTGCCAAGCATGTGCAAGGAATGTTGGCCATGCAAAAAGACGGCGCCATCACCTTTGACTACGGCAACAACATTCGCGCTGTGGCCCAAGAAGAAGGGGTGACCAACGCCTTCGATATTCCCGGCTTTGTGCCCGAGTACATTCGCCCCTTGTTTTGTAAAGGCAGTGGGCCCTTTCGTTGGGTGGCCCTCAGTGGTGACACCAATGATATTCAGGTCACCGACGATGCCTTGCGCGAGCTTTTTCCCCACAAGACCCATCTGCTCAAGTGGCTCGATATGG
Source organism: Pseudobdellovibrionaceae bacterium (assembly GCA_020635075.1). Lineage (NCBI taxonomy): Bacteria > Pseudomonadati > Bdellovibrionota > Bdellovibrionia > Bdellovibrionales > Pseudobdellovibrionaceae > Pseudobdellovibrionaceae bacterium. The sequence goes on along the minus strand of JACKAM010000001.1, from coordinate 2,117,656 downwards.
CTGAAGAGCGCATTGCCTTTCAGGGATTACCTGCGCGCATTTGCTGGCTTGAGTACGGCGAAAGAGCCAAGGCCGGTCTGAAGTTTAATGAGCTTGTCGCTCAAGGCAAAGTCAAAGGACCAATTGTGATTGGGCGCGACCATTTGGATTGTGGTTCTGTGGCCAGCCCCAATCGGGAAACTGAAGGCATGAAGGATGGCTCGGACATGATTGCCGATTGGCCCATTCTCAATGCCATGGTGAACACCGCTTGTGGTGCGACCTGGGTAAGCTTTCACCACGGTGGTGGTGTGGGCATGGGCTACAGTCTTCATGCAGGTCAGGTCATTGTCGCTGACGGAACTCCCGAGGCTGCGGCTCGATTGGAGCGCGTTCTCACTGCTGACCCGGCCATGGGTGTTTTTCGTCACATTGATGCTGGCTATGAAGACTCCGTGCAGGTTGCCAAAGAAAGGGGAGTGAAATCCCTTTGGATCTAATCCGCAACTGGACAGGACGCCTGTTGATATCGGTATTTCTTTGGGCCAGTCACTCGCCGGAGGCTCTGGCCAAGGTGCGGCCCTGGGAAACTGATCTTCCCCTTTACGAAGTCGGTCTCGCCGGTGCCGTGTTTTATCTCCAGGACTACCCAGCTGCGGATCAAGGTCGTTTACGGGCTTTGGCCCTTCCCTATGTCTATTATCGTGGAAAAGTTCTACGCGCCGACGATGAAGGTGGTATACGCGGCAAGGTGATGGAAAAGGACCGGATTGAGTTTGACCTGAGTGCCTCGGCGGCATTTCCAGCTAATAGCGAAGACAATAAAGCCCGCGGTGGAATGCCTGATCTGGATTGGATCGGTGAGGTGGGCCCGCGTCTTCGTGTGCACATTATGGAAGATGAAAATGTTCGGTTGGACTTCAATATGCCCGTTCGTTATGTGTTTTCCACGGACTTTACCCGTATGGACGATCGAGGTTATCTGTTTCAGCCTCAATTGGCATTACATGTGGAAAACGTATGGCAGGAAGAATGGGATCTGACCTTTCTTTTTTCTGCCCAGTTCGCCAGCGATCAATTGATGGATTATTTCTATGAGGTCCCCGCCGAATTTGCCACCCCCGAGCGTCCGAGCTTTCAGGCTAAAGGTGGACTCCTTGGCAACAATTTGGTGGTCGGCGTCTCCCGCGAAGTAAAACCCAAATTCACCGTCTTTTGCGGCATCAAGGTGGATTACTACGGACTTTCGGTCAATCGCCGCAGTCCCTTGTTCAAGGATCCGTGGAACTCGGCCTTTGCGGTGGGGTTTAGCTACCAGATGTATGAGTCGGTCGAGAGAGCGGGGGATTGGTTTTAAGTAGCGTCGTCATCCCAAAAGGTTCCAGGTCCTCTTTGCGGACGCAGCATGACAATATTCTAAAGACCGTCTTAAGAATAATGTCATGCTGCGTCCGCAAAGAGGACCTGGAACCTTTTGGGATATTGATCCCGCCTATGACAGCAATAGGTATTAGTCGTTTTAAGCTATTTCAGAATTGTCGTATACCCTGGGCATTGCCTGACCAAGCGGGCATTAACAGGGGGAATGACATGACAGTAGGATTTGGAAAACAATTATCTTTGTTGGTGGCGGCAGTAGCCGTGACCTTGATGACGCAAACGGCGTCGGCGGCAGCAGTGGCCCAGGCCGGACAGTATGAAATCGATGGGGCTCACACCAATATTGGTTTTGAAGTCAGTCACTTGGGGTTTAGCTTGGTGGTGGGAAGGTTTAACACCTTTTCTGGCCACATCCAGTTTAACCCCAATGGTGAATCGAGTGTCGTGGCCGAAATTGACGTGGCCAGTGTGGACACCAATCAGAAAAGGCGGGATCAGCACTTGCGCAGCCCGGACTTCTTTGATGCCAGTCGCTTTCCTAAAATGCGTTACCAATCGACTTCAGTGGACTACGACCAGGACGGAAACCCTAAAACTGTTCACGGCACCTTGAGCCTTCATGGTGTCGAAAAAGAAGTGAGTCTTGCCGTTACCCCTATCGGGGCCGGGCAGGATCCTTTTGGCGATGTGAGAACGGGGTACCAGGCCAAGGCTCTGATCAAACGTTCGGACTTTGGCATGAGCAATCTATTGGCCGTGGCCGGAGACGAAGTGGCCATTACTATTAACATCGAAGGAATCCTTCAGTGAGGCAACTGCTCTTAGGGGGATTCCCGCTTTTTGTGACCCTGCTGGCATTGTCCTGCGGGGCCACTCATGATCTGGGGGAACTTGAAGGGGGAGATCCCAGCTTTCTTTCCCAGGTCAAAACCAAGTTGGATCAACCGGAGCAGATTGTTTTCTCAGATGTGCAAGCTCTTGTCTTTCAGGAAAACTGTCTCGAGTGTCACAACACCCGAGACAAAAAAGATGGCATCAGCTTGTCGAGTTTTAGTGAAGCCTTCGGGGCCAGTGCTCAGCGCAAGATCCTGGTTCCCTACGAACCCGACCGCAGTAGTTTGATGACTTCTCTTCTTGTGCCCAGTGGTAAGCGCCACATGCCGCCCTTTGATAAACCTCAGTTGAAACCTGATCAAATTGAACTCGTCCGTCAGTGGATTAAACACGGAGCCAAACAGGAGGTCAGTGATCAGGTGAAGAGAGAGCCCAGCCTCAAGGAGCAACTGCAACCCTACTTTCTCGATCCAGCCTCGATTGACTACCCGGTGGTGCAAAAGTTTCTATTTAAGGACTCTTGCATCAAGTGCCACTCCAAGGAGAGCGAGGGAGTGGATCGGGATGTGCTTAGGTATTCTGCCAATCTGACCAACTATCAAACTCTCTTTCACCCAGCGCTCACCGTCGTCAAAAAGGGCCATCCTGAGGAAAGCTCCATTTTTAAATCCATAGCCATTCATCAAAGCATGCCGCCCGGCAAGGAAGGCTATGACCTAGTTCCCAGCGTGCTGGTGAAGCTTCTGCGCCTGTGGATTCTCAACTGTGCGGTCGAGGACAAAGACCGAGTCGACGACGAAAGGCCGGTCAGCGACCCGGAAAACCCGGAAAAAATTCGACTGTGCGAGGATCAGTAGCACCTTAGTCGAGCTTTGCCGATCCGGCCTTCATTGATGGCAAAAAATTGGTCACAATAAAATCACCAGTGATGGCGTTAAATCCAATACAGTTCAGCCTGACATCGACTGGATGACTAAAACCAAATCCTGACTTGAGAGGATAGAATGTTCAAACTCGTTCTTGCCAATTCTTTACTTCCTGCCGTGGTTTTGTTTTCTCTGGCCATCAGTAGCTGGGCTGCTGACAACAATCCAGCCGTTAACAATGAAGACATTTACCGCGGCATGATCCGCTCGGCCCTCCAGGATAGCTGTGCTGATAACGGAGAGATCAAGGTGATGGAAAACTCTCCGGTGGTGGATGCGATTCTGCCCACTTTTGACGCTTGTCTTGGTCGGACAGAAAACATGTCCGAAGTGGTGCCTTACACACTTTCACTGGGAGCCTTAAACAAAACTGGAGGCTCGGGCCTGAATATTGGCGGAACAGGATTTTTAGATGTCCCTCATGGGCCGGGAGTTGTTCACTGCAAAACCCAATACGACAGCGTGGAATTTACCTTTCCCAAAAACGCTCCGCGGGTGGTTAAGTACACTTTTATCCCTATGGAAAAGGGTAAATACCAGGAGCATAAAGAAGAATTTGATAAAGTGACGGAGCAGCTAGATAACATTAAATACCGCTACAAGATCGAAGAGGGCGAACTGAGAGTGGAAAGCATCTCCCGGACTCTGCCGCCGGCAAAACCAGGAGAGAGAAAAACCTTTGTGGGAACTTTTAACTGTGATCGTTTTCGCCACCACCTGAGTCGCATGAACAAATCTCAGATTCAGTCCAAGGCCTACGAAAGCGAAGAGTTTCGCACCTGTGCCGCCTACTGGCCCGAAACGGCCAAGGATGATCAAAAGCTTCGCTGGGCCCAGTGTGCAGCAAGACGCTCTATGGCCCAGTACCCGGTGATCACTGACCGCACTCCCGCCGGCCCAACTGGAAGTGACAAAGGGCAGAAGTAAACAAGTGCCTGAGGCAGTCAACAAAGGGCTGGCAAGGCTCCCCTAAACCTACGCCAGCCCCTTGAGCCATTTAAAGTCGAGTTACGACACCGATGTGATGAGGTGAGCCTGAGGCCTCAGTTCCGTTTATGATGCTCACGTCGTACAGGCCCCTTCCCTGGTTAAGTAAATCAGTGACACCCCGTGGAATCTTGAAGTTGGGGATGTTTGCTCGATACACCTGACCAAAGACGCTATTGGCTGGCACGTGTCTAAATCCCAAGCTTTTGAAGGATCGACAAACCTTGGCTCCGGTTCCCGCTCCATTTCTCTTGGCGACGCATAGCTGAGATTCTTCGGTAATGTTGAAGGCGGCAATGCTGTATTGCTGAAAGGGTGCGAGCTCTCGGGTGTAGTCCGACGCTCTCAATTCCAAGATCGCCATCTGCACAGTCGAAAAGTCTGATGTCACCTCAACCTTGTATTCTTTACTGACTGCTCCGGTGACAGGATCCCACCAGCGGAGGATATATCGATTAGGAGGAAAGGACCCAGGGGGTGCGTCGGAAACCCATCTCTTAAGAGGCTCTCTAAACTGATAATCTAGAGTTGAAAGCGGAGTATAGTTTTCGGCACGGTTGCACCTCGTCCCGCCTTGGAGGTCGGCACATCCACGCAGTTTTGAGGAAGCTCTGCCAACGGCAAAGGTAATGGTTTTAAGAAACGAAACCTGGCCAGTCGGATTGTTGTTGTCGGCAATGATATCTGCACCTGCTCGAATCGTCGCCACTGGCGAAAGATTGGGCTGGAAGGCTAGATTGAATGCAGCGGTCCCCGTTAGATTGACTAACTCAGGCCTAATTACAGTTGCAAATGTTGAGGTGTCGGAAAGGGCCGAAAGCAGAAGATCGCCTTTAGTAGCGATCTGAGCATCATTGCTGGATTGATCAAGCTGGTCGGACTCTTTGCCGACAAATTCAGCTCCACAGGAGCTAAGAAAAGCAATTAACAAGATTGAATACACAAAGCAGGGCCTTACGGCCTGAATCCGTCCGTTAACCATGGGTTCCCCCCCTTTAGGTTTTGATAAATTTTTGTGAAGTTAAAACTCGACCGTTGACGTGAGAGAACGTGATTACAGCATAAAACCCTTTGCCGGGGTGAGCAACCGACATTAGTGTCGCGATTCCCGGGTGACAGCGGTCGTCCTCAATGCTAGCTGTAAAAGAACCAGAAACTTTTCGGGGGTATCCATGCAAGTCGTTCTGATTACAGGTGCTTCGTCAGGAATTGGGGCCGCGTTGGCTGAAGAGTATGTCCGTCGTGGCCATCATGTCGCCCTTTGCGCGCGTAGGGAAGATCGCCTTCAAGAAGTGGCCGATCGTTGCCAAAAACATAATCCCGCAGCGACTGTTATTTGTGTCAAAGCCGACGTGACCAAACGTGAAGAGATGGATCAAGCCGTGGCCCAGGTGGTGGAGAAGTTTGGTCGATTGGACACTGTTATTGCCAACGCTGGATTTGGCGTGGCTGGCAAATTTGAAAAACTCACCCATGAAGATTACCAACGTCAGTTTGATACCAACGTATTTGGTGTAATGAACACGCTTTGGGCAGCCCTACCTGAACTGAAGAAAACCAAAGGCCGCATCGGTTTGATCGCCAGTGTGCTTGGCTATGTGGCATTGCCTTCATCATCAGCTTATTGCATGAGCAAGAGTGCTGTGCTGGCCTTGGGCGAATGTTTGCGCTTGGAAGTCGCTCCCCATGGAGTCTCAGTCACCAATGTGTGTCCTGGATTCATTGAATCTGAAATCCATCAGGTGAACAATCGTGGTGAGTATGATCCAGATCGCACGGGCCGTTCAGCTCCTCAGCGCTTAGTCATGCCTGCCGACAAGGCAGCAAAACAAATCTACCGAGCCCTCCAAGCGCGAGCCTATGAAGCCGTCATCACCTGGCACGGGCGTGGTGCCGTGTTTCTGCAAAAACACTTCGGTTCAATCGTCGCCTGGGGACTCAAAGGTTTTGCCACCAACAAGCGCCTCAACCGCGAAGTCAAACGCCCGCTGGCCGAATGAGGGGCTTCGTTAAGTCCTGAGCCAAATCTCAAATGACAGTGACCTTTACCCTGATATGGCGGGCGAGGCTGGGTTTGTCGAGGTAGACGCCTCTATTAAATAGTGTTTATTTTTAGTACAAAAATCGTTTTTTTTTTTTTTCGGTGCCCATCGGTTATCCTTAAAAGCCAGTTCCAGAATTCCTTTCAGTAGTACGTTGGCTCATATGAGGGGGGTATTTGTGCTCAATCTGTTTCGTCACAGGTTAATGTTGTGTGGCTTCCTTGGTATTGTTCTTAGTTGGGGAGCTAGGGCTCAGTTATTCACGGATGTTGTGAAAGTGCCAATTGTTCCTACGGGAACCTACCTGGAAACGACATTTTGGGACCTCTATGCTTCTCAGTCAACCAAGCTTTATCTTAGGTCTCTGTGGTGGGACTATCAGATCGACCTACGTGACGGCGATGAGATCGCATTGTCAGTTGATGGGGGCTATATGCCGTGGCCTTTTGCGGCCAGTGAATCCAGTCGAGTTGGGGCGGTTTTTGTCGATGATGAGGGATCGTTTTTGTATCCAGGGCTGGGTACTATTGTGAGCCCGGTGTGGACTCAGCCGGTGGACATCCCGTATGACTTTGAGATCGGTCCGGAACCCCAGAGAGTGCGAATCCCAGAGGGAGCTGTGGCCGTTTTATTTACAACCTTGGATTTATGGTATTCAAACAATCACGTGATTGATCCAAGTCAAGGATTTGACGTCAAAGTCGTTCTTGAAGTGAAGCGCAGATCTCCAACCCCTTGGTTTGATCTGTCCGTCGATTCATCGAGTATCGTTTTTAAGCAGATTGTTTTAAACCCTCGCATGGGCCCCTACGATGAGTATGCCTACAATCCTGAGGATCAGAGCAGTCACGTCTGGGCAAATATGGAGGCAAACTACCCGATTTCGCTCATTGCCGGAAGAGCGGCTTCGGTTGAGGCCGACATTCATTTATACGGCACTATGCCATCGCCAGAGGTGTTGGGTCCTGAAGCACCAGAGCCGGTTGTAACCCTTGGGGTTGACTACATCCACGAGGACAATAGTGTTACTATTTTGGATACAGTTGAACTGTCCCCGGGAGATTTCACTGGCGAGATTGGGTGGGAATCCTATCACTATAGAAAGGTTTTTGATCCAGCAATCTTTGGAGCTGGGCGTGGCCAAATTCAGTTTAGTGCCATCGCAAACTATACTATCGAGGAAGTGCGAACAGGGAACAATTATGGCCATCGGCAGATTATCGTTCATAAAACTAAACCAATTCTTGTCGGGCTCTACAGTATAGTTGCCTTAAACCCATTCACGATGGACCCATGTCGTAAAGACCAAGTGGGGATATCCTGTTTTCTGCCTCCTCACCCGGGTTCCTACGAGTTTCTAGAGCAAGAGAAAGAACTCATTCAGAAGGTCTTTCCGATCCCAGACAATGGTGTCACTCTCTTTGGAGCTACATTCAGAGATGTCGCTAAGCAGAGCATTGGTCTGGATAATCATACTTGGGACATGAGTAAACTCAGTCTTATTGCTAAGAAGATAAAAAGCGACTATGGAGGGACACGAAACGTCTATATCGCTGGAGTTGTTGATCGATCCTACATACAATACCATGCGAAAACCTCGCTTGATGAATATTATAAACACGAGGGGTGGAAGAGCGTTTTAGGCTATTCTCAGGTAGGGCTTGAGGGAATAATAGTCGTACCAAGCGCCAGTAATAGTTTGGAGGGCCCAGCCTTCGTCCCAGGTAGTTTGGTGCATGAACTAGGCCACGTTTTCGGAACCAAGTTCCATTCAAATGACCCACGAGTTGTTTCTTACACCAGAAAAGAACGGAATGTGGTAGCAGGTTATGAATTCACGGCCGAGGGAGAAATGCAGGCTAGGTTCGGGATGGTCTCAATAATGGAGTCTGCATTCGAAGGAGATCCACTCCAGGATCTTTGGATTGATCCCTTCAGCTATGGGGCGATGCTCAGGTATCTCAAGTGGCCCTGGTATGATCCCGAGTTGGTCGTCGTGAATGGAGTCATGAGTAAAGATGGAGATTTTTCCCTGGTTGATTCGATTCAGGTTTCTCATGGTGATCTGATGGCCTATCCGGATTCGGAATTTGAATTTGTCGCTCGAAACCATCGTGGAGAGGTCGTTTATCACAACAATATGGTTCCGGACTTCCAGATGTTTGTCGGGGGATTTGAGGAGCCAATTGAGCTAAACTATGCCCCTGTCTCGATTAGCTTCCCCAACCTATCAGAGATAGACTCCATTGAGGTATCAAAGGGTGGATTTGTGACCTACCACCTAGACGTCAAGCAGCAGGGGCTGCGAGCTGCTTTTGATCATATCCCAGACTCGGGATTCCGGGTGAGAAACCGAAGACTGATTCGATTGATCAGAGAGCAGATGAGCCATAGAGTAGATAAGTATCTCTTTTTTAAGGAGAGAGGCAAGAAGTACCAAGCGAGAAAAGAGCTTTGGTTGCTGAAGAAAATTGTAGAAAAGGTGGTTCGTGATCATTATGAGCCGGAGAGTCCCTTGGATATTGGAAAGTCCGAAGTGTTGAGTGTAATTGAAGATACAGTATTGTCCATACGAAACTGGGAGTAGAAATTGGCACCGAGGAGACTTGGCTCATTCTGTTTGTATTCAATTCTCTTGGCTCTAGGAATATTGAGTTCCACAATGCGAGGGTTAGCCTCGGAAGACGCGTGTCCTACAGAAAGCAAAGAGTATGACCTCATATTTCAGGGGCGAATTGGCTCACCAGTCATCCTGGCGTACAGCCCGTCAGTCAAATCGACAACTAAGCCTGATGAACCCTATGAGAATGTTGGGTTTTATGAGACTAAGATTTGGAAGGGCGATACTCGCCCACAGGGGCCATACAATGCGATTCCGATCAGAACAGGAGTAAAGGACTCATACAAATTCCCGAAATCAGATGACACCTATCTTGTCTACGCAACGAAGATGAAGGACGGCACCTACTTTGTTCACCGGTGTAGTCCAACACTGGTGGCTAAGATGGCCGATATCGCTGCCAAAACACTTGGCCGACCAATTTATGAGGAGCGCAACCCCTACTACAGTCTGTTGGATGTGGGATTGGTATTTAAAGAGCGGGACAATAAGATCGATGGATGGCCAGCTATAAATGCCTATTGGAAGTCCTACGTGGAACGGTACCGCAGAACGCATTATTCTGTTGCTCCTTGTGCAGAGCAGAGCAAGGCGGATGTGGTCTTTATTGCAAAGGCGAGGATAGAAGTTAAGGAGAAATTTCTCGCATCTTCAGCCTTAGGTGGGGTCACTTTTTCGAGTTACCAGAACCCATTTTATCCGTGGTCCCTAGTTGAAGGGCTAAGTTTTTCCGATATAGAGCTCTACAAGGATATTAAGGGTCGTTTCCTGAAGCAATTGGACCTGCGTCCCGGGCCGAGGCCTGGGGTATGGAAGGTAAAGCCCGGTGAGAAGCCTCCAAACGATTGGCGAAATCCGTATTTTCACGTTAAAAACATTGATAGGAACGCTTATGAGTTTGCCCGAATTGACTCTGGATATTATCTGGTGAGAGGAAAGTGGGGAGAGAATGGCAGTTTTTATGTCGACCGTTGTTCGGGAACGACGCCCATAGAATCCGTGAGCAAAGAAGAATTGAGGAGTCTTGGGGCTCCCTTGTTCAAGGCGTCCAGGTGTTGGTCTTGCAACAAAACAGAGCAGAGCGCAACTAAGAACAAGTAATCCCCAGGATTACTTGTTCCCCACTGTCAAACAAGACCTGAGTTCCCAACAGCGGAACAGAAGATCGTGGAAAAGACCATTTGTGATCATTATGAGCTGGAGAGTCCCTTGGATATTGGAAAGTCCGAAGTGTTGGATGTGATTGAAGATACAGTATTGTCCATACGAAACTGGGAGTAGAAATTGGCATCGAGGAGACTTGGCTCATTCTGTTTGTATTCAATTCTCTTGGCTCTAGGAATATTGAGTTCCACAATGCGAGGGTTAGCCTCGGAAGACGCGTGTCCTACAGAAAGCAAAGAGTATGACCTCATATTTCAGGGGCGAATTGGCTCACCAGTCATCCTGGCGAACAGCCCGTCAGTCAAATCCAAAACTAAGCCTGACGAATCCTATGAAAATGTTGGGTTTTATGAGACTAAGATTTGGAAGGGAGAGTCTCGCCCACAGGGGCCGTATAATGCGATTCCTATCAGAACAGGAGTAAAGGACTCATACAAATTTCCGAAATCCGATGACACCTATCTTGTCTACGCAACGAAGATGAAGGACGGCACCTACTTTGTTCACCGGTGTAGTCCAACAAAGCTGATGAGCGAAGCGAGAGAAGAAATTGGGGCCCTTGGGAATCCCGTTTATGTGGAAAAGAACCCTTACTATATCTATTCGGACTTAGAGTCCGTGTTGAATAGGGATCGCTCAAAAAATGGGGGACAGGCCTTTGAAAAATACTGGTGGTCTAATGTGGAGCAGTATAGAGCCAACAACTACTCCCGTATTCCTTGCGAAAAGCCAGGCCTCTCGGACGTTGTCTTTATAGGCGAAGTCACCAGTGTATGGTTGAAAATCTACAATGAGTATCGGGATAGAAAACCTCATGTGGAATTTTCCCGAGATCCGTTCTATCCGCTGTCCATGATTGAGGGTGTTACTTTTGCCCGTGTCGAACTCTATCGCGACGAGGGCAATCGACTGCAGAAACAGTTTGATGCCAGAGCCGGGGTGCAACCAAGGCGAAGTGCCCGAAACTCAACAAAGGGCGACCTCCCGAAGTGGGCGGGTGCTTACGTGCGGTTACGGGACTTAGGTGAAAACAGCTTTGAATTTGCAGAAGTCGGATCTCGGTATTATTTGGTCCGAGGCAGTTGGCGCAAAGAGGGAGATCTCTATGTTGACCGGTGCTCTGGGACAAAGCCCATTGAGGAGGTCAGTGCTAATGAGCTCAAGGCCTTAGGGTCTGCGATTTTCAGGGCTCAGAAGTGTTACACTTGCACCAAAGAGAAGGGGGCTAAATAGCAAGTGGGTTCTTGGCAACAAAAAAAGACTTCCGAAAACTTCCGTCCCTAGAAGTTTGCGAAAGTCCCGACCAGGAATGTGTCGGGCACACTCCTGACCAAAAAGAGGAAGCCGTAAGGGCGCACGGGGGAATCTCGTGTTTTTGCCCTTGGCTTAATGTTCCATGAGTCAAAGAGCCGGCGGGGGGTCGGTCCTTGACATTAGTCTAGATCGGCTTATTTTGAGAGAGACTTGAGTTGGTTTGAGACACCTTTGTGTACATGTGAGATAGTAGTGTCTCAAAATGAAACATAATACTTCTTTTGAGTGATTGGATCGGGGATGGCCCACTTCTGTTTGTTCCGCAAGATCGATGAGCTTCTAACAATGACGCCTTTGGCGGCTAAAGATGGCAGGCGCCCCCAGGAAGTCGACTTAGGTCTGGTCGAAGAGGGGGCCGTGTTGATTGAAAACGGCCATATCCGCTGGGCGGGCCAGGAAAAGGAGTTGTCCTCTCATCTGATTAAGAGTTTGGTGGGAAAAAGCAGTCTGGAAGAAGTCAGTGGCCAGGGAAAAACCTTAATACCTGCTTTGGTGGAGTCCCACACCCATTTGGTCTTTGCCGGCAGTCGCGCCCATGAGTTTGAAATGCGGGTCAAGGGCGCCACCTACCAGGAGATTGCCGAAGCCGGTGGAGGCATTCGCTCAACCGTCAAACACACGCGGGAGGCGGATGAGAAGACGCTTTTCAACTTAGCCAAAGAGCGCGTGGACGAGTTTGCCCGCCAGGGTGTGGGCACTTTAGAGATCAAAAGCGGTTACGGGTTGGATACAGAAACTGAACTCAAAATGCTTCGTGTGGCAGGAAAACTTAAAGGACCACGCATTTTGCGCACCTTTTTGGGGCCTCATGCAGTGGGACCGGAGTTTTCCTCCTCTGAGGAATACCTGAAAGAAGTGACCGAAAAAATGCTTCCCGCTGTGAGCAAAGAAGAGTTGGCTTCGCGTGTGGATATTTTTGTTGAGCAAGGCTATTTCACCCTCGAACAGGGCGAAGCCTACTACAATCGGGCCCAGAGCATGGGCTATGCCCTCACTGGGCACATGGAGCAGATGAATCGCACAGGCGGTGCCGTCATGGCAGCTCGTCTTGGGGCCCAGTCGGTGGATCATTTGGTACAAGTCACTCCTGAAGACATTGAGGCTCTGGCTAAGAGCCATACCACCTGTGTGCTGTTGCCAACGGCGGATCTTTACCTGCGCATGGCCTATCCTCCAGCAAGACAACTGATCGATGCGGGAGCACGAGTGGCCCTGGCCACAGATTTTAATCCGGGAAGCGCCCCCAGCCAGGATCTGTCTCTGGTGGGTGTACTGGCTCGACTGGAAATGCGTATGACTCTGCCTGAAGTTTTGGCCGCCTACACCTACAATGGGGCTGCGGCTTTGGGACTTCAGGACCAGTGCGGCTCCATTGAGGCGGAGAAATCCGCTGACCTTGCCCTTATTGAAGGCAGCTGGCGAGATTTATTTTACCAGGTTGGACACCATCCTGTGGTTGAGACGTGGGCAAAGGGAAAGCGGATTCATCAAAAGTGAATTCGGATGTGCAACTTAAAAAATCTTAAAAAGCCTTTGCTTTTCCTTAATAGACCTGAATAGTCTAACAACAAGCAAAACATCAACAGGTGGCAGCATCATGAATTCATCGGTCTCCTGTCTTACGCAGTCGAACTATTATTCGCCGGCCTTTAATGCGGCGATCTTTGACGGGCCCATTCGCTTGTACTTTGCCCAGTATCAGGAAGCGGCGGCTCTCAAGATTTATTTCAAGTTACAAGAAGAACTGAAGCACCTTTACCGCAAGGGGAAGGATCTTCACCGCCACTTGGGTCGACACATTTTTGTCATGCTTTATCCCTCACCTGAAACTTTTGATCTTTCATTTCCTAATCATCAGGCAAATGTCATCTGTCGCGGACGCTTGGGTGATGATCATGTTGTGGGAATTAAAGGTGTGCTCTCCGACGAGAGTCTTTGTGATGTTTATCAAGAGATTGGTGACATCATTGAAGGCTGGCAGCTAGAGCCTCGGGTTTCTCCAGAAATGACTTTATAGAATTCCTCATAGCTGGTGCCTGCCAGTTGACGCCACCAAACCATCGGGCGTAGGCCCGCCCATCACCGGTCATGAGAATGTGATAAGGAAGTTGTCCCACCTGAAGTTCCTGAGAAAAGCGAAAGTCCTTGTCCCACAAAAAGGGAATATCAGGGGTACTGGATGCCGCCGTTTTTCGTGCCGGCTCTAAATCTTCGGACGGATCGATATTGACGAGGATCACTCGGAGCCCCAGATCCTGAAAGTCCCTGGCAAGGGCATTGATCTCGGGGAGTTCCGCCAAGCAGGGATAACACCAAGTCGCCCAAAAGGATAAAAGCACTGGGGTTTTTGCCTCAAGGGGCCTGTCTAAGAAGGGCATCCATTCAAGATTGAGACGGTTTTGCCGATCAGTAATAAGAGCCTGGCGCGGGATTTGGCTGTGAAAATGAGGATCAGGAGCCGAAGATGGAGGTTTCTGACTCAGACCAAAGGCGAGGCCAATGGCCACGCCAATTGCCAAACTTAGCAGTAGGCGAAGACGAAAGGGTGTTAGGAATGAATTCTTGCCGCTCACAGGAGCAAGCTAAGCCAACTCGACTTCCCGGTCAAAACAATCGGGGTCAGATTTTGGTGGAGTATGTTCTCCTGATGGTGGTGGCCATCAGTGTCGCCCTTTTGATCACCTCAGTCATGGTCAGCCGCAACGCCGATCAACCCGGCTTCCTCATCGCCAAATGGTACGAAATCATCCGCGAAATCGGCAACGATCCCGCCGACGACCTGGCACCAGTCGATACCAATTAAAGAAAGATTGAGTCCCGCTTGGCTAATTCCTGATTGATGGCCTTTTGCATTCTTTCCTGAATATCAAAGCAAATGTCGTAAACCAAATCCTTGTCGTTGGCGGCTTCGGGCTTGTAGGGAAGATAGATCGGGTCCAAAAACTTGATCTTCCATTTGGCCGGGAGAGGAATCACATTGAGTGGCAAGGGAAGAATCACACCCCTTAAGTACTTGGTAAATCGCAAGCGCGACAAGTTAATGTGGGTTTCTTCAGCCCCAATGACAATGGTCGGAACAATCGGGGATTTGGTTTCAAGGGCCATGCGCACAAAGCCACGCTTGAATTCCTCTAGTCGGTAGGCCTTGGAGGTGGGCTTGAAGTTTCCGTATTCACCTTCGGGGAATAAAATCACCATTTGGTTTTTCTTTAAGAACTTAAGTCCATTGGCGGTAGTGGCTTCAATGAATCCTAATTTGTTGGCAGGTACGGCCGTGGTCTTGGTGATAAACCACAGATGATGGGTCAGGACTCGTGGAATACGATTGGTCGCTTTGCGGATTTCGTGGGCGATCATCATGGCGTCAAAGCCGGAATAGCCGGAGTGATTGGGACAAATCAGGGCCCGGCCCTCTTTGGGTAGGTTCTCCGCCCCTTCTACATGAAGACGAAGGTACTTACGCATGATCTCCATAACAAAACGGGGCATGACTCGATACAGCAGGGCTTCGCGATCGACCCCCTTTAGGTCAAAAATCGATTCATTGGTTTTGCTGTCGTCGTTTTTCTTCATGAATGGCGCCCTGGACTCAACGGAAAATAGAGGTACCCATGTCTACTAAGTATATCCTGGCAATCGATCAAGGAACAACCGGCACAACTGTAAGTATTATACATCAGGACGGGAGTTGTGTGGCCAAGGTCAATGAGGAGTACGAACAGATCTATCCTCGACCAGGTTGGGTGGAGCACAACCCGGAGCACATTTGGAACTCAGTTGTTTCAACCCTAAGAAAGGCTCTTGAGGCCGCCTCAATAAAGGGCGAGCAAATTGCCGCCATTGGGATTACCAACCAAAGGGAAACCACGGTGATTTGGGATCGCAAGACCCATAAACCCATTTACAACGCCATTGTTTGGCAGTGTCGGCGGACGACTGACTTTTGTGAAGAATTAAAGAAGAAAGGCAAAGCCCCTTTGATTCAGGCCAAGACCGGATTGGTGGTGGACCCTTATTTTTCTGGCTCCAAGTTTCGTTGGATTCTCAATGAAGTCAAAGGGGCGAGAAAGAGGGCCGAAAATGGGGAGTTGGCTGGGGGAACCATCGACAGCTTTCTGCTGTGGAGACTCAGCGGAGGAAAGGCCCACAAAACAGATGTGTCCAATGCCTCACGCACCCAGTTGATGAACATTCACAAAGGTGGCTGGGACAAAGAGCTGCTGAAGGTTTTTAACGTACCTCAATCACTGTTGCCAGAGATTGCTCCTTCGTCAGGTGAATTTGGCACGACCTGGGGTTGCCCTGGTCTTCCTGATGGCATTCCAATTGCGGGGATCGCAGGTGACCAACAGGCCGCCCTCTTTGGTCAGGCTTGTTTTCATGAGGGCGAAGCTAAGTGTACCTATGGGACAGGAAGCTTCTTATTGATGAACACTGGCAACATAGCGGTGAAATCCAAATCGGGAATTCTCACCACTGTGGCCTGGCAACTCAAAGGGGAGAAAAAACTCACTTATGCTCTTGAAGGCGGAGCCTTTATTTGTGGAGCGGCGGTGCAGTGGCTTCGTGACGGCATGGATTTTTTTACTGAGTCTAAAGAAGTGGAGACTCTTGCTGGTCAGGTGAAGTCATCGGATGGAGTGGAGTTCGTTCCTGCCTTGGCCGGCCTTGGCGCTCCTTACTGGGACCCTCGCGCACGTGGGATCATCACCGGACTCACCCGCGGGACGACAAGGGCACATTTGGCAAGAGCGACATTGGAGGCCATGGCTCTACAGAACGTGGATATTTTGCGGGCCATGGAAAAAGATTTGGGAAAATCCCTTAAAGGTCTGCGCGTGGATGGGGGAGCTTGCGCCAACAATCTATTGATGCAAATGCAGGCCGACTTTCTTGGCAGTGGCCTCACCCGTCCCCGGTTTATTGAAACCACAGCAGCCGGAGCGGCCTTTCTTGCTGGCCTAGGAGTCGGCTTTTGGCCAAGCCTTAAGGACATTTCCCAGGTGTGGAAGGTCGATAGGGATTTTAAGCCAGAAATGAAGTCCTCGGCTCGGGAAGAGCGTATCAAGAATTGGCAAGATGCCGTCGCTCGCGCCATGTACCACGAAGGCTTGGCTGGCCTTAAAGGTACTGGTGGTGGTAAAAGGGCCAACAAGTCCGCTAGTCCTAAGAAAGCGGTAAAGAAAAGGGCGACCAAAAAGAAAACAAAAGAGTCAGCCAAAGCAAAGGTGACAAAAAAGAAGAAGGCAAAAGCCAAAAAGAAGAAGTAGTCCAAGAAACTCGGGGGTATAGAAAGTGACAGGTCGGGTTTTATTAACGGTTCTGATGATCGCCACTGGAGTCTTCGGTATTGGTTACTATTGGGGGCATCGTCAAGCCGAGATACGGATTGAGAGGGAGAGTTCTGACCCAGTCGACGTCCCTGCCGACTTGGAATCCGCGCAAAAGCTTGAGGATCTTAAGGCCAAGTTCATCAAACTCAGTGAAGAGGACTATGCTGAGTATTTGCAAATCAAGGATGAAAGAGCCAAGTACCAAAAAGCCGATGAGATCATGGGCAAGATCATTCTTTTGTTTTTGGCCGATCTGGGGGTGCGGGTTTCCAAAGATCAATTGAGCTTTGCAAAGGAAAGTACAGAAAAAAGGGCGCCTCGCCCCGCACCAGCCGATATCAGGGGAGAGTCCAATGCTGTGCGCATGGGAAAGTCGGCGGCCTTATCCGAAGCCAGAGGTGAGATTTCCCCCACCAAGCAGTTGGCGATGAAGGGCGTCGTTGGCAACGAAAAAGAACTAGACGATATCTATTCTGATAAAGAGGTGGAGGACTTTCTCAATAAAGTTACAGTGACCAACCTGTTCGACCAGCTCCGCCAGGCGAGAGCTCTTGATCGAGGTCAACTGCGAAGCTTACGGGGGACCTTCACCGGCCAGGTGCACTTTGATGATCCGGCCAAAAAGCGCTGGGATGTGAAGTTGATCTTTCAGGGGCGAGAGCAAGAAGGGGAGTTAACCGGACGAGCAAAAGTTGAGCTTTCCAAAGACGGTAAGGCTTTTTCCACCTCACGTAGTTCGGGCAATTTGGGCAAAAACTTTTCTTCACTCCCGGGAACCAGCCGGGGGATTTTGGTTGAGGCCAATGGTGGTGAGGGCTACTTTCAGCTCTACGCTCCCCAAAGGCTGAACTCATTGGTGGGGCTTTATTACCATCGGGAAAAAGTGGGTGAGTTTAAAAGAACTGGTGTGGTCACCCTCTTTCGTCAATAAGGGTGACCAACAACTTCAATGACTACTTCACTCGGGCCACATAGAGAGCGGGCTCACCATTGAACTCGGTAAATGAACCACCCACCATGATCTCGCCAGACTGAAGGACTTTAACCGTGTTCACTGTGTGATTGAAGCCGCTCCCAACGTTGAGGCTCTTATCTATGGAGCCATCACCGTTGAGGCGGATAAGGCCGGGTGATGAGTACCCATCGTATTTTTGAAAATCACCGGCCACGACAATCTGTCCGTTTTCCATCAGATCAAAGGATTTCACTGGGCCATCAAAGCCTGTGCCCATGTTGCGAATAAAGCTTTGGTCCACCTCGCCATTGGCACCGATCTTCACAATATAGCCAACAATCTGTTGGTCGTAGACCGAGAAGTCACCAGCCACAACCATGGAGTCGTCCCCAAGGACAGCCAGTTTGTTGACCGGACCATTGAAAAGACCTGAGGTGTTGCTTGATCCAAAACTGTCATCGACCACATTCTCGTCGCCGACGCGCAGGATGTAGCCATCGGTGAAGTCTCCACCCAGCATGATTGAACCATCAGATTGCACTCCCGAGGTGTGAATCGCTCCGTTGACCACGTCTTCCAGATTGGCTGAGGGCGCGCGGGCAATGACAATTGAGATACCGGCAAACAAAAACAAGGCGGCCATAATAAACAGATGTCCCTTTTTCATTAGTTGCCTCCTTTGTTTTCTTTATTGCGTTTGCAGTTATTGGCTTTCTTGACCACACGAAGGGCGGACTTTTCTGCCCTGAGCTCACGGTTTTCTCCGCGGTGTTCGCGAATCTTGTTCACCAAGCGACTCTTTTCCTCTTTGTATCTGGCTTTTAGGTCATCCAGGCGAGCCTGATCGGCATCTTTCGCCTTCATCTCGCTGCGCTTCTGACGGTAGTCCTGGCGCGCGTCCTTGAGCTTGCCGCGAAGATCCTTTATGGCCTTGCGGTTTTTGCCCATTTCCTTCTTCACTTTGTCCAGCTGGGCAAATATTTCGTCACAGCTCATCTGCTCCATCTCGGGAGTCGGGATGGCCTGAGCTTTGTCATCCTTTTTTCTCTTTTTACGTTTTTTCTTCTTCTTTTTATGGGTGTCGCCACTCTCCTTGGCTTCATCAACTAAGTCATGGCCTTCATCTTCCTCGGTCGCTTCGACTTCTTCCATGGACTCTGAATCCACGGCCACTAGTGGAGTCTCGCCACTACCCGCGAGGACAATCTGATCGCCATCGTGGAGATCTACGCTGGTGACGGGTCCGCGAACTGAATTTTGTAGGGCCTCAGATAGCTCGGTATCAATTTCCCCATCACTATCCACAACAACCACATTCGGCTGGGCGGAGCCATTGAGATCGGTGAATTCTCCGGCGATAACAACTGAACCATCTTCTGTCGCCTTAACGCCAGAAATGCGGCCGTTGAATCCATTGCCAATGGACTCCATAAAATCTTGATCCACCTGGCCATCAGAGCCCACTATGACAATGCCAGGGCTAGGCTGGGAGTCATATTCGGTGAAGTCACCGACCATGACCACCGAACCATCAGCCGTCTCTTCAATGATGCGAACTGGACCATTGGGTCCAGACGCGGCGTTCGATGTGTCTGGGTTTGAGGGAGTCGAGTCGACGATACCATTAAAGTTGTCTGAACCGCCGCTGTCTCCACCAATGGGTGCAGCTCCTGGAACTCCGCCGCCGCTGGAATCCTTTTCCTGTTTGCAGCCGACTAAGGCGGCGGCGACCAGCAGGACCATGACAATGTTGAGTCTCAGAAACAATCTCATTTTGCTTTCTCCTTCAACGTGCCTCGTTTCTATTGAAGAATATCCCTGATTCTGTAAAGATTTAAGTCCAATCTGAAATGACAAGGGATCTTAGAATGCCTGCCTCAAAGTTGATCAGGTGAGACATGGGATTGTTTCAAAACGAAATTCTGGCCAATTATCCTAAAGCCTATCAGGACAAGTTCAAATCTGTGGTCAATAGACAGATATTGACCAAGATATTTGTCTCATCCTGGGTTGTGGTTCCACTGTTTTTTGCCATTTTGTATTCCACCCCATTGTTTCGCCGCTTTCCCCGGGAGTCTGTGGCTCTAGCAGTGGTCTATTGTCTTTTGATCCTTGGTTTTTTGCTTTGCCATTATTTGCAGAGTCGAGGACGGCTGAAGGGCCGGGCGGGTGAGATCTTGCAGTGGGCTTGCCATTTTGCGGTGGTGGCCTTGTGGGGACTGTTTTCTGCTTGGATCATGTTTGAGTTTCGCCTGAGTTGGACCACATTTTTTGTGACCCTGATCAGTTTGGCTCTCACAGCCAGCCAAGTGCTCATTTTTGCTCCCAACAAACTTTTGTTTTTCAGCAATCTCACTTTGCTGGCAGCGCCTTCCATGATTTCTTGTTTTGCTGCCATTAGAGGGGAGAGCGGGGCTGCCATTGGTATTTTTCTCGCCGTCTATATGTTTTTTATCTGGCAAATTGGCAAAGCGCAAAACACGGTGTTTTGGCAAAACCTAGTTGAGTCCTCGCGTTTGGATGCCATTATTCAGTCCATTCCCGGATCCTTGGCTTGGTACAATTCGGATCTCAAGTATATTGGTTACAACCCTAAACACAAAGCTCTGTGGAAATTCACCGATGATCAGACCGGCCAGTCACTCTTGCAAAATGGGCTGGGCGAGAGTTTAAAGTCTTTGGTTGGTGATGTGTTCAAAAGTGAAAGCGAAGTTCGTACCATTCAGAAAATTGACAAGCAGACCTATTACCTGATCGGCAAACAATACAGTTACGGGGGTGAGGCCCTGCTCATGGGAATTGATGTTTCCAGCCAGCACACGGTGCAAAACGAGCTGGAGAGATCACGCAACACCATTGTCCACAGTTCCCGTTATCTGGAGATCGGCGAGATTTTTCGCGTTCTATTGAAAAACGGCGTTCCTTTCGATTATTTGGACTCTTTGTTGGGCTCTCTCACGATGGGAAAAGATGCTGACGCTCAGAAAATCTCGTCCATGGAGATCGTGAGTGAGATCAATCGGTTGTTTGGCAAGGCCTGTGAGAATCTAAAGATTGAGTTAAAGTTTAGTCAGCAGGAATCCTTCACGGCCCACATGCAGAAGTCAGAAATCATCTTGGCCCTCAGCTCTTTGCTGTTGAACAGTCTTGATATTCTTAAGAGTGTGGAAAACCCGGAGATTTTGGTATCCACCAAGGTTGATGGAGGTACCGGGATTTTTGCCATTCGCGATAATGGCCCTGAGGTCGATGAGGTCTTCCGCGATATCATTTTTGAGCCATTCTTTTCCACCGATGACGCCCACTCCGGCATGGGATTGAGTCTGGTGAAGGAGATTGCACACAACCACAAAGGCGAACTGACTCTCAAAGAGGGTAAGGAATTCCAAATCCGCGTGCCCGTTCAACACAGTTAATTCTGTTCTACTTAATTGTTGATTAGCAGAATAGTGGCTCGTCTTTGTCTGAGAGCCGGGCCGATTGCCGAGCCATTCCCGTAAATCCGAATCTTCGGGAGAAAATTCGCCAGATCCCTGGCGCGGTCCATCGTGGCATTTTTGCGGCAAAGAAATTCTGTTCCAACCTCTCATGCCCCCGTGGTAGCGTAAATCCACATTCGGGAGGGGAAATGGTTCGCTTTGTTTTATTGGGGCTTGTGTCTGCATTGTTTGCTTGTTCGCCGACCCATTCGACTCCTGAGGCTCCCCAGTCTCCGCATAATGAGAAACCTAAAGATCCTTGTCTGATTCGCGTGGGCTCTGAGGCCCGGCACCTTTCGGATTGGGAGCAGCGTCGTTGGTTGAGTAAAACCATGCGGTTGTTGCGCGGGGGAAAGGCATTGACCCACAAAGATCCCATTGAGCAGCTGGTTCAGACGCCACGCCAGCAAGTGCTTCAGGATTTGATGGCCAGTCCTGAGTTCGGTGATTTTGTCCTCGACTTCAATATGTACTTCCTCGGCTTTAAAGCGGACCGGGTGAAGTCAGGTCCAACTCGTTACGTAGAAGGAGTGATGGATCTACCCCATGCCATCGGTTCGGCGCAAGAGACCTTGGCCTGTGGTGACTATGAAGTTCTTCTGGATCTAAACCAACCCTTTTACATGAATCCATTGACCCAGCCTTTTGATATTCCCGATGGCGATCCGGGAGAAATGCCTCCGCCACCGATGGACCCTCCACCGACTGACCGGGAAATCCGCGATCGCTTGTTTGGTCGGATGCAGACAAGCTTGGGCGAGGTGATCAAGTTTGTTGAGGACAATCCGGACCTGCCGATTGTTCCCTACTGTTTGAAGTTTCAAGCCCACCTAGAGGTGACTTTAACCTCTGTGTTTGGCTTGGGTTTACCCTTCCAGCTGATCTTGGCAGGTCCCCTTAATGGTTGGTATGCCCCCATTTTGCGGGCCTGTAATCCAATGGCTCCACAGAGTATTGATTTTTTGAAAGCCTTGAACGGCATCAAACAGTCCAACCAGAGCTTCTACGAGCGAATACACAGCTACACTCCCGATCTCTATTCCACCCCTGACGTGTCGGCGATCCGCACAATCGATCTTTCGGATCTCGGGGCAGGCCCGGGAACTCAGTTTACCACTCGTCACCAAATGCTGTTGGTGAACTCCTCAACCAATTTCAATCGTAAGCGTGCGGCCTATGTGTTGAGTCGCTTTTTTTGTGATGATCTGACTCCTCTCAATGTCGAAGACGTGGATAACCATAGCGATGGGCGCCACGGCTCTGATCCCGCCTGTTATGCCTGTCACCATCGTCTGGATCCCATGGCGGGATTCTTTCGCGACTATGGCCTGCAGTTTAATTCTTTCGCGGGTGAGGACAAAATCACCTTCGACGACGGAGCCACCATGGACCGCGAGGAGTACCAGTTGGCCTGGGAGGCCCCTCCAGATTCAGGGCGTGAATGGAACGTGGGCTTTGTCCGCTCGGTGAAAGACATGAGCAAAAATACCTATGGAGAGAGTCTTGAGGATCTCTTTAACATTATTGGTTCAGCGCCCGAGGTGAAGCGCTGTTTGGTGAGGCGAATGTTTGAGTTTGTCGTCGCTGAGGACCAGGTGTTGGATCCCGGATATTTGGATTACCTGACTGAGGAGTACACCAAGACAGCCGTTCACAACACTTCTTTGGCTTTTAAAGAAACCCTGGCTCGCCTGTTGTTGGGGGAGAGTTTCATGCAAACCGATCTCAACCCTGAAGAGTGCTATGACTTTCCTCCCGGCCATAACGCCGGAGCAGCCCCTCCCTGTCGAGTGAATCATCTTTTACAGAAAAACTGCGTGGCTTGCCACAACACCAATAACAGATCAGGTGGCCTGGATTTAACCAAGTGGATTGCCACCGAAACTGGTGAGCGCAACTTCTCCCATGTGGTGAGTGGGCAGGGGCAGTTGTCGGTTAAGGAAACCTTTTCTCGTTTTGTGGACCGCTTGACCACCTCGGATGAAAACCGTCGTATGCCCAGTCGCAAATACATGGACCCTCAACATCGTGAGGCTCTGTTTTTGTGGGCCAACCAGGTCCTTGGGGAGGCAAATAAATGATCGCTCATATTATCAAGCCCTTTAGCTGCCTGGTGATAGCTGGACTGGTGCTCTTATCATGTTCCAATGATCCAGTTCATTCCCCGGTACCAGAAGAAAAGCCCCAGGCGCCAAAGCCTTCTGAAGCATCAGCTCAGTACTGGGGATATGTGGAGATCAATCGGCGAATCAAGACCGCGATCATCAAAGAAGGTGAGGAGTTTGATCTGGGGATGCTGTTGGGAGCCCCGTACTCCGATTTTGGAAACAATCTTTTGGACCTTTTGGGCACTTATAAAGGTAATGGATACGGCAGTGAGTTTCGTAATGGCAAACCGAACTCCTTAAATATGCTTCTGTGGTACCTGTTGTTTAAGCAGTTCTCTGAAAAACTGGCGGCCAGTTGTGATGATGCCTCGGCCTTGACTCTAAATGAGGCCTTTCGTGAAGTTCACCAGGCTCTCTGCGCCTGGCCGAATGTGACTGATGCAGACACAGCGTTGGCAAAGTACTGGCTCATGGTGATGGGCTTTGAGGCGCCACTTGAGGAAATGGCCAAGTGGCAGGATTTTATCCTGTCGCCTGAGGCGCAGACGTGGTCCCGGCAGCAAGCGATTGAGAATTTGAATTTGGCGATTTTTATGAACCCTTATTACTTATTAAGAAATTAGCCGGCGAAGGTTGGGGGGGACACATGGATCGAAGACAGTTTTTACAGACCAGCCTCGCGGGACTTGGCACCTTGTACATTCCCTCATGGGCCATGGCGGCGCCGAATCGTCGAGTTGCAGACGAACATTTCTTTTTACAGATTCTCGTCCAGGGAGGGATGGATCCTCTTTATCTTTTTGACTCGCGATCTTTGGCCCTGACAGCGGCAGGAAAGCAGGCTCACTATCACAACGTCGAGCCTTATCTGTGGCAGGGGACAAATGGACAATCCACTTTGGCCTCAGATTTGGTCAGGCCTTTGGAAGCCTATAAAGATCGATTCTCCATTCTGAATGGAGTGATGATGGCCACCACTTTTGATGGTCACGATCAAAACATGAACTTTTACTTGGCTGGGAACGCCTTTGGTGGAGAGTGTTTTTTGCCTCACTTAAACGGGGGAGAACAGAGTAAGCCCCTTGATGGACTGATCAGTGGATTTATTTTGGCGGAGCTGCAGAATCTCGGCAAAACGGTTCCGCTGGGCGTGGACTCGGCGGCCAATTTGATTCCTCGTTTGAAGCAGCTTCCGTCGCTCGACCTCAAAGATCCTGTACTTGCCCAACTAAAAGGGCGGATGGAAGCCAATGGCCAAGGCCTTGGCCGCTTTGCCAAGGGAAGCAGTGACATGGCTGAGGCCTTTAGCCAAATGCCAGAACTGGCGAGTGCTTTAGCGAAAGTCGACACCAGTGCGGCGAATAAAGAAGGGCTTACCGATGAAGAAAAGTTTCTTCACTTGGCAGCCGGAATCTTTCGCTCGGGTGTGGCAAAAACCGCCATCTTGGTGTTGTCTACAGACCAGGCGGTGGACACCCATGATGAAGGCGGGGCCAAGGCCTCTCCTGCCCTCGCTCAGGCGGTGGTGGGTAAACTGGACAAGATCTTTAAGGCCATGGGTGATATTGAGTTTGGCCCCGGTCAATCGCTGTGGGATGTGACGACTTTGATGTTTGGTTCTGAGTTTGGCCGCACCATGAGGCAAAGTGGAAAGCCCATCGACAACACCGGTACGGATCATAATCCTCTGAACAACAGTTTTCTGATTGGCGGTAAGGGCGTTAAGTCGAATCTGGTAATAGGTGCTTCTGATTTTAAGACTGCAGATGAGGAGTTATCAGGAGCTCACCTGTCAAAGGACAAAGAATCGATGAAAACCGTGGGGCGGCCCTTTGACTTTCAGACCCAGAGTAGTCGTGAAGACAAGCCGGCTGAATTCAAAGCCGACGACTATCTCAATGTGGCCTCAGTGGTGAACACCATTTACCATCTGTATGGAGTCTCATCGGAACATTACCGTTCACTGAGTCGTAACGGTTCTTCAGCTCCAATCCTAACAGCCCTTCTAAAATAGTCTGCATCGACCCTAGGCGTGGCCGGACTTGTCCGGCTGACGTTCTGGTTTGCGGGTCTTTTTGACGGGTCGACCGATGATCTTTTCCAAATCGCGAACGCCACGGATGAAGACGAAGCGACCACTGTCTTTATCCAGATAATGTTTTACATGTTTGCGATTGGATTCGGGCAACACAAAAGTGGTGAAGCCCAATTTGAGAGCTTCGCGAATGCGTTCCTCAGCAAAGCTGGCGGCCCGGACCTCACCGGTGAGGCCGATCTCGCCAAAAAAAGCAGTTCGCGGATCCAGCTCCTGCTGGCCAGCGGTAGACAGCAGGGCCGCCGCCACGGCCAAATCAGCCGCAGGTTCGGAAAGTTTGAGGCCGCCCACCACATTGACGAACACATCGTTTTGATGAAGGTTCAGATCCAGGTGTTTATCCAGGACTGCGACCAAAAGATGAACGCGGGCCACATCAAAACCGATGGCTGTTCTTCGTGGCATGGCCATGGGACTGTAGCTGGTGAGAGCTTGCACTTCACAGAGCAAAGGGCGGCTGCCCTCCATGGCGGAGAACACACTGGAACCAATCAACTCACTTCCCCGCTCTTCAAGAAAGAGTTCAGAAGGATTGGAGACTTCTTCCATGCCTTGTGAGGCCATCTGGAAGACACCCAACTCATTGGTGGCTCCAAAGCGGTTTTTCAAAGCCCTAAGCAGCCGAAACTGGTGATTGGTGTCGCCCTCAAAAGATAAAACCGTGTCAACCATATGTTCGAGCACTTTGGGGCCCGCAATGTTTCCTTCTTTCGTCACATGACCAATAATCAGCACCGCCATCTCGCCACCTTTGGCGAGTCCCATGAGTTGGCTGGCACACTCTCGCACCTGTGAAACAGATCCGGGTGCTGACTGGATCTCGGACAAATAAACGGTCTGAATGGAGTCGACGACGAGAACATGTGGCTTTTTTGCCTGAGCCAGATTTAGTATATTCTCCAGCCGACTTTCACTGGCAATTTCCACGTTACCTGATTTGATGCCCAGTCGACGTGCACGGAGCGCAGTTTGCGCCACACTTTCTTCGCCAGACACATAAAGAACCGGGTGGTCCTGTCCGGCCAAACCTCCGGCCATTTGCAGAAGCAGGGTGCTTTTTCCGATTCCCGGATCCCCACCCAACAAGGTGTAGCTACCGGGCACCAAGCCACCACCCAAAACCCGATCCAGCTCGCCAATGCCTGTTTGGTGGCGGTCGGTTGAGGCTTCGGTGAATTGCTGATCGAGCTTGAAGGCCCGCAATGTGCCGCCGGACTTATCGGCCCCGCCAATGGTCCAGCCTCTTCCTGTGGATTTAGTGGCTTTAGCCACAGTTTCTTCCACAAAAGAGTTCCAGGCCCCGCAATCGGTGCAGCGGCCTTCCCATCTGGGGCGTTGAGAACCACATTCCTGACAGACAAAGATCGATTTGTTTTTAGCCATACACCACCCCTACCATTGGCTAGGTCGGGTTTCAAAACCAATTACAGGTTGATTGGCCATTTCCCCCTGTGTTTGTGTCTAAATAGTTGGTACCGGGTTCGTTGGGCTGCGGCTATGCACCATTTGGCCAGACCTGGGTCAGGGGAAATGGTGCATAGCCGCAGCCAAAGGTCCTCGGTACCAATTCCCGCAAATGGGTTTAGAATAAATAGAAGTTTCCAAGGAGGGAAATTTGCGCCGTTGGGTCCCAGGGGTGGTCCTCATTTCATTGTGTTTTTTCGCCACGGCATCGGCTCAGTCGAGTCTTTTCAAAGGTGTCCGGGAAAAGGTCGAAAACCAGGACTACATTGCCGCCCAGGGGCTTCTTGGTGAAATCAAAGCTCCGCTTACGCCCATTCAAGCCGGACAAAAATCATTCACCGAAGGGGTGATGGCTTTTGAATTGGAAAAGTACGATGAAGCCAAAACCCATTTACAAAAAGCCCTGACCTTTCCCGGTCCTCTTGAGTACTACATTCGTTATTACCTGGGACGAGTCCTGCAGGCCAAAAAGCAGTACAAGAACGCCGACAAGGAGTACAAAAGGGCTCTCAGTTTGCGGCCGCCTCGCCACCTGGCCTACATGACCAAGTTTCATGTTAGCCAAATGTCGATTGAGAGAAAATGGTGGAATACGGCCTATAACGAGCTCAAGTATCTTGAGCGTCGTTGGCGCCGAGATGAAAACTATCCCGAGGTTCTTTGGCGACTGATCAATGTCGAGATGAAGCGGGCAAGAAAGTGGCGTGCCTGTCGGTGGGCGCGAAAGCTTTATAGTAAGTATCCGGCCCATCCACTTGTAGATGACTGGGGAATCGATCTGCCCTCGGCTCCATTCCAAGGGAGCAAGTTGGGTTGTTTGGGAACTACGGCGGATCAAAAAGAACGCATCCGCCGTCTGCAGTGGGCGGGAGAATCGGATCGGGCCAGAAAGGAACTGGACACACTTCGCTCACGGGCCAAAGGTGAGCCGGCGGTTTTCATGGTCGATCAAATGTTCGCCCAGTTTTTAATCAACGAAGGCTACGTGAGTGAGGCACTTACCGTCTTACTTAAGCATTACGAAAAACATCAAAGGTCTTTCAGCTATCTACAATTGTTAGCCAAGGCTGCCGCAAGGGCAGGGGAATACCAAACCGCCGTCGGTGCATACAACCGCGCCCACGATTTGAGTCCCAAATCCCGTGGGGGGCGCGAGGCATTATTTCAGGCGGCATTTTTAAGCTATCAGTTTCAGGATTATGATGGGGCCGCTCGGAAATTTGAAAAATTGATTGAGAAGCATCCTCGCTCGGGTCTGAGTCGGGACTCCCAGTGGCACCTTTCCTGGATTCGCTATCTTAAAGGTGATTATCAGGGAGCCATCGCCGGTTTCGACAAGATTTTGGACAAAAAGAAAAACCGCCGCACCCGTCGTGGGTGGCGCAAATTTTCGGTAGAAAAGATCAACTACTGGAAGGCAATGGCTCTATTTCGCATGGAAAAGTTCGATGACGCTAAGAAGGTCTTTGAATCGATTAGCAAAGATCATCTGGTTGACTACTACACTATAGCCGCCAAATACCGCATGGAAATGATTCCGGGATTGGAACAAAACCGCCAGCTGGCCTCGGCGGGAACGGCAGAGCCTCTGAAACCAGGTGGCTTGGAAAACGCTCTTCCAGATGACGAAGCCGCGGTGGCCGATGCTGCCTCAGCGGTCAATGGGGAAGTCAACTCCAGTGGTGCCAGTACAAGCGAAGAGTCGGAAGAGGATGAATCGGAAGACAGTATATCCATCACAGGTACCGACGGGGAAAGCGACGATCCGGCTTCTGATGAGACCGAGGGAGAGCCTGAGGCTGACCCGGAAGAAAAGACAGTGACAGCGACGGACTTTAAAGACCCGGAGTTGCGTCTGAGATTTGAAAGGGCCAGTTTACTTATTGAAGTGGGGCTTCTTGACTGGGCCAAGTGGGAGCTCTATGAAATCGAAAGGCGCACCCGCAACCAAGACTACTTGAAAATGTTGATGCTCGCCTATGAGCAAATGCGTTCTTATCATCGTTCCTCTTATATCGGCATTGTCTACTTTTCTCGCCCGCGAGCTAAGTACGGAGTCACGGGAGTTCGCTACCTGTGGGAGCATGCTTATCCGCGGGCCTATAGAGATTCAGTGGAGAAGTATGCGAGTCAGTTTAATGTGCCCAAAGAGTTTGCCTGGGGAATCATGCGGGCGGAGAGCTCTTTCCGTCATGACATTGTTTCACCCGTCGGTGCCAAGGGCCTGATGCAAATCATGCCGAATACGGCTCGCCAGGTCGCTCGCCTCATGGGCGATAACACCTTTAACGAACGCCAGCTGACGGTGCCAGACGTTAACGTTCGTATCGGCGTACGCTACCTCAATCGCCTGTTGACCAAGTTTGACCAGCTGGTTCCCTTGGCGGCAGCCAGTTACAATGCTGGTCCTCACCGCGTGGAGAGTTGGCTGGCAAGTTTTGGTAAGTTGGACATGGATGAATTCATCGAACATATTCCTTTTATCGAAACTCGTAATTACGTGAAGAAAGTTGTGCGTAATTACGGCATCTACAACCGTCTCTACAACAAGACGGAAGTTCCCATGGCCTGGCTAACTCAGCCAATTAAAGTCGAAATTACCCGGCCCTCGCCTCGGGAAACCTGGGAAGCCCTGTAATCGGGAAAAAGCCCTTATGACAGATGGTGTCAGGAGGCTAATAACCCCGCGCGTTCCCGGCCCTTACCTTGACTTTGCCAGTCAAAATCGGGAAAAGAAGCCTTCAAATAAGGAGGCCCTTAATGCGCGCAATCCTCATGACTCTATTTGCAGCCACAGTCCTTTCTTTGACTCTCGGCTGTACCAAAAAGAAAAAAGCAGATTATGACCTGGATTTGACCAGCACTCTGCGGATTAACATTTCCACTGAGCCACCCTCATTGGATTGGAACAAATCCACGGACACCACCAGTGCACTGATCCAAGACAACGTGATGGAAGGTCTGGTTGAGTACAAGTTGGACGATCCTAAGCTTGGCTTGAAGCCAGCCTTGGCCACTGAGTGGAGATCTGAAAACAACAATCAGGTTTGGTACTTCAAAATCCGCGAAGGCGTGAATTGGACTGACGGTCAGGCATTAACTGCCCAGCAATTCATCGATGGCTGGCAACGTCTTCTGACTCCGGCAACCGCATCCGAGTATGCCTACTTCCTTTACGGCATTAAAGGTGCTCGCGCCTTTAACGAGGGTAAACTCACTGATTTCGGTCAGGTGGGTGCATCCATCACCGATACCGGTGAGCTAAAGGTTGAGCTGACAAGTCCGACAGCTTACTTCCCCTATCTCCTCACTCACCATTCCACATATCCGATTCGTTTGGATGTGATTGCCAAGCATGGTGACCAATGGACGGAGCCGGGCAAGATTGTCACTCTTGGTGCATTCACCCTGAAGGTGTGGGATCACGACAAGGCCGTCGTGCTTGAGCGCAACGAAGCCTACTACGGTGAAAAGGCCAAGGTGAAGCACATCCTGGCTTACATGATCAATGAGCTTTCAACAGCGCTGAACTTGTTCAACGCGGGCAAGATCGATGCTCAAACCTCTCTCCCTTCGACTGAACTTCGTGAACTGCGCAAGCGTTCTGAGTTCCGTGAAACCGGAATCTTGTCCATCTACTACTACGGCTTTAACGTCAAGAAGCCGCCACTGGACAACCCGACAGTGCGTAAGGCCATCAGCCACGCCATTGATCGCAAGGAGATCACCCAGATGCTCGACGGCGGACAGATTCCTCTGACTAGCTGGGTGCCTCCTGGAATGTTTGGCTATGAGCCCAACACGGGAACCGAATTTAATGTCGACAAGGCAAAAGAGATGCTCGACAAGGCTGGCTATAAAGATCGTAGCAAGTTCCCGAAGATCGAAATTGGTTTCAACACCAATGATGATCACAAGCGGGTGGCGGAAAATATTCAGGCTCAGCTGAAGCGCAACCTGGGTGTTGATGTGGAACTGAAAAACGAAGAGTGGAAGGTTTACCTGAAGTCTTTGCAAACAGATCCTCCTCACATATTCCGTTTGGGCTGGTTGGCTGACTATCCAGATCCAGACAACTTCCTGAACCTGATGACTTCTTACTCTGAGAACAATCACACCCAATGGGGTAGCAAAAAGTTTGACGATCTTATTGAGAAGGCAGTGGGATTGGCCACTCAGGAAATGCGTGAAGAGGTCTACAACCAAGCTCAGAAGCTGTTGACCGAAGAGGAAGTCCCAGTCGCACCCATTTATGCTTCTGTGGCCCATTCTTTGGTTGCACCTCGGGTGGTGAACTTCCCCTTTAACTCCATGCAGAGATACATCTTTAAAGAGGTCTCACTTAAGTGAAAGAACGAATAGTCCTTTTTTTGGGAGCCAACTGGAATAAGAGTTTATTCCTTGGGCTCCCAATTGTTGTTTGTATTGCTCTGACCTTGTTTTTGAATTTTTTTGATTACGAGGTCCCGACCTTTCTGTTGGCCCTTGATGGTCTTTTGGTGTTAGGAGCCTTCGCACACTATACATTGACCCAGGGCCTCCTGACTTACGTATTTAAGCGACTGGGTGAAGCCCTCGTCGTGGTGGTGGTGATCGCCACACTGACTTTCTTGCTTCTGCGCATTCTCCCTGGCGGCCCTTTTGACCAGGAGAAGGCCTTGCCTCCTGAGGTAAAGGCCAATATTGAAGCCAAGTACAACCTCAATGCTCCAATACATGTTCAATACATGGATTATATGGTGGCTTTACTTCACGGTGATTTGGGTGAGTCCTACAAGTATATTGGTCGACCCATCACAGATATTTTGGCCGAGACCTTGCCGAACTCCTTGCAGCTGGGTCTTTACGCCCTGATCATTTCTTTCCTGATCGGCATTCCGGCGGGAGTTTATGCGGCCTCAAAGCATAATACCTTGGCGGATAATATAACCATGATTACGGCCATTAGTGGGGTGTCACTACCGAGCTTTTTGGTCGCGCCCCTGTTAATTTTGTTTTTTAGCTTTTATTTGGAGATTCTTCCCCCAGCACTTTGGGAAGGGCCGGAGTTTTATATTCTGCCCATTGTCACCCTCGGTGTGCGGCCGGCGGCGGTGATTGCCCGGCTCACTCGTTCCAGCGTGTTGGATGTGATTCGCTCAGACTACATTCGCACCGCTCGGGCCAAAGGTTTGAGTGAGATGGTGATCCTTTACAAGCACGTCCTTAAGAACTCCTTGATTCCGGTATTGACCTTTTCTGGCCCTCTGGTGGCGGGAGTTTTGACCGGATCTTTTGTTATTGAATTGATTTTTGCAGTTCCTGGAATGGCCAAGCACCTGATTCAGAGTGTGAGCAACCGGGATTATCCTTTGATTTTGGGAACAACATTGGTGTTCTCGTTAGCCCTGGTGATGGCAAATCTAATTGTGGATTTACTGTACGCTTATTTTGATCCAAGGATTAAGTTGGCATGAGTAGTAGTAGCGGGAGCCAAGTTGTCATGCAGTCGTCAGCCGTTAATGTGGCGGTTAAGCGCAAAAAACCCCAAAGTCTTTGGAGTGATGCCTTTAAGCGCCTAAAGAAGAATAAAGGTGCGGTTATCTCGGCCTACTTTGTGGTGTTTGTCTGTTTTGTCGCTCTTTTTGCCGAGCAACTGGCGCCCTATGCTTTTGATTATCAGGATATGAGCAAGATCCTCCAGGCTCCCACGTGGGAAAACTGGTTGGGGACTGACTCCCTTGGCCGGGATTTGTTTTCACGGATCATTTACGGAGCACGGATGTCCATGGCTGTGGGAATTTTCACAGCTATTAACTCACTCATCATTGGTTTGTTTGTTGGCGCACTCGCTGGCTGGTTCGGCGGCAAGGTGGATGCCGTCCTTATGCGCTTTGTGGATATTCTTTATTCCGTCCCCACCTTAGTGCTATTGATTCTGGTCAAAGTGATCTTTGATAGCGTTCAGTTTTTTGAAGATCCAGAGCTAAAGGCTCTCACCAGTATTGTTCTCGCCTTGAGTGTGGTCGGCTGGGTGACCCTGGCCCGGGTGGTGCGGGGACAAGTGCTTCAGGTGCGTGAGATGACCTATGTTGAAGCCGCACGTGCCTTGGGAGCCTCGGGCCCCTGGATTGTGATCCGTCACGTGGTGCCGAACATCCTCGGCCCTATTATCGTTCTTTTGACCTTTCAAATTCCCAGTAACATCTTGTTTGAAAGCTTCCTGAGCTTTATCGGCTTGGGACTGCAGCCTCCCTTTTCCAGTTGGGGAGTTTTGGCCAATGAAGGATGGCGTTCGTTGAGGACCTATCCTCACCTCATGATCTGGCCGGGGGTTGCCCTCTTTCTCGCCATGTTGGCTTTCCAGCTGTTTGGCGATGGGTTGCGGGATGCTTTTGATCCGCAGATGAAGGGGAAAACTTAGTAAGGTGACCGTCACTTTTTGGTATTGTACTGCAATACCAATAGTAAGGTGACCGTCACTTTTTGGTATTGTACTGCAATACCAAAAAGTGACGGTCACTCTACCCTTTGCGGTCATTCCTCCAGGAGGATCTCAAAAGGTTGCAGCATGGCGAAGAATTCAGGACTGGGAAAATGCCAAGGATTTTTTGACTCACCTTCAGGCTCTAGGCGAAACCAATCCGGAAGCAAAGCAAGGCTGTCTAGATAATTCGACGACGTGTGCGACAGCGATGGCTAATGTGATTTCTGGCTCTGAGAGTCTTGAAGTGAAGCGCAAAATTGCTGCTAGAAATTTGAGAGCAATGAAACGACTAAGTCGTTGGGTCGTGTATAATAGACGAAAGTGGACGGCGTTGAGTCTGAGATTTGATAAAGTTCAGGTGATGATTTCCTTTGTTAAGAAAACAGATAGCCGGCCCGAATGGCAGAAAAAACTATTCATAGATGGAGCAGTGGATGATCATAATCTGTTGAATCTGGCTGCAGATAGTTTGGGCTTAGTGAGAATTGGATCTTGTGATGAGGATTATCTGTGTGATCTACATCAAGAGGCGGGAAATAATAAGAATTTGAGAAACGATGGTAAGTCGGGACATATCGATCATCTACATTTGGGAATTTACTAGTAATATTGGTGACGATTGGCTTTGAGTGACGGGGAGATTGGCGATGATTTTGAGAAGTGTTTTTCTGAGTTGTTTGATTGTTGGCTCGGTCTTCGTTTTTGCAAATTCGAATGATGATGTCCCTAAGATAATGAAGAGTAGCCCTCCAATTGTCCAAAAAGATGACTTGGAAAAACTGTCGAAGTGGCCGATTTTTAAGGATATGGTTTGGGACAATGTGTACATGAGTCAGGTATTTAATGAAGGGCCGTCCCCTACGGACTTTGTTGTTGAGTTATGGGTAAAAAAGCCAGTGAAGATAGGGGGAATCACCTATCCGCGAGGAACATTTGTATCGGGAATAGGTACCCTTTTTCGCATGGGTGGAGAGAAGATGGTTGTAGAGGTGAACTCTTCTAAGGTTTGTGGGAATTTGGGGCAAGAAGGTCAGACGCTTGAGATCTTTGAGATCAAGCTTTGCGAGGATTCTGAGATTAATGGGATTAAGATACCAGGTGGGTCCAAAGTGACATTTATTCCTCATAAGAGTCGTGCAGGGCAAGATTGGTTCGATATTTCCTGCATTAATCCAGGTGCAAAAATGGAATTTCGGGGAGTATCCTTTAAAAAGGGTGAAAAGCTTCTAACTTTATCAAAGACCTTTCGCCCGGAGGAATCAGACGATAGTGCCTCGGAGTGTGAAGTTAATGTGTGGGATCGGGAGATCATTGAGACCCTCAAAAAAAGCGGAATGATTAAATAAGGATTTTGGTTACCATTGGCAGTGATGCATTTCGAGGATATCGTTTTAGAAAGGAAGTGCTTCACTATCTCACAAATGACCTGCAGGTGAACACACTGTGCATCGATGGATCTTTGCCTTTTGGGGGTGAATTCACAGCCAATCTCGCGGAGCCGGAAAAGGGCCATAAGTCACATAAAAACGGAAAATAGTAAGGTGACCGTCACTTTTTGGTATTGTACTGCAATACCAAAAAGTGACGGTCACTCTACAATCGTAGGCGGTGGGCGGCTTCGCAGAGAGCGGGGTCGGCCAGGATCTTTTGGGCTTCGGCCATTCTTTCGTGGGTGAGCATTAATTTGTTCTCGTAGCGAGAGGGGTCCAGCCCTCTGGCGAGTCGCTTCTCGATTCTTTCTTCAAGGGCATTCACTCGGCGGTCGTAAAGAGCCTGGAGTTTATCGGTGAGGGCCGAGTGAAGCTCAGTGCAAACGCGAAAGGCTTCTTCGCCCTCGGGGCTCAAGGGTTCAAGCGGGGTGACAGCTTGAGAACAGGGGCCTTCGACAAGAGAGTTAATCTTGGAAAGTCTACGATGAATCCTCATCACTCGACGTTGAGTGCGGTTGAATCCTTTATTGCTTTCCAGAGTGTTAGCGTACTGCTTTTCGAGGCCTGCTAATTGGCGATTGAGGCGTTTCGGGCATGACTTAGGCTGAACGACCTCTGGAGAGCCAGGGGATTCCCCTTCCTCGGGACCGCCACCACCAACTCCGGTTTCAGTTCCTGGTTCTGTTCCGCCCTCGGTCTCTTCTCCGGTCTCAGTTTCAGGCTCATTTTCGATTTCCGATTCCAGATCGGATCCATCAAGACCACTGTCGCCTTCACTATCGTCAATGTCGTCGGCTGGCTGAGAAGGGTCGGTGACAGAGGAGAAGGAGGGGCTATTGGAGTCGCTGCAGTTTTGAAAACCAAGCATCATAAAGGTCAGGCCGGAGATAATACTCCAGACAGTGACAATACGTTTGATTTTCTCCCTTTGAGACGACGTCATCTTGCTCCCGGGTCAGAGTTTTCATTTTAATGGATAAACTAGGATTAGTGACGAACTTTATGACAGCAGGATGGATTCCGTTTCACATTAGGTCACTGAAACTCAAGGTCCCACCATTGTTGGATCTCGGCACATGGGGAGTTGCCCGCACCGCCACATCGGTTGCCGCCGCCATGATTGCGACCACTGGCCTTATTAAGGAGTTCATTGTTTGAGCGGGTTCCGCCATTAAAGGGGGAGGGATAAATCAGAGAGTAGTAGTGGCCCATGTAATCAATCCCGTGGCAGTTGGCGCATCGAGAACTGAGTAAAGGGCGAAGGGTGGACTCGTAATAGGCTTGCCCAGCAGCCTTGGGAATATAGGCGGCAAAGAGGGTACCATTGGCTAAGGCCACTTCACGACCTTGAAGGACAGCGTAGACATAGAGGCTTGATGCACTTCCAGTGCGGAACTGGGCGGGCAGGTCATAGGCAAAGCCGTGGCCGTTGCGTATTCCCTGGGCAAAGTCCGTGGCGTTGATGGAGCCGGCAAAAGTACCACCACCTCCTTTGCTTCCGTTGACATAGAACTCGACGGTTACCGTTGTGGAGGGGAGAGACTCATCCATGGCCCAGCCAGATACACGGCCAAAATCAGAAATAAAACTGATCGCCCCTGATAAGCCCTGGCCACTCACGGGTGGTAATCCTCCAGAGCCGGATATCTGAGTGTCCTCGTCTTCTGTGTAAGAGTGAAACCCAGAACAATTATTGTATGAGACGAGCAGAACTCCAAGAGAGGTCGCCAACAAGGTTCCGCGCAGCCATTTATTGCCGTTCGCCATTTTGCCCCAATTCTGACCTGGTCAGTTCACTTTATTTTATCCTCTGGCAGGGTGAAGTGCCAGACTGCTGAGCCAAGGGTGTATCAGGGTAAGACCAATTCGCAAGTTGGCGGTGGCAACTTTTGTTGGAAGCAGTATCGCCCACCCGAGTTGGCAGTCCAAAATGAGATTTGAGTTAATTCAAGTGATTAGAAGATGGCACGAGAGCTGCTTTACCAGTAGGCAGGTGTGCAAGTCGGTTGATGGCTTAAGTGATATCAACATGAGGAGCACTGGTTGTATGTAAGCTGAGCGGTATGTATGCGGCACGACTCCAATCAACCAACATAACAGGAGAAAGTGTCATGAAAGCACGAGCAATTATTCGGGACGTTTTTGGAATTCTGCTCATGTCGACCGTCCTGATTTTAACTTCTGGTTGCCTCGACCAGAATAAAGATGATGAGGAAGGAAGTTCAGGTCTTGTTGTTCTCTCAGGTTCCTTTGCTTCAGGTGGGGGGCAACAGAAGTTACTTCAGTCAGTCAGTAGCCAAAACTTCTCACTGTACAAGGTCTACTGTTTGACTTTCAGCAATCCTCCCTTTGCTGCGGACTCATTGATTGGCAGCGATGGAAGTTTTGCTTTGGCCTTGCCAGTAAACCAGGCTTTTGGATGTTTTGTAAACAACGTCAGCGACAATACCCCTGTGGCCACCCTAGTAATTGAAGGTGACAGCAGTGGTTTTGGCGGAAACAGTTCGGGCACCCTTGCTCTTGGAGCCAGTGTGCACCTATCTGGACTTAATCTCGATTTGACCAATGGTGTTGTGGAGGTTCCCCGTGCAGCTATTGCTCCTCACTTGGCTGCTCCCACAGTTGTATTTGATCCTCAGTCTTTGCACGGTGGAACTTACCAGATGAGTTGTGTCACAACTGGCAATACATTGATGGATAGTAATTGCCAGCAGTTTATCAGCAATGACGGTGACCAGGTTTACTTTCGTATTATGACCGCAGCTAAAAATGGCGGCACAGTCTATGGCCTGGGTGTGTGGGCTTCAGGGACGGCTTTTGCTAACTGCGGAAGCATTGATATGCTGACTTCCGAGCAGGCGTCCATTGAGGTCGAAGATGGTATCACCTTTTTGCAGGTTGCGGCTGGATCGGCTTTCAACTCTGACTTGAATGCTTGTCCTTCTCGTGATGGTGGCAGCATTAGCTCCATGGATGACGTGGAGAACTACTACGCCGCCGGTCCGTTGAGTCAGGAAGGTAACGCCTACACCCTTCGCGTTGATGACAGTCGTGAAGTCGCCCCCAACTGCTGGCGCCACGACCGCACCATGGTGACTTTCACCGCTGTTGGCAACGACCTCGTGGGTCGCTTCAACATGAGTGAATATTTTG
The DNA here is from genome assembly GCA_020635075.1 of Pseudobdellovibrionaceae bacterium. Classification (NCBI taxonomy): domain Bacteria; kingdom Pseudomonadati; phylum Bdellovibrionota; class Bdellovibrionia; order Bdellovibrionales; family Pseudobdellovibrionaceae; species Pseudobdellovibrionaceae bacterium. The sequence continues at coordinate 2,079,927 of JACKAM010000001.1, read as the reverse complement.
ACGAACAGGCCCCTAACGCTTGCGGAAGCAACCAGAACGGTCAGGGTGACTTCCTGGTGAACTTCACTCGGGTGAACTAATGAATTGAATCTTGAGGGAACCGCAAGACTCCGCTCTCACCCTTGCGGTTCCTGCTTAAAAACAGTGCCACACTCACCCGGTCCTTGTGACCGGGTGTTTTTTTGGTGCCAGACCAAAAAAAAGGAGCACCCGGGGAGGCGCTCCTTTATAAGGATGAAATCAGTGAGAGGTCTGTTTTGGTTAGTTAGTCAGTCAGTCAATTAATTCCAAATTCATTTCTCCGGAGCTCCAGACAGCATCCAGTCGTAGACGACCTGAAGCTCCGTCGGTGTCAGGGGTTGATAGCCCTTGTTTTGCGGGGGCATCTTGCCTGAGTTACATTCCCTGTAGAAGCTGCTGGCCGTTGGATCAACCAAGTTGAGAGAGTTCTTATAGCCACCAGCTCCTAGCGTAAACGCATACGTGTCGTAGCGAACATTATCATCGGCCTTATTGGGGCCGTGGCAGGCGATGCATTTGGGCACCAGAATGTTGGCCCGAATGCTGTCATACGTGGCCACCAGGGCGGGTGTTGGTGGAGTCGTTCCGCCGCCGCCCGGGTCGCCACTCCCGTCAGATCCGTTCCCCCCGGCCTGCCAATCACTTCCCAGCCAGTCGCGGATGATCTGAAGATCCGCGGTACTTGCCCTTTGGGCCGTCGGCATTGAGCCATCTTCCATCGATCCAATCAGTCTGCCAGCTGTTGGATTTCCAGGTACAATCAATCCCGACGCAATCAAATGATTAATGTCGGTAATATTTGAGACGCCGCCAGATCCGTTGGCGCCGTGGCAACCCAAGCAATTGCTCTGCAGATAGGCCATAGCCTTTTCTTGAGCAACAGGATCGCCACCTAAAGCCCCACTACTGTTTGATCCGTCCAACAAGGGATCCTCAGCGTGAAAGGGCGAACAAGCAGTCATTACAACAAGCACAACCAGACTACATCCCCATTTTGAGATTGAGATTCCAGTTTGCTCGCTCGCCCCTTTCACCTGATTCCCCTAAAGTGTGTGGTTTAGGTCTCGGCATTTTAGTTTTGCAACCGGGATGCCGGCTCAGATGAAAACCAGACTGGGTAAAGTTACAAACCACTGTCTAGAGGGGAGAAACTGTGTGAAAGTTCAACAGCAAATGATCACAAAAAATATGATAGTTAAGATATATCAAAATGAGACTAGCTCTAACTATTTAAAATGCCGTTATAAATATAAGTTAGAATTAAAAAATGATCACAAATTTCAAGAAAGTGATCACAAGTAACGATATCCATATATAATTGATGTTGGAGGGTATCACGTGGCTAAAGCGAAACCAAAATCACCAGCTAAGATCAAGCGTCCGGTGGTTTTTGAGTTTCACGACTATCGAGCCTTCCTCAAGGACTGGTTGGTCTATCTAAAGAAGCAGCACAAAACATCAGCGAGAGAGTTAGCCCGACTGGCAGGTTTGGCCTCTGGATACTTGCCGATGATCCTGTCAGGAAAAAGAGATCTGAGTGATAAGGCATTGGTGGCCCTTCAACCCCATCTCAAACTGAGACAGAATGAGCTAGGATTTTTCAAAGAGCTTTGCCTGCTCTCAGATTCAACTGAGCAAAGTGAGCGACTGGAGTGTTACAAAAGGATACGCCGTTTTTATCGCTACAATGAGCAGCACGGGGATTCCATTGAGGCCCACAAATACCTGGAGAACTGGTATTACGTGGCCATACGGGAGCTTGCCATGCTTCCTGGATTTGATATCAGCCCCTCCTGGATTCGCTCTCAGCTGTTGAACAAAGTGACAAAATCCCAGGTCCAAGAGGCTTTGGATTTTCTGGTGGAAAACAACTACTTAAAGGTCGATAATAAAGGCAGAGTGGTGCGACCGGAAAAGCCGATCCGCTGTCACCAGGGGGTCTATCGCCTTTCCATGTCGCAGTTCCATCGCCAGATTTTAGAATTGGCGGCGGACAGCATATACGAGGTTCCGAGGGATCAAAGACATCTGTTGTCTCACACCATGGCGATCCCCAGATCCAAGTTTGCTCAGGTTCGCGATGTGCTTGATGAGGCCTTGGCCAAAATTGAAGCCATCACGGGTGAGGCAAGTGCTGCGGACTCGGTGTATCAGGTTTCCTTAATGAGCTTCCCTTTGGCTGGCGCGGCTGGAAGTGAAGGGGGGCAAGAGTGATGAAGAAGAAGAGGAAAATGGGGCGCTTTCTTCGTAAATTCGGATTGATTCTTTTTGTCACCGGAATCGTGGTTGGCTTTAACAACTGTGGGTCCTATCGTGTCGATTTCAATAATCTCAACAGCAAGAGTGGTGGCGGTGGAACAACCGTCGGTAATCCTATCCAAGGTGTAGACATGGCCTTTGGTGCCTGGGGTGATACTGTGGCCAAGTCCTCCTGGTGGGATTTCCTGATTCCCCGCGCCCATGCCCAGAGCTTGGACTTTTGGGTGAGCATGTGTCTTCATGAAATTAAATTTCATCCCGCTGGCGGTGGAAAGTACACCGAGTTTAAAATGGAGCTGGGTGAAGTGGAATTGAGGCCTGAAGGCGTGGACATTGGTACCTATCCTGTTGAGCCGGGTCAGTACGAGAGAATCGAAATCGAGATCAAGCCCGATAAGTGTGGCAAAGGCCGATCGGTGAATCTCCACAATGCCAATGGTGACTTTCAAACCGACGACAACGCTAAAATGCGATTTGATGGCCTGTTCGATTACGCTGACGGCAATGTTCCCCTCTATGTGATTGTTGACGCCCTGATAGTTGAATTGCAAAAGATCACTGCCGACAATCAAATCAAGCGCGAAGTGGACGGCTTTACCGGAGTGGTTGAACAGTAAGAGCTCTCTGACGGATAGATCTTGGGGAAAATACTAAAACTTGGAATACCAGCTCTCTTGTTTGCACTGGTCTGTGCAGTCGGGGCCTATTTGTCCTGGTCTCACTTTTTTCCGTCCCGGGACCAGGGAGCTCAGTTGGGCCAGCTGGAAAAACGCACCAAGGTCCTTATGGGCACCTATGCCACCATCACTTATCCCAAGGATTTTGAACAGGACGTGGTACAAGCCTTTGCCAGAATCGAAGAGCTGGAGACGTTGCTTTCTGTCTACCGCGAGGACTCTCAGGTGAGTCGCCTTAATAGAATGAAAAGCCTCGCAGATGCTCATCCGGACTTAATCAGGCTTCTCAATCGATCCCTGATGATTTCGGTTGAGACGGATGGCTATTTTGATGTCACGGTTGGGACTCTTGTGGAAGACGTATATCACCTGGACGACGACGAGGAGAGGGCTAAATGGAAGAAGCTCGGACTTCCTCCTCCGCCACCTCCTCCGCATGAAATGGAGGATGCGCTCAAGAAGGTGAACTTCAAGGCCGTTGTCGTCAAAGACAAGGAAGTTTACTTCGACAATCTTGATGGAAAAATCGACTTCGGTGGCATTGGCAAGGGCTTTGCCGTGGATGAGGCCGCAGAAGGCCTAATAGCCAAGGGCATGGATCAAGGCCGGGTGGCTCTCAGTGGTGACATTCGCTGTATGGCTGCCTGCTTTGTGGCCATTGAGAATCCCAATAATCTGGACGTCCCTTTGGCAACCTTTTGGAGCCGAAAGGGCAATCTCTCCATCTCGACCAGTGGCGGCTATGGCAGATACATGGGCACTCCTAAGGTCAACCACCTCCTTGATCCCTATACAGGTCATCCCTCAGTCACCTTGGTGAGCGCGACACTCGTCACCTGGGGAGATAACACTTTGATCGACGGACTGGCGACGGCGGTGGCGGTAATGCCTTGGCTAAAGTTGGAGCCCATTCTGAGCAAGTTTGAAAATGTCGGATATATTCTCTTTCCCGCCGAGGGGAAGCCCATTGTCAGTGCCAACTTTCAGGAGTTTGCCGAAGATTTGGTTTTTCCGCCTAAACCTGATTGAAGCAAAGAGGCTTTAAGTAGAATCCACAGGATAATCAAGTAGCAGGCCTGAAAAGTCAAAAAGCTCAGGTACTTCAAGTACACGAATACCGGGCCGTAGTAGAAAATAAAAAATCCCGATGCGACATCAAAAAGGCCGGAGATGGGAAAAAGAGCGCCAACCAGTAGTTTTGAGCGCGTCGACACTTCGGGTACGAAAATCAAAAAATGGCTGAGGATGAAAGCCGTGGCGGCAATGCTCACCAAGTGAGGGACGGCGGTCTCAATGAGTCCCAGACGGGATCTCCCCACGGAAAAAAGTTCTGGATTCCCTAGGTAAAACTGCTGAATGGATTCAGGCGACCATCCCATCTTCATGCCAAAGAGAAAAAAGGCCGTTCCTAAATGGAGGATCATCAGAATCGTGTAGCCGCCAATGATGAAATGGAATTGTTTAGCCATGGCGGGGTGGGTGTCCCTGGGGTTTGCCCAAAAGGTAGATGAGTACCATCAGCACCATCAGGATCATTGAAACTTCAAATCCCCAGAATCCGATGAGTTTGATCCAGGCCGCATGGGGCGAAACAAAGCGAACCAGCAAGACTCCGACCACATCCATAAAAATGAAGACAGTCGAAGCAATGGTCGCCGCCACTTTAAGGGTGTCTGACACTTTCAGGTGGACGAGAGTCGACAAGGTCGTAAGTAGGGCTAAGGGATAAACGAAGAGGCTGATGTGAATTTCAGTTACCAAGGTCGTCAGGTCTTTGGCGCGAATATAGAGTTCCTCATTGCCGAGGAGGTTCCCCTTAAGGGCTGAAGGCGTCAGTCCAAAGCGGAAGAGTTCCAGTTCAATATTTAGGGCGAGAAAAAAAAGCAGCGACACGAAATAAACGATGAGTAGCACTCTCAGGTAGAGATGGTGTCTCAGGTCGTGATGCATGAGAAACTTCATGGTTTCTCCTTGTCGTCATCGCTCTTTTTGAGTTTCACTTCCCAAACCGCTCGGACAATCCGCACGGCTTCTGTCATAGCCTCAGTTGTCATGGTGGCGCCGGTGACGATGGGGATATCCTGCCCTAAACGCAGGGACTCATCGCGCTTTTTGCCCTTAAAGAGCTCAAGCCACTTTTTTTGCGGCAGGTACTCTGGTGGCTCATAATAGGCAATGACTTCAATGCCCAACACTTTTCCATTGGGATCTAGTCCAACCATCGAGGTTTGATTTTTGGTGCGCACGGTGGAGGTAAAAATCCCACCAAATCCAAGTTCTTCGTCCCCTTTTTTGGCCCGATAGAAAGTGAACACTCCATCATGGATTTGGGCTTTGGCAATTTTGCTGGCCTCGGCTTTTTCTCCCGCGGTGAGTAGAAGGCTCTCTTTTTTGATTTCACTGGCCTCGGGAAAGAGGAACCTGGCCGCTTTGTCAGGAGGAGTGAGCATTTCAGCCATGCCTGCGGGGGCCAGTTGGAATAATCCGCAGAGGAGAAGAATCAAGCGAACAGCAGTCATTGGTTTTGCGCGTCCCCAACAAAAAAGGGGCCGGGTTACGCACCCGGCCGGGATTTGCCGTTATATTAGATGGTTTGGGCTGATTCGTCCAGGATGAGGATTAGAAAATCCACCCCAGGCCCAGCTCAAATTTATCGGCCTCTGTATCGGCTTCGTTGCTGCGAAACTGGTAGTTGGCCTTCACCACGACGTTGGAGAGGGGCTTGTAGTTAAGGCCCACAGTGGTGATGGTCTTTTCCAGGGACTGATCCTGAGTTTGGCCTTCTTCGACCTCCTCATGGAGGTTGTAGCTCTCATGGCTGACGAACAGGGGAAGAGTTTTGGCGCTAGCTCCGTTGATGACTTTCATCAGGTCGTAAGAAAGCATGCCGTAATAGCCGCTGACCTTTTCGCCCATCACCGGATTTCCAGTTACAACTGTGCGAATTTTGTCCACGTCACTCAGTTGCCCCTGAGCATAAAGAGCCAGAAATTCAAAACCACGCGCTTTGTAGGTGGCATGAACTTCGGCAAGTTTGATATTGGCATCACCAAGAGTGTCATTTCCCTGAGATGTATTTCCGGTATAGTAGGAGCCTCCCACGGAAAAATCTTGCAGCGAATTGCTGTCCAGACGCAAAACATAGGAAAAGTCCTCAGCCTTGGCCTCGGCACCCTTTTGCCGACTCTTGCGAATCCAGGACGATTTGGAGAACCCATCCGCGTCTCCACTGTTCACAAGCCCTGCATAATAGTGAACAGGTCCCACATCACCGTAGGCGAGAACCCCATTCTCATGCCAGGTGCTGGGGATGATGTTCTTTTCCACCTCAGGCCTTTGTACTGTGGGAAACACGGTGGGTTCGTGAAGCATATTAATCAAGCCAACGGGAATAAGCAGGTGGCCGGCCCGGAGTTTAAAACTCTCGGAGATCAGAAAGTCCAGATAGGCAAATTCAATGATCGCCTCACCAGTCCCTGCGCCGGCGTTGGCTCCGCCATGTTCGAATTCGATTTCAGCATTAAATACCAAGTCGTCGCTAAAACGATAGCCAATGTAGGGAACCAGGCGATAGGCGTCGGTGGTGTCCGTGCCTTTTTTGTTATCGGTGAAAACCACTTCACCATAACCACCGATCGAAAGTGGCGACTTGGAGTAATAGACTTTAGAGGCTGCGACACCCATTCCTGAGTAGGATTCATGAGTGGACTCGGGCACGGCCACCTGCATTTTTAGATTGGCCAGTTCGTCGGTGAGTGCCTGGGCGTTTTGCTTTTGTTGGCGCTCAAGAGCGTCCAGTCTTGACTTGAGTGAGTCAATTTCAGGATTGGCAAACGCCGGTAGGGCCAGGCTCAGAATGAGGGCGACCAGGGATTTTGCAACTGAGATCATTAATTTTACTCCTTATTGGTGACGGCCCATTTTCTGAATCAGAGGTGTGGGGGAGTCAATGCCAGTTGATTTTCATCTACTGATCAAAGGGCTGTTTTCCACTCTGAAATTGGACTCAAGAAGAAGGCAAATTTTGGGAAAATTGGATTTTCATCTCTCTTTCATTTGGACTCATTTGGGGGTTATTCTCAGGTGCTTTTCAATTAGCGAGGGATATTTGAAGAGTCCTTATAGGAGCCAAAGGGGAGGGGGTATAATCTACAAGAGGGGGAGCTGAGCCCCAGACTCACCCGCCCTTGGGTGAGGGTTGAGGTGGATTGTCCCAAAGACGAGAGGGGCATTTTCACTTCACTTTCAGCTTTGGCGGGGAAATTGAGAAAATGGCGAAGATTTTGCCCCATGTGAAGGCCTGGGGTAAGAAAGGTGCTCGATGAGATGGGAGATGAAATGGACGTATTGACCATGCCAGGGACACTTGGTGAGAGCAAAGAGAGTGACGAGTCATCAAATGGCTCCTTGGTGAACCAGAAGATTGGCTTTGAGGGCACTATTCGCGGGCTTTCCGGAGATGAGACCGTTGTCGGTCGGCTTCGGGAGCTGGGCTTTGTTAGTGGCCACCGGGTGGTGGTCAAGGGTCGATCCCCATTTGGCGATCCTATAGTTGTTGAGGTCAATGGCACGACCGTGGCCCTTCGCCGAGGAGAAGCTCAGTGCATTCAACTTTAAATCCTGGAGTGGTGGCTCTCGTCGGCTCACCGAATAGTGGTAAGACAACTTTGTTCAACTGGCTCACTGGCCTGCGCTATAGCACGGTCAATTACCCTGGCTCGACGGTAGATTACTCCATGGGCACTAGTCACGATCGCTACGGCGATCCGGTGCGGTTGATGGACACCCCCGGTGTGTACAGTCTCTTTCCTAAATCACTGGATGAAGAAGTGGCCGTGAAGGCCCTCCACCAACATCCGGAATTCGGTTCGGCCGAGTTGGTTTTATCGGTAGCAGATGCCACCCAGCTGGCTCGGCATTTGTTGGTCACCAGGCAGTTGGTGGAATCTGGTTTTAAAGTTATTCTTGCTGTCACTATGGTCGATCTTCTGCGCGAGCAGGGAAAAGAGTTGGACGCCACCGCACTTTCTCAGGAGCTAGGCTGTCCTGTTGTTGCCATTGATGGACGTCTGGGTGGCGGCGTTTTGGAACTGATGGCTGAAGTGCGCAAGGCCTTGGGTAGGGAATTGAGCGAGCTCAAACCTCAACGTCTGGCCCATTGGCAGGCGGAGAAGACCGAGTCGGTGATTCGCGAGTCGGATCAGCTGGCGCGAAAAGTCCTTAAGGCTTCAGGCACTGAGGTTCGTAGTAAGCGAGATGCAGCGGCAAGAACGGAACTGTTGGATCGGTTTTTTCTCCACCCATTTTTTGGTTTGGCCCTATTCCTGGGAATTATGACGGGGCTGTTTACTTCCATTTATTGGCTGGCTCAGCCTTTTATGGATGGCATCGACGAAGGATTTAGCTACCTGGCAGATGTCGTTCTTCAAGCCGGTGGTGGAGCCCTGTGGGCCGACTTTGTTGCCAACGGAGTGATTGCTAGCTTTGGTGCTGTATTGGTTTTTGTGCCGCAGATCTTTATTTTGTTTTTGGGTATTACCTTTTTGGAGGAGTCCGGATACTTGGCCCGAGCTGCGACCATGATGGATAAGCCCTTTTCCAAAATTGGTCTTAGTGGGCGCTCATTTGTTCCCCTATTATCCGCTCACGCTTGTGCGGTGCCGGCGATGATGGCCGCCCGGTCAATCGGTGGCCGCAAGGAGCGACTGCTCACATTGTTCATCGTTCCGCTGATGAGCTGTAGTGCTCGATTGCCCGTCTATGCATTGCTTCTTTTGTTTTTATTTTACTCGCAACCCGCGTGGATTGCTGGGCTTGTTTTGGCAGGCATTTACTTTGCGGCCCTTTTGGTGGGAGCAGTTGCCGCCGCTGTGGGTAACCGGATGTTGAACATTCAGGAGAAGCCCTTCTTTTTGATGGAGCTCCCGGTTTACCGTCGTCCGGTGGTGCAGGCAGTGCTTCGTCGCGCCTATGATCGCACGGCTTCTTATGTGAGGCGCGCAGGGCCGGTCATTTTTGTTTTGGCTCTCATCGTGTGGGCAGGGACGACCTTCCCCAACTATGCCTCCGAAGATGATGGTCAGAAGCTGAGTCAAAGTTATGCAGGTCAGCTGGGCCAGGCCATTGAGCCCGTGTTTAGTCCCATGGGCGCTGACTGGCGCGTTGGAATTGGATTGATCTCGGCATTCGCTGCTCGCGAGGTGTTCGTGTCCTCCTTGGCGGTTGTTTTTAGTGTGGCTGATGATGATGAGGATACAATGAGAGGCTCACTCGTCGCCCGCATGTCAGAGGCTAAGCATAGTGATGGCTCGCCCTTGTTCACCTTTGCTTCGGTGATGGGCCTGATTGTGTTTTTTATGATTGCACTTCAGTGTCTTTCCACTACCGCTGTGGCTTCTAAAGAGGCCGGCAGCTGGAAGTTTGCATTGGTGCAACTTGTGGCCTTTAATCTTTTGGGTTACCTGGCCGCTGTGGTCGTCGTCAACGGCCTAAGAGCCATGGGCATCGCCTAGCCTCCAAAGTGGGTCACTTCACAGCCTCCCTGGCTTTTTTGCTCGGGACCCCGCCGCCAATTACGGCGGCCCAGTCTCTGCTGGGCATCAAAAACAGCAAAATTGCCCCCATTGTGGAGTTGGCCAAGCAAACTTGATGGGAAGCTTTTACAATTGAGGCTCCAGGCTCCCGGCGAGGGGCGGAATGAGCTAATTTCTCCCTGTTGTTTTTAAACATGATAGCAGGGGGAACACATGAAGCTATTGGTATTGTTGGCACTGTCTTTTGGATTCACCCAGGCCTGGGCAGCAAATAAACTTCCGACCAGTTTTTCTTTTACCGGTGAGGGCGTTGGCGGCAACGTCAAGGTGGTGGCGAACGTTTTGTACTCACTGGAGCAGGGTGGTGTGCCGACCCCGGATGCCGATAAGCTAGAGCTCCTATTATTGAAGTTTCTTGATCTGCAAACTGGGGGTGGAGCTCCGGGCTTTTTCACACCCAATCTTTCCCTTTACAAGCTGACTCCGGTCAAAGCTGGTGAGAAGTTGTGGATTGGCCGCAATAGCAGCATGGGTTGGCGTTCGATAAAGATGATCCTGGCTGACCTGGAAAAGCAACTGCCCTGGCCTGCCGCCAATCTATGTGAGAGCTTTTCCACTGAGTACTCAACTGAGTCAGTGGCTAAAGAACTTATCGCTGACAAGGGATTGGAGAAAATCGTACCTGCGGCTGAGAATCTTGCAGCCATTTACAAGGAGTTCCGTAAAGAAGGTCATGGTTACGGAATGAACGACCCCCTGTTTACACGGGGTTGCCAGATTGATTCCTTTACTGGAGCTTCCTATCATGTCTTTTTCGTAGACCGGACTCCCTACTCGGCACCAGAGACAGAAGTCTACATGGTGCTGTACACGGATGCTTACGAGGAGTGAGGCTTAGGGTCGTTATCATAGTCGGAAAACAAAAAACCCGCTCTTTGAAGCGGGTTTTTTGTTTGTCTCGAAGATCTCAGATACTACTTTTTGTTTTATCTATCGTTGCGCGCCTCTTTTGGTGAATCCTTCGGTGTGCATTCAAAGCCAGCTGACTCAATATTGGTGCGAATGCGGCCAAAGACTTCGGTGCAAATACTTGGAGTGGCCTGCGCCCAAGCAACACTATTCTCGTCACCTAATTTGGTGTAGTGGACTTCGCAGCGGCCTTTTGTGCTGCGATCGATTTCGACCAACCTCTTATCCTTGCCGACGACACAAGTATATCGCTCAAGGTTTTCCTTCTTATCGGCTTTCGCTTCTGCTTTCTTGGCTGCCGTTACTTGAGATTTATCAACTTTGGTGGCCTGTTCCTTTTTTCCTGAGCTCGTACACGCAGTAAACCCCAGAAACAGAATGATCAACGCAAATAGCCTCATTCAAGACTCCTTTCTATATTTTCGCATAATCTTCCAATGGTTAGATAAAGCAGGGACCATGCCACCGGCTCAGCTGGAAGCTGTGGTGCTTAGAGCGTACAAGATATGACAGCGTTTAAAATTTCGACGGACAGAAGGCGGGAAGGAGACTACAAATTGCGATAAAAATTAAACAGTGTCACCTTACTTATCGGCCCAAACTCACGAGAAATGGGTTTTGTTGCTGGCGTGTAGAAAAGCTCTCTTTGTCGGTGATACCTTTCCACTGATTCTGCACTAGAATCTGCCCGATGGACCCACCCAAGGTGTTACCTGGACCAAGTAGAATCAACTGGTCGGGATTGAATTCCTTAAGTGCCACGGTGACAGCAGCTGAAAAATCGTAGGGTGCAACGACTTGGTGACCCAAAGTGTAGTGATAGAGATCCTGAATCTCGGTTGAAAAAGGCTTCCAGATATGTCCACGACCATCAATCATGGGGATCTTTGGCTTTGCAAACAGGGATGAGGATATCTGTTGCATAGCCTTTTCTGAGGTCTCTCGCAAAAGTGGGGTGTGAAAGGCTGCGTGATTGACCAATTGAAAAGGGAAATGTTCGACCTGGGGAAGTGACTTCATGAGGAACTCTAGCCCTGGCTTGTTACCACCAAAAACTAGGTATCCCCCAAGAAAGATCGAAGGATAAATCTCCACTTCCTCCATGTAATAGGCTTCGCGCAGAAGGCCCTCTACGAGCTCCATACGGTCATAATCAGGGAGCCAGTTCTCATCGGTCATTGGATAAATGACCTGTCCGCCGACGATCCCACCCTTCATCATGGAGCCCATGGTGTTGATGACTTTGTAGGCCCCTTCCCAGTCCAGGCTTCCGGCTATGGCCAGAGTCAAATACCAGCCCATGGAATTGCCGGTAATGGCGACAACCTCATACTGATCGCGATCGAGTTGGGCAAAATCGCAGTAGGAACAGGCATAAATGAGGACTGAGGCATTTTCGCCTTTGGTGTGAAGATTGGTGGAAAACTGATCGGCATTATCCAGCTCACTCACCGTCGGTTGCTGATCGGCCGATCGCCTCTGATCCAGGTCGGCCAAAAAGGAGACCTGGTTCATGCGGTGAGGCTTTAGATAACCTAGAGTTTCTTTGGTGTAAGTTCCCCTTCCAGGGCAAATGACAACAACGCGTTTTCTTTGTTCGCTCACGACTTCATCCCCATTAATTCCAAAGCGCCACGTAAAACTTCGGGCTTTTTTGGTAGTCCAGCAGCCGCCATTTTTCCTAGAGGAATAAAACAATCGTCGGCGGCCACAATCTTCATCTGTGGCACTTGTTCCAGTCTTTCCACAAGGGCGGTGACGAGAGCCTCACTAAAGGAGCCTGTTTTGCGGCACTCCTCGACGATCAATATCTTCTTATAGTTTCGAGCCACATCGGCCACTCGGTCCCAGTCGACTGGTGCCAACCAGCGGAAATCCAAGATGCGAGACTGAACTCCGTGTTTCTCACGCAATTCCTCTTCGGCCTGGCGACTGTAGTAAGTCCCATTGCCATAAGTAAGAATCAGAAGGTCCTCGCCATCACCCCAAAGGCCAAATTCTCCTAGGGGAACGGATTCACCAGGTTGGGGATAAGGAGAGGCCCACTTTTTGTCGCCTTCCTGATTTAGATCCCGGGTCATATAAAGCGCGATAGGCTCAATAAACACCACGACTCGTCCATGTTCATGGGCCTCTTTCACACAGGTTCTCATCATGGTCACCGCATCTGCGCCATTGGAAGGGACCGCTATTATCAATCCAGGAATATCGCGGAACACAGCCAGTGAGTTGTCGTTATGAAAATGTCCACCAAAGCCCTTTTGGTAGGCAAGGCCTGCTATACGAATGACCATGGGATTGTTGTACTGCCCCTGTGAGAAGAAAGCCAAAGTAGCGGCTTCGCCGCGAATCTGGTCTTCGGCATTGTGAACGTAGGCGAGAAATTGGATTTCGCAAATAGGGAGAAAACCATTGTGGGCCATGCCAATGGCAGTTCCAAGAATGGAAGTTTCATCTAGTGGTGAATTAAACACGCGTCTGGGGCCAAATTTTTTGAAGAGCCCATCTGTGACATTGTACACCCCTCCTTTTGCGGCCACGTCCTCACCAAAGACAAGAGCGTTAGGGTATTGGAGCAGGAGATCATGAAGTCCCATGTTAATCAGTTTAGCCATGTGAAAGGGCTGATCCATTTTGTTGTAGTCCCGTCCAAATAGTTCCTGCCTTTCAGACTCCTGTGGAACAGGTGGGCTGATGCGCGGGTTCTGGCATGCCGTTACCGTCGCTCGAACTTCGTCAGGAGATTCGAGCGAGGGGCGCAGACGGGCGCCATTGGCGGCGTGGAGAACCTGCTCGCGGACGCCTTCGTAAATGTTAATCAGGTCCTCGCCACTGGCGATGCCATTTTCAATAATGATGCGCGCTGAGTGGAGAAGAGGATCATTGAACTCGGCCTTTTCGATGTCGGCTAGGCTGTGATAGGAGCTTTCCACATCTGAGCCGGCATGGCCCAGGAGGCGAACGGTTTTCATGTGCAGAAAGACAGGCTGGCGACGAATGCGGGCGATGCGTTCGGCCTCGCAGGCCTTTTTGTAACTATCGAGCAAACTCAAGCCGTCACACTGGAGATAGTTGATCGCCGGTCTTCGGCAAAAGGTCTCCTGCACCCAATTGGTGGGTGTGGGCACAGAAATGCCAATGCCGTTGTCCTCACAGACCAAGACGATCGGCATGGGTACATTCTGGTAGGCCACCCAGCCCGCCGTATTGAAGGCCCCCATGGCGGAGGAGTGGTTAACCGAGGCATCGCCAAAGTTACACAAAATTACCGCATCGTCAGGTAGCTCCCTCGCAATGTTGAGATCGCGGGCTCGTTTTATGGAGAGAGCTGCACCTACTGCTTTTGGCAGGTGGGAGGCAATGGTACTGGTCTGAGGAGGAACATTGAGGGGCTTACTGCCAAATACCTTGTGTCGGCCTCCAGCAATAGGGTCATCACTTGAGGCAAGAAATGACAGGCATAAATCGTAGAGAGGTGTGCTGCCAGGGAGTTGTTTGGATCGTTGAATCATGAGAGCGCCACTTCGGTAGTGGAGAAAGGCCATATCGGTGTAGCGAAATGCCTTTCCCAATACGGCATTGCCCTCATGACCTGCACTGCCAATGGTGTAATAGCACTCACCTGTGTTTTTGAGAATGCGCGCCAAGAGATCCAAGTGACGGCTCATGACCTGGGATTCAAATAGGTCCAAAAGAGCCTCGTTTGTCAGCCCCACCTGACTTGGTGTGAAGTGGGTGATCGGCGGGGGAAGATGGGCTTCCCGAACCAGGCGAAGGAAGTTCTCATCAACGACTTGGGCGCGGTTGTACATATCTGTAATCCCTCAAGAAATTGAGCCTCTCAAACTACTCCTGGGGGAGGGGAGCTGGCAAGCAAAAGCCCCAAGCTTGGGACGCGTGGTTTAAATTCTAACCTATTGAAATCAGTCGCCATTAGTTGCATTGGAGGAGGAGCGGTGATACACCGGATTCATTATTCAAAAGGGGTAAAAAAGGAGTCCAAAATGGCCGCCTACGAGTCGTTGAATTACATGGATTTTGACAGTCTGTTGAACGAAGAAGAACTCATGATTCGCAACACGGTCCGCGAATTCGTAAGTGAGGAAGTGATTCCCACTCTTCAGGAAGCCAATCGAAAAGAGGAATTCCCCTCCCAATTGATCTCCCGCTTTGGTGAGATGGGACTTTTGGGTGTCAATATTCATGGATACGACTGCCCCGGACTGGGTGAGGTGGCTTACGGGTTGGTGACTCAGGAGCTGGAACGAGGGGATTCTGGTATCCGCTCTTTTTGTTCCGTTCAGGGTGCCTTGGTGATGTACCCCATTTTGACCTTTGGATCTGAAGAGCAAAAGCAAAAGTACCTTCCCCGTTTGGCAAAGGGTGAAATCATCGGTTGTTTCGGACTGACGGAGCCCGATGCAGGTTCTAATCCTGGTGGAATGTTGACCAAAGCGGAAAAAGTCTCTGGCGGTTACAAACTCAATGGCAACAAAATGTGGATTACCAATGGTTGTGTCTCAGACATTGCTATAGTGTGGGCAAAACTTGATGGTGTTGTTCGTGGCTTTATTGTCGAGACCAAGACTCCGGGCTTCTCGACGACCAAAATGAAGGGTAAGTTTGCCCTGCGGGTGAGTGTGACCAGTGAACTGCACATGGAAGATTGTGTGGTTCCAGAAGACGCCATCCTGCCGAACGTCGAAGGCCTGAAAGGAGCCCTGATGTGTTTGACTCAGGCTCGGTATGGAATCGCCTGGGGCGTATTGGGTGCCGCCAATGCTTGTTACCATGAGGCTCTCAATTACTCTCGTGAGCGGATTATCTTTGATGGCAAGCCTTTGGCGTCCTATCAGTTAGCTCAAGCAAAGCTAGTCAAAATGGCCCAGGAAATCACCAAAGGTCAGTTGTTGGTGCTGCAATTGGGGCGCCTCAAGGAAAAGGGTGAAATGCAACACTGGCAGGTGTCCATGGCCAAGATGAACAACTGCCGTATGGCTCTAGATGTGGCTCGCGATGCCCGTGATATGTTGGGTGCCAATGGAACTATCGATGAGTATCCTGTCATTCGTCATATGATGAATTTGGAAACGGTGAACACCTACGAAGGAACCGAGGATATTCACCGTTTAGTTGTCGGTCAGCAGATCACCGGTCATTCGGCGATCCGCTAACTCTTATTGCTGTAGACCAAATATCTTGATCTGGCTGGTGCGAGTAAAATCTGTTGCGCCAGTCATGGGTCTAAGCTGAAGCTCAAGCTTATCCACAACCTTGTTGGTGCAGCTGTCCACATTGATAAGGGTGGTTTGTCCCGCATCCTTAATGTCCGTGACCTCGGCAAAATCCGGAGGGGTTTCCCCGGTTTTATAGCACCGAGCCTTAAGTGTGAGTCCCTTCCATGTGGAGAATCCCCCGGCCTGAGCTGTCCAAGTGAAGGACAATGACTTGACCATTTTATCCACTACCCAACCGGTAAGCTTTGTCAGATCCACAAGAAGGTCAATTTCCTTCGGGAAAAGACTGCCACCAGTGAAGTCGTTGTACATATAGGCGTTACCCGCCACCTCTTTGATCCTGGTCGCGGTAATGGGCTGAGTTAGGTCCTCCGGGTTCGTCGGAGCAATCACATAGACCTGAGAGTTGGTGCCGCGGACAATACCAATAATCCGGCCGTCATTGAGAGAACTCAGAGGTCCGATGCGGCCTACGTTCTCCAGGTTCACGGACACGTACTTACCCGTACAATCATTGACCGTGGAAAAACACTCTTCCTTGGCAATCAAGAGATTGTCAGCTGAACTTTCAGAGCCATAGACCAGTTTGTTTCTGGTTTCATGGACAAAGGTGTACATTGCCGAGCCGGTGAGAACGTCACCAAAGGCGTCACCCGCCAGCGCATAAGAGCCATCTTTGCCAAGGGCTGGATCAAGAAACTTGGTTCCAAATGAGGAATTGGTGTGCCCCTTATTTGGTGGGTGTACAGTGTGATCAAGCGCTGTCATGGTCGCTACGTTGACCCCGAAAAAGCTTGAGTTTGAAGACCAGCCAGACCAAAAGTGGTTGCGTGCCTGGTCGATAAAACAACTGTAACTCCAGCGCGAATTGCCAAGAACAGCCGTTCCCCCTAGGTCCACTGTTTCCTTCTTATCCAAATCCATTTTTTCAGGTTTGGTCAGATCAATAGGAATGCGGGTGAACTGTCTGTTGCCGTTCGTACTTTCCCAAGCAACACCAACATAAGAGGTGTCACCCACTTTGAATGAAGTGGTGCAAGAACGAGTGTCACTTTTAGCTCCAGGGATCGTCCAAAATGGCGAGAAGGAATGAGTAGACGGGTGATCGGGATCAATGCGGTATAGTTTACCGCCTTCCTTACCAAGTATGAGTCCCACTTCGGACACATAAGTGCGATTACCATGGGTCGGAGTATTGGGTATCCACCACTCCTTCGTAGGGTAATTGGCCTGAGGATCTACCGAGATCAAGTAGACTTTGTTTCCGCCACCATAGTTTGTCACCACCCAAACGGCATTTTTGTTTACAGCACTGACAAAGTCAAAGATACCCAAACTGGGATTGGGCTCGCCAATATTCTGGGGAGGAGGAACTACCGGAGGAGGTAGGCCGCCTCCGCCACC
This sequence comes from Pseudobdellovibrionaceae bacterium, assembly GCA_020635075.1. Lineage (NCBI taxonomy): Bacteria > Pseudomonadati > Bdellovibrionota > Bdellovibrionia > Bdellovibrionales > Pseudobdellovibrionaceae > Pseudobdellovibrionaceae bacterium. The sequence continues at coordinate 2,062,827 of JACKAM010000001.1, read as the reverse complement.
GCCACCGCCACCGCCGCCTCCGCCTCCGCCAGGAGGTTCAAAGGGGTTGCCGCCGCCGATGGGAGTTCCGCTACCACCGCCTGGGTCTTCGCCTCCCAAGCCGCCGGTATTTGGATCGGTACCGTTCATGCCCGATCCTGACGGATCTTCTGTGGCAAAATTGACTTTGGTACATGACAGAGCCAAAAAGGCAACTGCCAGCGTGATTCCAATTCGAACTGAGATCTTCCTGAAATTCGTTCCCATATTGATAGCCTTCCCTCGATTACGTTCTAGTTGGCGTCCACGGTCAGTGCAATCATGTCGAGTTCATTTCTGGCATACTCAACAATATACGAAGTCGCTGTTTTGTCCTTACGACCTTCCCGCAAAATTCGGAATTCTCCGACGCGAGAGAGGTCAATACTACTGTTACAAAACAAAGCATCTCCAACAAAGGCGTTTTCAAGAAAGGCTGTAACCTGCTGAGGACAGTCCGTGGTGTGAAACATATCGCGAAGTTCTTGAGGAGTGTATTCCGCAAGAACGGCTCCGTCCTCACGATCAAGCATCTGAACAACTGCACGATCTTCATAGTCCAAAGTGGCACTGCCCATGGTGAAATAAATGAGTACGTGTTTGTACTCACCATCAGCTTTGGACTGAGTCGTGGGCTGAATCTGCGGCAGGATCACGTGTTCCCCAAGAGGGGGAAAACTTTGATGCTTTATAGGTGCATGACTGCAGTTATGGAAAAAGAGAACCGTCAAGAATGCGCAGCCCGTCCAGGCAATAATGGATCTGAATTTCATATTCTACCGCCCCTTAGATTTTTTTCTCCGCGTTACCGTAGGGAGAGATGGGGCCAAGACAGAGTGGTGCGCTGACACCGGTCCGCCCGACACCACCCTAACCCATCTATTAATCGGTAATCCCTCGACAATAGTCGAGGGGTATCAGCAAAAAAATGGGGAATTATTCGGCAGAACCTGTCTCAAAATGAGAATGTTGCCTAATTTTTGCCTGGGGGAGAGTATTTTTTGATTGGAGTTCGCGACAGGCGTATCGGATTGGATAGGCATGGGGTCTTGCCGTCGTCCATGTAGCGAAACAGCCCTCTGGCTTTCTGGTGGGGGTCTGTCTCCAAATCCCTCATATTATTGATAGGGCCAGCCGGAATCCCGGCTGCTTCCAGAAGCCCTAACCAATGGGCCCGGGATTGGGAGGCGAAGATCTGATTGAGTGGTGCTTCAAGCTCGGCACGATGTTCAACCCGCCCCTGGTTGGTATTGAACTTCTCGTTCTCCCACAGGCCATTGCCAACAATTTTCTTGAGTCGAGAAAATTGGGCATCATTGCCCACGGCCAACATGATTTCCCCATCTGCACAAGGGTAGGTCCCATAAGGGACTATACTTGGATGGTGATTGCCGAGCGGTTGAGGTACTTCTCCAGATACCAAGTAATTCATCGCCACGTTAGCGAGGCTGGCAACTTGGCAGTCAAAGAGTGAGATTTCCAAATGTTGCCCTTTTCCCGAATGGGATCTTTCATTGAGTGCTGAGAGAATGCCAACGGCAGCGTAAAGGCCAGCAGTTAAATCCGTCATGGCCACGCCAACCTTGGTTGGCTGATTCTGTGTGGGACCAGTTATACTCATGAGGCCGCCCATTGCCTGAATAAGGGCGTCGTAACCAGGTTTGTCTCGGTAGGGACCCTGCAATCCAAAGCCCGTAATCGTGCAATAGATGAGGCGGGGAAATCGGCTGGCCAAAGATTCATAATCCAAAGCGATTCGTTGGAGGTCTCCTGGTTTGAAATTCTCGACTAAGATATCCGTATTTTCGAGAATGGCGAAAACCTTCTCCCGGTCACCTTCAGATTTGAGATCCAGGAAGCAAGATTTTTTATTGCGGTTAGCGCTAAGATAATAAGCTGAGGTGCCCTCGAAAAAGGGAGGGCCCCAGGAGCGGGTGTCGTCACCAGTCTCGGGCTTTTCGATTTTGATCACCTCAGCACCCAGGTCACCCAATATTTGAGTGCAGGAAGGACCTGCAAGTATCCGCGACAGATCCAAAACCTTAATTCCCGCCAGTGCTCCATTCTTGTGAGTCATGGGCCCATCCTCCTCAATCTCGTCGCTGTTGTCTAGATTCTTCCCAAAAGATAGACATGAGATTTCAATGGGATATGATTTTTTTTGTCCAAAATTGAGATTCTGACTAAGAAACCCCAGTCCTCCATCGTTAACACAGCAGGACACGGGAGCGGCAGATGAGAAAAGGTGACAACGAAGAAAAAATTCGGTGGCTCCAGGCGACCCTCAATCAGTATGAGGGTCGCCTTCTCCGCTACTTGAAACGCATGGTACCTGAGCAGTTCGCGCGGGATGTTGTTCAGGATGCCTTTGTGAAGCTGTGGCAAGAAGATCCAGAGCGACTGAAAGGTCATGAAGCCCCTTGGCTTTTTCGCGTCTGCCGCAACCGTGCCCTCGATATTCTCAAGAAGGAGGGTCGAATGAGTCCTTTTGATTCAGATCAAAGCCAGGCACCAGACGATCCTGTGGCGACGGTGGAAAGAAAGCAGGAGACAACTCGCGTGTTACAAGTGATTGCCGAACTTCCGCAAAAGAAACAGGACGTCCTTCGCCTGAAGTTTCAAGAAGGCCTGAGTTACAAAGAAATATCTCAGGTGACCGGGTTAACAGAGAGTTATGTGGGTGTGCTGATCCACGAAGGAATTCAGTTCATCCGCGAGCGTATGAAGGACGATCAACCCTCAATCCAAGGAGGGGCACAATGATAAATGACAAACAAAAAACCAAACTAACCGCCTACGCCCTCGGGGAGTTGAGCGGAAAAGATAGAGAAAATATTGATCAGTTGCTCCTCAAAGACCAGGAAGCCAAACAGTTTGTTGAGGAAGTCAGGCAGACTGCCGCCATGCTGGAACAGGAGTTTTCTTTTGAGGAAAAGCCAGTTTTAACTGAAACTGAGCGAAACAAATTAGATCAGGTTTGGCGTGAAAGGTCTGAGCAGGAAGCCGGAACTTCCCAAAAGTTAAGCCAGGGATTCTCTTTCTTTAAATGGTGGGTAATGGCCCCTATTGGCGGTCTGGTGGCAGCCATGTTGGCTCTTGTTCTCATGCTTCCGCAGGTAAAAGAAAACCTGTCCGTGAACAAATCGGGTCAACTTCTAGGAGCATCAAGCCCTCAATCGGAAGTGACTCAGGCTCCTGCAATGGACCCAGCCGACTCTTTTTCCACGGCCGATCAAGGAAAGGCCGAGAGCTATGATGTGGCTGACAGCGAGTATGAACTGGCCGACGTAGACGACGCCCAAACCGGCGAAATCTCGGAATCAGGCGATGTGGATGGAATGGAGATTGCGGGTAATGCTGCCCCCTCTCAGCCGGTGGAACGAAAAGCCATAGGTGGACTCGCCAAGCGTCAGGCCATGCCTGCAAAGGAAAGCTATGGCCGTGGCTCGGGCGGGGCGGATATTAGCAAGCAGGGCCTGGCAAAGGGAATGGGTGCTCCCTCGGCACCCCCTCCGGCCACAGCTGGAATCATTGCCACGATGAAAAAATCCGACGCTAAAAACGAAATGGCCGTCGGTACACGTTCGCGAGTGGGAGGTAAGGCTCGGCCTCAAGCAAAAACCAAGGCTAAGAAAGTGATGGCCGCGGGCCGGGACAAGGCCAGGGAAGAAAGGTTGAAGGATCATGTGGCCTCTGAAGCTGCCGCTCCGGCAACAGATGAGGTGGACTTTATTCCTAGTCCCGAACCAGAATCCATTCCCGAGCGAGTTGAAGAGGCAGAGCCAGATCATTCGGGAGAAGGTTATGACCTGATTGAGGAAAATGACTTCCTTAGTGTCAACGATCAGCCCCTGTCGACTTTCTCTATCGATGTGGATACGGCCTCCTACAGCAATCTGCGCCGGTTTATCGAAAGCGGCAGCCTGCCTCCGGTGGATTCCATTCGCATTGAGGAGATGATTAATTACTTTCCGTATGCTTATGCGCCACCAAAGGGGCCACATCCCTTTGCCGTCCATACGGAAGTGGCCACGTCCCCTTGGTCGCAAAATCGTTTGGTGCGCATTGCCCTTAAGGGTAAAGAGGTGGACATGAAAGATCGTCCCCCCGCCAATCTGGTCTTTTTGTTAGATGTTTCAGGCTCCATGGCGGACGAGAACAAACTTCCACTACTGAAGCGCTCTTTTAAACTTCTGGTGGATAGTCTCCACCAGCGAGACCGGGTGAGTATTGTGGTGTATGCCGGGGCTTCAGGTATGGTACTGCCGGCAACTTCGGGCGACAAGAAAACTCAGATCATGGGCGCTCTTGATCGTCTTGAGGCTGGTGGGTCCACGAATGGCGGATCAGGAATTCAACTGGCCTACAAAGTGGCCAAGGAGAATTTTAAAAAGGGCGGCATCAATCGAGTGATCCTGGCGACAGACGGGGACTTCAATGTTGGCACGACCAGCCGAAGTGAACTCATCCGCATGATTGCCGACAAGGCCAAAGAGGGCACATTCTTGACGGTGCTGGGACTTGGAATGGGCAATCTTAAGGATGGAACTCTTGAGCAATTGGCTAACAAGGGCAATGGCAACTACGCTTATATCGATAGCGATAGAGAAGCCAATAAGATTTTTGTTGAGCAATTGGCAGCCAACTTGGTGACTATTGCTAAAGATGTAAAAATCCAGGTGGAGTTCAATCCGACGAGGGTCAGTCACTACCGCCTGATTGGTTATGAAAATCGCCGGCTCAATAAAGAGGATTTCAACGACGACAAAAAGGATGCGGGCGAAATTGGTGCTGGCCATACGGTGACGGCTCTTTACGAGGTGACTCTTGTTGGTCAACCGGGAGTGGCGCCCAAGGTGGATGCTCTAAAGTACCAAAGCAAACCGACGGTACCGGTAAAAGGCAAGTATGACGATGAGCTTTTGACTGTGAAGCTGCGCTACAAACAGCCTCAGGGTAGCAAGAGCACACTGATACAGGTGCCGGTGAAGGACAGCAACAAAACCATTGGTCAGGCAGATGCGGATTTTCGCTTTGCCTCTGCTGTGGCCTCGTTTGGTATGCTCTTGCGTGGCTCCAAGTATAAGGGAACCAGTAGTCATGACAAGGTCCTTGACTGGGCCACTGGTGCCACCCAGGTGAAGAATAAAAAAGATAGTTATCGGTTGGAATTTATTGATCTCGTCCGACGGGCCAAGGAGCTCAAAAGGTAGTCGGGTTTAATAACATTAATCGCTCTAGACATGATGTCGCAGCCACGGCCCTAATCAAGCCGTGGCTTTTTTTTTGGAGGATAGTCCTAGCCGAGGAAGGCAAAAAACTTGGAAGGTAGCATATCCATTTCCATTTGTGCCCGACACTTGGAGCAGGCAATGGAATCGGGAGCACTAATCCGTGCAGGTGTTGACTGGGCAGGCCAATCAAAGTCCACCTCTCGTTTGGCAAGAACCCGATCTTCGTGCCCACACTCATCACAGATATAGGGAATAAAAAATGATTCAATAGTACCATTGGCAGGAATAAAACCTGTCACTTGATTGAGTTGATTGACGATCAGTGGAGTGCAATTGGTGAAGTGAAGGATCATGGATTCTGGCAGACTTTTAATCCAATCCAGCCAGGTCTTAACGCCCACCGAGTTTATGAAGGTCACCTTTTCAAAATCGATAGTGAGTTCAGTCAAACTTCCAAGTTCTTCTGAAAAGAGATCGCACTCTTGACCAATGCTGCCGACGATAGCAGCCAAGGAGTGGGTTGGACTCATTTTCTTCAGTTCAACTCCTGGCATACATCCTCCCTCAAAAGATACACAGTACCTATCGTGCTTAACCAGTATTCCGCATTCCCGCGGAAATACCACTTATAGTTATTGCTAAGATTCTTTGTACCCACGGGTCATCGGGGTTATCCCGGTAGATTTTTAGAAAGTGGGCCTGCATCAAATTCAAAACATCCACATAGGGTGTGCGCACATCGATAGACCGACGAAGGACTGGGTTGTTGGCAAGTAACTCCTTGCGGCCGGTAATTCGTGCCAGGTTCTTGCAGGCCAGGTAATAACTCTCAATGGCCTGCTGGCTCAGTACCTTGGAGTTTTCATCAGCTAGGCGCTCAGTATAGTATTCAAAGACAGGAAGATCGACCTTTGCGAGGACCATTTCAAAGAGACTCAAGGTGGAAGCAAAGAAGGGCCAGGATTTGTACATGGCTTTTAGGTCCTGAAGGTGACCATTCGCCAATCCATACTCCAAGGCTTCTCCCAGTCCCAGCCAAGAGGGGAGTAGCCCTCGATTTTGCGTCCAGGAGTAAATCCAAGGGATGGCCCGGAGGGAATCAAAGCTAAAGTCTCTTTTTCGCTTCGATGGCCGACTGCCAATCTTAAGGAGCGAAAGTTCCTGAATGGGTGTGACTTGAGCAAAGAAATCAAGAAACTTAGGATCTTCGTAAATCAGGCCTCGAAATGCCTTTTCAGACTCAAGGCCCAAGTGATCCATGAGTCCCATCCAGTTTTTCTTTTCTTTAGGAGGTTTCGACAGAGCGGCCTCTAACACACCGGAAATATAGAGCTCCATAGTTCGTTCAGCTATACCCGGTAGTCCAAACTTGGCGTGAATTGACTCGCCCTGTTCGGTGACACGAATGCGGCCCTGTCCGGAACCCCTGGGCAAGGCCAGTAGGGCTAAGTGTACGGGACCGCCGCCTCTGCCAATACTGCCTCCACGACCGTGGAAGTATTCAAACTCAACCTGTAAAGAATTCGCCAGAATATCCAACTTGGCTTGCACTTGATGAAGCATCCAGGAAGAACAGAGTCGCCCTGACCGTTTGCTCGAATCCGAGTATCCCAGCATTACCTGCTGATAAGAACCGGCACGGCTTCGATAATACTTGATGGACCACAGAGAGGATAAAATTTCCTCACTCTTGGCCAAAGCCTCGGGCGTTTCCAATAGGGGAACAACGGGGAGTTGGCGTTTCACTCCTGCAGCCTTAAATAGAAACAGCACTTCCAAAAGGTCCGAGGGGTCTTCAGTCATGGACACAACATAGGAGCGAAAACATTCGGGCGGAAACTCATTGAGGAGACGACAGGTGGCCATCACATCCTCGCCTAGCTTGAATTCCCAACTTTTGGGTAAAGAGATGCCTTCGCTGGATTCAAGTCTGTTTACTAAAGCCGATTGTCTTTCCGCTTCTGACATTTGTTGGTAGTTACCCCATCCCTGGTGCTGAAAAATCTCAGCGACAGTCGATTCATGGGCATCTGAGGCTTGGCGGATATCCAATCCTAAAAGGCAAACTCCAAAGGCTTCGAGTCGTCGAATAAGATCCAACGCTCGCCCTTCGGCCAAATCCCTGGCACCAATGGCAATCAAGGATTCGTAGCAAAGATGCAGAGGTTCAAGGAGCTCGGCCTTGCCAATTGGAACCCAGGTGGCTGGTGCGTTTATGCCGCGGAGTTGGGCCGCGACATGGTGTTCAGCCTCTCGGACCTGTTCAAAAATGGGGGCCAAGATCACTCGGTAAGGTTCGACGCTCCCGGGGCCTCCGGCCTTTGCCAAAAGTTCGTCAGATGCGGCATTAAAGGACAGCTCTTTCAGCAACCAGTCCAACTCTGTGCGAATCAGATGGTAGGCTTTGGCCATTCCCATTAAAAGGATTTGTCTGGTTACGCCTGACGTCACGTAAGGGTTTCCGTCTCTGTCACCACCCATCCAGGAAGAAAATCGAATGGGACTTGCATTGGGCTGGAGGTCTCCACCCAAGTACTTGCGGGCCTGGTAATTGACCAAACGCAAATACCGGGGCAGCGTGTCCCATAGCACTTCCTCAACAATGGAAAACCCACCGAGAGCCTCGGTGATCGGAGTCGGTCCCTTAGCCTGTACCACCTCGGTAAGCCAGAGAGCTCTGACATTGCGATCCAATGAGATTTCAGCCAGCTCCTTTTCCCATTTGGTGATTTCTGGCCGATCGAGAATTTCCAAATTTTTGGCCATGTGTTTGTAGCGGCGAATGGCTGACTGCCGCATGGCTTCGGTCGGATGGGCTGTGAGCACTAACTCCACTTCCATATGATTGAGGAGATCCAAAGCCTTCTTTTTATCTTTGTTGGCAAGTCCTTTGAAAAAGGCCTCGATAGATCCATCCTGGGGTTTCTTGGAATGGGTGGCGTAATATCTCCGCCGCCGGATACGATGGTGTTGCTCAGCCGCGTTGGCCAGGCGGAGAAACTCAGTAAAGGCCCGTGCAATTTTGTAAGATTCTTCATGGCCGAGGGAGGAAAGCAATGCTGTCAATCGCTCCCTTGAAGCTTTGCTACCACTGCGGAAAGACTTGGCACATTTGCGAATCTCCTCTACCTTTTGCAGCAATTCGGGAGAGTCACACTCGGACATGACTCGTCCCAACCGGCTTCCGAGCTGTTTGATGTCCCTTCTCAATGGCTGTGTCGTCTTCATTGGAGCTCCTCAAGGGTTCTCAGAGGAACCCGGTACCATTTGAGAAGATCTAAACATTAAATCGGAAAAACATCACGTCGCCGTCTTTCACGACGTACTCTTTTCCTTCAGATCGGTATTTGCCCGCTTCTTTGACGGCGACCTCAGTTCCAAACTGAAAAAGGTCGCTACAGTGATAGGTTTCGGCGCGAATGAACCCCTTTTCAAAGTCTGTATGGATCACTCCGGCAGCTTGTGGGGCTTTAGTTCCGACGCGAACTGTCCAGGCGCGAGCCTCTTTCGGGCCAGCCGTAAAATAGGTGATCAAGTTGAGAAGTTGATATCCCTCTCGGATCAAGCGAAAGAGTCCAGGCTCCTCCAGCCCCAGTGACTCGAGGAATTCCTTGCGTTCTTCCTGAGGGAGTTGAGCAATCTCAGCCTCAATAGAACTGCAGATCTTAATGACCTGATTGCCTTCGGATTCGGCCACCTTGCGCACCTGCTGAACCCAATTGGAATCGGCGTCGCCCGTGACCTCGGATTCGGCGACATTGCAGACGTACAGGATAGGTTTACTGGTGAGCAATTGGAAGTCTTTGGCTATCGACTTCTCATCATCATCAAATGAAACTGTGCGGGCTGGTTTTCCATCGCTGAGGGCATCTTTGATTTTCTTAAGAGCACTGACTTCCGCGAGCTGTTTTTTGTCTTTGGAAGTTCTGGCTACTTTTTCGACTCTATTGAGCCGTTTCTCCACGCTTTCCAAATCAGCCAGCATCAATTCAGTGTTGATGGTTTCAATATCGCGGATGGGATCAATACCACCCGAGACGTGAATGACGTTATCGTCTTCAAAGCAGCGAACCACGTGGATGATGGCATCGGTTTCGCGAATGTTGGCCAAGAACTGATTGCCCAAACCTTCACCCTTACTGGCGCCAGCCACGAGGCCAGCAATATCGACGAATTCCATAGTGGTGGGCAGAGTCTTTTCTGATTTAAAGATGGCCGCGATCTTGGGGAGGCGAGGATCGGGAACGGTAACCACTCCCACATTGGGATCAATGGTACAAAACGGGTAGTTGGCGGATTCTGCCTTGGCACTCGTAAGGGCGTTGAATAAGGTGGACTTTCCCACATTAGGAAGACCTACAATTCCACACTGCAATGCCATGATCAGTCCCTTTCCGTTGTCCGGTTGTAACGGGTGGCTGCCTTTTCAAACCCGTCACGGATATAAGCTTCCATACTTTCGCTGGCCAAACTCAAAAAGTCGGGCAGTGAATTCATTTCGTCATTATTGAAATTCTGCAGTACAAAATCGGCCACGTCCATTCGCGGATTGGCTGGGCGGCTCACCCCAAGTTTCAAGCGGTTGTATTCTTGGGTGCCAAGCAATTGATGAATGTTGCGAATGCCGTTATGGCCCCCATGGCCACGGTTCTTTTGATAGCGAATTGAGGCGTAGGGGAGGTCCACCTCATCATGGACGACAAGCAGCTCTTGGGGAGATCCACCATAGTAACTCATGAGAGCCTGAACGGATTCTCCCGAAAGATTCATGTAGGTTTGGGGCTTGGCCAAGAGGACAACCTGGCCATCAATGCGGACCTTTGCGGTTAGGGCCTTGTGCTCCTTTTTAAAAGAGCCTTCTTCACCATAGGCGTGAGCCAAGGCATCAATAGCCATAAAGCCGACATTATGGCGGGTAAGTTGATACTTAGGACCCGGATTACCCAACCCGACAATTATTTGCATGGATACTGCGATCCTTTGAAAAAGGACTCTTACTCTTTGTCTTCGCCACCAGCAGGAGGAGCTTCAGACGCCGCCGGAGCCTCACCTTCAGCCGGAATAGCTGCTGCTGCTTCACCAGTCTCGGCCGGAGCCTCTTCACGGGCAGCTGCGCAAGTTACGAGTGTTGCTGTTTCCTCAGTGACCATCTTTACAGTGTCCGGCAGTTTGAGGTCTGAGGCGTGAATAGACTCGTCAAGCCCCAGGTTTGTGACATCAATAGAAAAGAACTCAGGGATGTCACCTGGCATACAGTCAACCTCAATGTCACGGCGAATGATGTTCAAAAGCCCGCCGTCCTGAGCTCCGGCTGGTTTACCTTCAAAACGAAGCTCCACATTCACACGAACTTCTTGAGTCATATCAAGAGCGTAAAAGTCAAAGTGAACGGGACGACGAGTGAGAGGGTGAACATCAAAGTCCTTGCGAAGAACTTTCAGGTTGTTCAGCTTGGAGTCATCTGACTTCAGCACAAAAATCACGTTGTCATACTTGTGCTTGGAAAACTTGTCCGCCTCTACTTCACCGAAGTGAAAGTTGAGGTTTTCAATTTTTGGTCCATAGACAACGGCAGGAATCATCTTCTTCATGCGAAGCTGACGGCTGTTTCCTTTGCCTTGATTGCGAGATGTTACGTGAATTTCAACTGATTCTTGGGTTGTCATCTTTTTGACCTCTCTTAAACTTCAAACAATGCGCTTACTGAATCTTTGCTGTTAATCCGCTTAATGGCCTCGGCCACCAGGGGCGCAATTGAGACCACTTTGATCTTTGCACAAGCCTGGGCCTCGGGCCTCAAGGGGATCGTGTCAGTCACCCAAACCTCTTCTAAGGCGCTTTCTGAAATCCGGCTGATAGCTGGGCCAGAAAGCACGGGGTGGGTGGCGACGGCAAAGACTCTTTTTGCCCCATTTTTAAGCAGGCTGTCAACACTTTGGCAGAGGGTCCCTGCTGTATCGATCATATCGTCCAGAACAATGGCCGTTTTGCCATCAACGTCACCGATCAGGTGTATGGCCTTGGCTTCATTAGGGTTTGTCCGTCTCTTGTCGATGATGGCAATTGAGCACTCCAGGCGCTTGGCAAAGGCCCGGGCTCGCTCAACCCCTCCGGCATCCGGGCTGACCACGACAAAGCCGTCGCCGTGTCCATGCTTTTCCCGCCAGGAGCGAGCCAGAGTGGGAATAGCAAACAGGTGGTCAAAGGGGCCATCAAAAAAGCCCTGGATCTGGGAGGAGTGGAGATCGACCACCACCAGACGATCCGCTCCAGCCGTTTTGAGGAGCTGGGCCACCAATTTGGCTGAAATAGGGGCTCGGGGAGCTACCTTTCTGTCTTGGCGAGCATACCCATAATAGGGCATCACAGCCGTAATTTCGTTGGCTGAGGCCCGGCGAAGGGCATCAAGCATGACGAAAAGCTCCATATAATTTTCATTCACCGGAGGGCAGGTGCTCTGCACCATGAAAACATTACAGCCTCGAACCGATTCGTGGATTTCGACCTGGATTTCGCCATCGGCAAATCTTTTGATCTCACAGTGTCCGAGCTCCAAACCCGCTTCTTTTGCAATACGGGCGGCCAATTCCTGATTTGAGGTTCCTGCAAATACTTTTAAGTCAGCCATAGTGGAAGATTTTCTAGCCTAAACACCCATTAATGTCTAGTTAGAAGGGCTCTCAGGAGCGGGTTCTTAGTGGACTTCCTGCCAGATCCTAGCCCCGGAGTTGACAAGGGGCGTGGTCCTACAAATAATCGGGGTCATGGATGCCTTCGAAGTACGCAAATTATCTACTTGGTCCGTGATCTCGGTTGTCGACCGGGTCGACTCTTTTAATTTTGATGATCTCAAGGCCCAGGTGGAAAAGTTGGTTGGTCGCGGAGAGCACCATTTGGTTTTGGATTTGGAGCAGGCTCAGTTTCTCAGTCTTCCAAGTATCAAATATTTTGCCGATGTGGCTGGGCGATTGGTGAAAGAGGGTGGTCAGTTTGCCCTTCTGTCGCCATCGGAAAAACTAAAACGACAAATAAATATTTTTGCCAGTCTGGACGAGATGAAGCTCTTTCGCACCCGCCGTGACTTGGAGAGAGCAGGGGGCCAGCCCGTTCCCTTTGAAAAGCAAGCTCCTGAATCCCCTGACATGGAATCTCCCGAGGCCAGTCCACTTCTCTAAAACAGCTTCACTCTGCTTTTAAATAGTCTCTTTAATTGTGAGAATCCTCTTACAGGATTTCGAGAAGCTTGCGCAGTGCTTGGGCTCGATGGGAAATTTTGTTTTTCACCCCTGGCCCAAGCTCAGCCAGGGTTTTACTCTCCCCTTCGGGAATGAACAGCGGATCGTAGCCAAACCCTGTGGATCCCTGAAGCTTCTTGGCGATCTCACCTTTAAGACAACCATCCAAGACATGTTCCTTGCCATCGGGGCTATAGACAACCATCACGCAACGGAATTGGGCGGATCTTTTGTCGTAAGACCGTAGGTCCAACATCTTCAACAGCTTGGCATTGTTCTCCGCCGTAGAGGCTTTGGGCCCAGCGTAGCGAGCCGAGTGGATGCCAGGCATATTCCCCAGTCCTTCAACCTCCAACCCCGAGTCCTCGCCCAAAACCCAGCAATCCGATTTGACGGCCTTTAGGGACTTGGCCTTGATGCGGGCGTTGGCCTCAAAGCTGTCACCGTTTTCTGGAGGCGGCGAAAAGAAAGAAAGCTCCCCCTGAGCGTGGACCTGAATATCTTTATCCATCAAGAGGGAACGGATTTCCCGCAGTTTTCCTTCGTTTGAAGTAGCGATCCACAGCTCCATTAGAGCCTCTCCTTATAAGGTGATAAATTCGCCGATGAGAGCCCGCTGCTTCTCGACCAACTCCAAACAGCCTTTTTCAGCCATGGATAACAGGTTGTCCAATTCGCTACGGGTGAATGGGGTGTCTTCCGCCGTGCCTTGGATCTCGATGAACCGCTTATCATTGGTCATGACAAAATTCATGTCGGTGTGAATATTGGAATCCTCGTCGTAGTTGAGATCGAGAAGCGCTTGCCCATTGTGTAGGCCGACGCTAATGGCAGCCACGTAATTGAGAATGGGAATTTGCTTGACGATTCCCTGCTGTTTCATAAATCGGAGTGCCAGGGCAAGAGCCACGAATCCGCCGGTGATAGCGGCCGTTCGGGTTCCACCGTCGGCCTGGAGAACATCGCAATCCACAGTGATCTGGTTCTCACCAAGAGCTTTTAGGTCCACCGCCGCCCTCAGGCTGCGACCAATCAGGCGGGAGATCTCCTGAGTCCGTCCACCACTCAAAGCCTTGTCACGACGAATGCGGCTGTGGGTACTGCGTGGAAGCATACCATATTCGGCAGTGACCCATCCCGAGCCGGAACCTTGCAGCCATTTGGGCGTTCCATCTTCAAGGCTTGCGGTGCAGACGACAATGGTTTCACCCATGGTGATCTTGGCACTTCCCTCGGCATAGCGAAGGACTTCGGGTTCAATAGTAACGGGGCGGATTTGATCGAATTGACGGCCATCTGTACGCATGGGGGCTACTTTAGGCCCGGGCTGATGGATTTGTCCACCATTTCTTTGAACCCTTTAAGGCCCTTGGCGATGCCATCCACCACTTGATTTTGATAGTGAGCAGAGCGCAATTGGTGGGCCTCCCTTTGATTGGAAAGAAAGCCGACTTCGACGAGAGCGCTGGGCATGTTCACATTGCTCACAACATAAAAGGGTGCCTGGCGAATGGTATTTTCCGCCGACTTGCGCTTACCTTGCCAGGCTTCCGTTAGTTGAACGGCGAGGAGGGAGCTGGAGTGAATACGATGACTGCGCTGAAGATCCTGGATGATGTTCAGCAGATCTCCACGCAAGTGAGAGGCTTCCGCAATCGGGTGCAGGGGCCATTCCAGTTCTTCGCGCGGGTTGATGTCGTCATTCTCTCTTTTGGCCTGGAACATGGACTCTTCATCAGGGGGAAGTTGATTCTGGAAGTAGATCTCCATCCCTTGGGCCCTTTTGTCTTCAGAGGAGTTGATGTGAACCGACAGAAACAGGTCCCCATTAAATTCTCGGGCCGCCTGTGCCCGCTCAGCAAGTGAAAGGTGGCGATCCGAATCGCGAGTGAGAAAAACAATCCACCCCTGATCGACAAGCTTCTTTTGCAGGCGTTTGGAAATCTGCAGGGTGATCTCCTTTTCCTGGAGGCTGTTGTAAACCGCGCCCTTATCCATACCCCCGTGACCGGGGTCAATGACGATCCGCTCAAGAGGCTTGGCCCCAGAAGCGAAAGCCAGGAGGAGTGCGGCAGCTGTAATGAGCAATCGTTTGAGTGGCAAGGGATCTCCACAGTAAAAGGGGACAATTTCAGTGTAGGGGTGTGGAGCAAACGACGGAAGACCAAGCGGGGAATTCTCTCCCAAAGGCCCAATCGAATTTTAAGCAAAAAAAAAGCGACCTGGAGGGTAAGGAGGGGGACCAGGTCGCCAAGGGGGGGATACCTTAGTCCTAAGCAAGGGCGGTGCCAGTAATCTCAGCCTGAGACCCTATTTGTTTTGATTTGAGAACGGCAAAAACCGGCTTATGGTAAAAAGGACAAGGCTGGTCCTTGGGAGGGGAGCGCGGATCATCAGAGAGATGTCTCAGAGAAATCCGTAATTATCTGAAATTATTTATTTTATTGAGATGCTAGGTAGGGTTGTTTAGGCTTCAGGCGGAGGGTCCAAAAATGGGCCCGCCCTTTGTAGGGATTTCAGGCCCCGTTGGCACGCAAAAAATCCCGTTTCATTTCAAAAATCCCACCTGATGCCGATAAGTTAATTGCAGCGAGTGCAAGGGGGATGACGAATGCACGGAAGGCATAAGGGCAACCGATCCCGGGTGTGCCCAATACAATTGTTTTTCATTCTATCTATATTGATGGGCATCACCTTTATTGATGAAGCCTTTGCCTACAATGGTCCCGGCATTTTGGTGGCAGACCTGGATGATGTTGAGGCTGAGATGGAGGACGCCCTAGCGGAGTCCGAGGCAGCTCAACAGGAAGCCAAAGCCACCCGGGAAAGGGCTGAGGACGAGAGGCGGCGGACTGAGCGGGCTCAAAAGGATGCCGAGCAGGAGATTGCAAACGCCAAAGCCAAGGCTCGGGATGCGGATATGCAAATCAAGAAGTTTGATGACCAGATTGTTCGCGCTCGTAACGACCGCAAGCAATTTGAAAAGGACAAGGTCAAGGCTCAGGAACAGCAGAAAAAGTACGAGCAGGATATCGCCAATAAAAAGTCCGAGTTGGAAGAGGCTCAGGCGGAGCGAGAAAAGACGGAGCGTGATCGAGATATGGTTCGCGAGAAAGTGGCAAACCTTCTCCAGGAAAAGCGTGCGGTTGAAAAGAAAATTCAGGACACAAAAGACAGTGTGACCAAGGCTCGTCAGGATAGAGACGAGGCCCGGGTCAAAGAGGCCGACACAATCAAAAGAATTCAAGAAGCGGAAAAAAACCTGAAGGTCGAAGAGCAAAAGGCCAAGACCAGGGTATCCAAATATAAAGAGGAAATGGATCGCTCGCGCAAGCGAGTGGCGGATAAGGAAGCCTCTTTGCGGAAGATGCGCAAAGATGTGGAGAGGGCTGAGGACGAAGCTGAGATGGCCCAGGCAGAAGCCGATTTGGCAAAGGGTCGCGCTCAGGACACTGAGGCAAGGGCACAAGAGATGAAACAGAGGCACCAAAATAATTTGGCCAAGCAAAAGGCCCGCAAGGCAACGGCTGAAAACCGCTCGCGAAAGTATGCGGCGAAAGAGGCACGAGCCCGATCGAACACGGTGACCTTTGAAAGCGCTAACGATGCGATTGCCGCTCAGGACACGCGTGGCATGAAGGTCGACATGAAGGGAAAGGCGCCGGCGAAGAAATCAGCACGTAAGAGTTGCCAAATTCGATCTGTGGCTTCGGTCAGCGGCCCGGTGATGAAAGAAGTGAAAAAGGGCGACAAGATGGTCATCAGTGCCCACAGCAAGGGTTGGTATAAGGTCCACATGAAAAACAAAAAGGCCTTTATACCGGCGACCTGTTTCTAAGGGATAAGAGGGAGTCTGGGTGGAAGAGAGTCAACCACTATTATGGTGTCTCTATGATGCGGAAAATGGCGAACGCCTCGATGGATTGACCATCGAGGAGGTGCGTTGTTTTGTGTCGCGCATTTCACCAAAAGAAAGAGTCAATTGGCTAGTTTGGCGTGAAGACTGGAAGAAGTGGAAGGTCGTCAGTCGAGTGCCTGACGTGCTAAAGCCGAACGACCGCCAAATGGGAGCTAAGCCCCCTCCAATTCCTGAAGAGTACCGCGAGGACGATACCATAACCGCCATTAGGCGCCTTTATCAGGGTAACGAGGTCGACAACCAGGCAGCGACAGAAGTTGAAGTGGTGGCGGTGAGTGAGATTCCGGATTTACCTATAGAGAGTGAGGGTGCGGAGTTTGTCCATCGGGCGCATCAGAGGCTCAAGCGTCGCTACGAAATCCTGATCGATTGTAATGGGCAAAAGTTTGAAACCAATTCTGTGGATGTATCGGTCGGTGGGATTTTGCTTGAAGATCCTTTACCTGATTGGGTCTTTGGCTATTGTACCATTACGGTCGTCAAACCGGCCACGCGAGAAGCTGTTCAACTGACCTGTTCTATCGTCGAAAATCAACCACCTAATGGTCGCTTCCGGGTCGCCCTGTCTCCCCTCAAGAAGAAAGATGATCAGGTTCGCCTTCATGCCTGGCTTTCTGCCGCCTAGCTTTGTTTGCTAGTTTGAACTGGCCCACTTAATTGTTGATCCGCAGAATCCCTTCTCAGTGAATCCGGTCCTTTGCCGACCATTCTCCGTGAATCCTCACGCACCTTTTCGGCGGCAGGCGCGTCTTCGGACTGCGTCAGCTTGCCGCCGCAGTTCGGATACGCCCTGCGCGACGGTGAGGATTCGGATTCACGGGAATGGCTCGTCAATCGGACCGATTCCCGGACAAAGGCGAGCCACAGTTCTGCGGATCAACAATTAAGTGGGCCAGTTCGTTCTAGGTTTCCTTAAACGCAGGTACGAAATAGCCAAGTCCTTCGGGTTTGGACTCGACTCCACCGGGGCCAAATTCTCTTGGAACATTCCGCAATCTCTGGCTGTCAGAGTTCACCGACTTAGGGTTTTCCTGTCCGGGAAAGGTCTCTACATGAAGAGTTTGGGTTGGGAATGCAAACTCAATACCCAGCTTTTGCGCCAGGCGCATGATTTCAAGAAGAATATTCTGTCGTTCAAGGAGTTCTTCGCCATATTCCGTTACCAGCAGATGGCAGTAGATCAGAATGTTAAGGCTGGAGTTACCGTACTCACTGAAGCTTACGTGAAAATTATCCTTACGGGTCGATGGATTGGCTCTGAGGATCTGCTTGATCCCCTCCAAAAACGCCTCCAATTGCTCGGCGGTTGTTGAATAGGTCACACCGATTGTAGTTTTGAAGCGTCGGGCATCGCGGCGGCCCATGTTGTCGATATTGGTATTAACCAGAACACTGTTTGGCACAGAGATTTGTGAATTATAAAATGTGCGTATCCTTGTGGAACGAAAGCCAATGTCCTCCACCTTGCCTTCATCTTTGCCCACGACAATCCAATCGCCCACCTTAAAAGGACGATCGAGGAGAATCATGAGCGAACCAAAGAGATTGGCGGCGGTGTCTTTTGCAGCGAGGGCGAAAGCCAAACCTCCCAGGCCAAGACCGGCGAGCAGGGACATGACATTAAAGCCCAGATTTTGGATGGTAACTAGGGTTCCGACGATGACCACAAAGATCCTTAGGGACCGAGTGATTAGGGGGACCAAGTGATCATCCAAATCAGTATCGGTCTTCTCTGCAACACGGGTGAGGGTGAAGGTGATCACGTCTGAAAACCGATACGCGGCCCAGATCAAGCAAAGACTGAGAAGTATCTGTAGGGCGGTCACGAAAAACGCCAGTGCGACGCCCTCGAACTTGAGGACTTGTAGAGCAATATAACCAAAAGCGGTTGCCAGAACCAAACCCATCGGCTTTTCCAGGGCGACCAAAGCTCGATAACGGAAGGAGTCCTCTCGTTGACTGAGCAGTCGAATGCCCACGCGAAAGACCATCTCACCTAAAACTTTGATAATCAGGGAAATCAAAATGGCAGCAAATATACCCAGCCACTTCCATTTGGGTAGACCAAGAAAGGGTTTCTTTCCCCAAGAGGGAATCAGCTTCTCATCCCAGGGCTCCTTATATCCGGCTCCTTGTCCGGATCCTTCCTTGTAGGTCAGCGTCTTTACCTTTTTGAAAAACTCCGGAGCCCGATAGACGGTTTCAGTTGAAAATAGAAATTCGCCCACCCGGTCACCTTCTTGAACTTGAGAAATCACAATCTCAGTGTCTTTAAGGCGCCAGCGCTTTTCCTCTGACGATTCAGGAATCCTTTCGTAATCAATAACAATGACCCGGTCGATGACCTCTTTGAGCAAAATGGCAGCCTCTCGGCCTCTCTCTTGGCGTAGGACAAAAGGAATATCACTCAAGTTGAGGCAGCGGATGGCATCGTTCAGGCGGTCCTTCAGAGCATCATTGTTGGTTTCCAATCCTTGTTTGTAGTCTTCCATCGCGGTCATGTAGGAAAGCATGGTGTCACGGGGGTGGTCCAACTTGACCGGAGCCAAAGGAGAGCTTTCTCCCCAGGCGGCAATATTAAAGGTGATGGCGGAAGCGAGGCAGAGCACGATGCTAAGAAGCTTCATGTCAATCTCCAAACAGGGAAAGGGTTCAGTGCAAATCAAGCCTAAACCTAGCAGTTCTTGGCGGCAGCTTCAACAAGATGAATCTGGCCGGAGTAAAGGGGCCAAACGTAGCGCCGGGCCACATCTGGGCTTGGCAAAAGATCAAAGGTAAGATGATCGTTTACCAAAATCGAACTATCCCCGGAATAGACTTGGTGAATAAATTCCTGCTTAGTGGGTGGCAGAGTGCTTCCATTAAGGGGCGGGTGGGGGCGGCGATCTGATGAAAACAAATCATGGACAGAAATCCACCGTCGGGATTCAAGTGTTCCACGCCAGTGTTCGCGCCAGTCGCGCCATTCGTTCTCATTTTCCAGCTGAGGTTTCTTCAATAGAAAGGGAAATTGGCCAATAAGATTGGTAAAAAACAGAGTGTGGTGAGGGAAGTCAGCAGCGATTTCGTCGAGGCCCTGCGACCTCCATTGCCTTTGGGAATCAATGAAATAGTCTCTTCGGGACCAGTGGACTTCGATGCCGGGATGATTGCGGCGGAAAAACAGGGGGGCCAAAGGATCAGGATCAAGGGCCATAATTTGCTCAAACTGACCAAGCCACTCGCTGGGGAGAGTGTAGCCGCCACTTGGACCAATGAGGAGAAGTTCTCCCTTGGGCGTGACATGGGAGTTGAGGAACTCGCCTATTTGGGCGCGGAATTCACGCCAAGCTCTTTTTTGTCTCCAGGCGACAAAGTGATAGGCTAAGCCACCTGAACTATTCCACCAACTTGCCATAGACCCACCTTTACCCTGACAATACACTCGACTGTAAATTCGGGATAGACAAAAAGGGAGAGGTCATGACAAGGGTCCGATTGTTTACATCAAAATTACTTGTTATGGGGATTTTTGTAGTGCCCATGGAGTCGGGCAAAGACTGGCAGATCCTAAAGTACCGCAAGATTGAACCCAATAAAGTGGAGTTTTCTCAAGAGGGCTTGAGCATTCAGGTGAAGAACTCTGCGAGTCCTGTGATATTCCCCTTGCCTTCAATTATGAAGCTATCTGCAGTCCATATCACTGGACAAATAGAAGGTGATCTGAATCTGCCGGAGGAGATTGGCCAAGGGGAGAAGGGTGCGGATGACTATCAGATTCGCATTGGATTGGTGATCAAAGGTGATAGGAGGCTTAACTTTGTGCAAAAGGCAATGGCAGCTGATTGGGTGGTGAAATTGTTCGATCTTGCTCCAAAGGATGTCGGGGTTGATCATATTCTGTTCTTAAATGGCACTCGCAAGTCAGATCATGTGGGTTCTAAACGGGAGCATCCGGCCAGTGACCTTATAATGGAGCAGGTGGTTTGGAAGATTCCGGAAAACGGAGGATTTGATCTCAAACATGAATTCACAGCTAACCCCGACGTGTTGGCTCTTTGGTTGTCCTCTGATGGGGATGATACTCGGTCGGCCTATCGCGTACGATTTAAGAAAATCGAACTCCACCCACTGGAATCAGGGGGAGTTGGTCAGGCGGGGGCGGACGACGCCAATTGAGGGACTAGTGAGCTCCATGTGCCTTTGGTAACCTTTTTTCCTTAACTCGAGTTTGACCGTCTTGTTGCTTTTGAACTTTACGTAAACAGGGGTCGGCCATTCGTACTTTTTGCCATTTATGTAAATGTCTGCGCCTCGGGGTTCCGAATCAATAAATAGCTTGTACTCTGAGCCGTTTTCTTTTGGTTTTGTATTTTCGGATACGGTTTTGGATTTTGAAGCTGGCTGACGTGGCTCTGGAACTGTTGGCTGACTTGGTTGAGCCCTCTGAGTGGGAGGAGCTTGATCTGGTGTTTCTGCTGAGGGCGTGTTTCCGCCCTGATTCATTTCCATGGTGATGGGTGCTACTTTGTTTATCAGAGGAATGGTTTCTTTGGGAGGTTCACTGTTCTCCTTGCCCGCCACAACTCGACTGCCAACTTTCAGGGCCACCACCTGACCGTCCGATCCCGTGACGACGCGAATATCTTCACGATTTTTGTAGATTCGCTGGTAGAGGTCTTCTAAAAGAGCTACGTTCTCCAAAAACTGACTGCGATAGCCCTGATTAAAGGCGATATTCAGTGTGAATACCAACAGACCTAGAATCCAAAGGTAGCGAACTTTAGCAATTTTTTTCCATTTTGGCTGATCGCGATTGGTGGTGATCGAAGTGACCTGGGAACTCACGACATCTTCAACCAACTTGCGCAGATCGTCTTCGTTCTTTGCCAGGCTGGCTGGAACCTGAATAGTCATCGTTGGAGTGATGGCGGTGACCGTCGAAGTTACCACAGCAGTTTCATCCAGGTCGTCATTACTGTGGTTTTGTTTGCTGCCCAAAGCCGAATAGCGAGCCAGTTTTCGTTTTAATTCGCGGATATCGTCAACGTAAGCTTCTTGCAGAACAGTTCGCAAATTCATCTGCGAGTGGCCTGGGAAGTTTTGGTTGTAGAAAAACTGTAGATCGGCAGCCAACTCCTCAGCCGTGGCGTACCGACTTTTTGGGTCGGGAGCCATCATGTGTTGGAGGAACTCGTCCAACTCATTCTTAAAGGGTATGTTTCCCGGCAGAGGCTTGGGGCCTTTCGACTCCTGCAGTCTTTGGCGGATTTCATTGTTATCCTGGCCACCGTAGTAGCGAGATCCCGTTAGCAACTCCCACAAAATAATTCCCAAGGCATAGATGTCAGTCCGGTGATCGACCCGTTCGCCACGGAGCTGCTCAGGGCTCATATAAACAACTTTACCCATGACAGCACCAGTTTGGGTGTGATGGGCACCACCCTCCATCCGGGCAATGCCGAAATCAATGAGTTTCACTTCACCTTCGTAACTCACAAGGATGTTGTGTGGACTCACATCTCGGTGAATGACGGGCGAGGGCTCCTGGGTTTCCGGGTCTACAAAACGGTGGGCGTAGGATAGAGCAGAGGCCATGGCCAGAATAATATGAATAGCCTCCTGGGGGCCGAGATGAAGTGTTCCAGCTTTAAAGCGCTGAAAAATGTTGTCGAGCGAAGTTCCAGCAATGAACTCCATGACCAAAAAGAAAGACTGGTCGTGCATACCGAATTCGTAGATCGAACCAATATTGCTGTGGTTGAGTTTAATCGCAACCTGGGCTTCGCGACGGAAGAGCCGCACCATTTCAGGATCAAGAGTAAACTCCGGTCGGATTTTTTTGATTGCTAGAAATTTCCCAATGCCGTCGAAGCCAGGGTTCTTGCCGAGAAAAATCTCACCCATGCCACCGCGGCCGATGACCTCAAAAAGGATGTATTTATCAATCTTTGGAAACTTCAAGATCCCCCTCCGCCATAGGTCTTATCGGCCTAGGTCGGGTGAGTTTTTACCAATATTTATATAGATGTTTGCTGCTCCGTTCTCGTGAAGGTGAAAACGTGTAAAACCACCAATGACGCGGAGAAATATAATAAACATTACAAATTTTGCTACGCATCATCTAATGCCGCAATGCGCGAAACACCCAAAATAAGGGAAAAATCGCGGAAGTACCATTTTGGAACCAATTTTCTTGCAAAAAATTTAGCACCATAGAAATATTTCCTGCGAAGGACTTAGACCAAAGTCAAGGATAGGGGGACAAATGGTTTCAAGGACGTATTCATCACTGATCAAGGGATTGGCCGTATTAGCAATTTCTTTAGGATTTGCCAGCGGCGCATGGGCGACAAAGTACATTGTTACAATTGATTCACCCTTAACATTTCAGCTTTTCAAAAGAGCGCATATGGGATCGCCCATTCGTTCCGAGGCATTTCAAATGCTCTCGAATTCAGGTGCCAAAGTTGAAGATCTATTTGATCAGGTGCAGATGATCGTTGTTGAAGCCGATTCACCTCGGGCATTGGAAGAGCTTAAAGGTCAGTATGGAATTGCCGACATCGAAGAAGAGATGATCATCCCGGCTCCAAAGCCGTTGCCGTTGGCAACCGGTGGCTCGCCAGTTAAAGAGAGTATTGGAATGCCATGGGGAATTGAAGCGGTGCGAGCTCCTGAAGCTTGGCCAACTTCCAATCGGGGACGGGGGGTTCGCGTGATGGTTCTCGATACGGGAATTGATCGGGATCATCCGAATCTGGCCAGCCGCTTTGAAAAGGGTCGCAACTTTGCCGGCGTTGATATGCCAAACGCGCCCTACGATTACTTCGACAACATCAGCCATGGAACTCACGTGGCCGGGACTATTGCGGCGGACGGAGCCGTCACTGGACTTGTTGGAGTTGCTCCTGAGGCAAAGATTTTGTCGGCCCGAGTGTGTTCGACTCAGGGCTGCCCTTCTACAGCCATCATTGGTGGTGTGAACTGGGGAATTCAGGAGAAAGTTGATGTGATGAATCTTTCTTTGGGTGGACCTTTCCCATCCGATGCAGCTCGCAAGGCCTATCAGGCTGCTGCGAACAAAGGAATTGTAGTGGTTGCAGCCTCTGGAAACGACGGCGTCAATCGGGTTTCTTTCCCAGCTGCCTATCCCAGCACAATTGCCGTGGGTGCCGTTGACGAGAATATTGCAAAGGCAGGATTCTCCCAGTGGGGACCTGAGTTGGACATCGTTGCTCCAGGTGTGAACGTCATGTCCAGCGTCCCTCAGGGAACTGGCAAGGCTACCGATGTGGCATTTGACCTAAATGATGGCAATGGTCCCATTCAGGTTGAAAGTCTCCCAGTAAATGGATCTGCGGTGACGGCAGCTCCTGTCACACAAAGTGTAGTGTTCGCGGGCCTTGGTAAACCCGAAGATTTTCCCAGTATTGATGTGCGTGGCAAAATTGCTCTCGTTCGTCGTGGTGAAATCGCCTTTGGCGACAAGGTCAAAAACTCCATCGCAGCGGGTGCCGTCGGCGTGATTCTTTTTAACAATGAGCCAGGCATTCTTTCGGCCACTCTGGGAGAAGGCGTGACAGTGAACATTCCTGTAGCTTTCATCGCCCAAGATGTGGGTGAAGAGATGATGACCAAGACGAACCTGTCGGGCACAGTTCACTCACGCACCAGTGATTTTGAAAAGATGCAGGGAACCTCTATGGCGACTCCTCATATGTCGGGTGTGGCGGCTCTCGTTAAGGCAGTGAACAAGCAGCTGACCGCGGAGCAGGTTCGGGACATTCTAAAGTCGACGGCAACGGCTCTGACACCCAACAACGAAAATCAGTTTGGGGCGGGTTTGGTCGATGCCTATAAGGCGGTCAATAAGGCTGCCGGAATCGAAGGTCTTCTGCCAGCGACGGGCACGATGCACTAAGATTCGTTACTAAAATTTGTTTTCCGGAAGTGGGGGCACGAAAAGGATTTTGTGCCCCCTCTTTTTATTAACGTCTTTACCTCCTCCTGACTTGACCGAATCAACCACAGGGAATTAAAACTGTGACCTTATACAGAGGGGGAGTGAACGATGGTTATTAATACTGAGAAATTGTCTCGCATTTTTTGGGGCGTAGCGGCTGGGTTGGTGATGGCTACTGCTTCGGCATCTGGCTTTTATTCAGATCGCGCCATGGAAACGATTGATTTCATTGAGAACGTCTTTGAAGACCGCTATGCCCCTCGGGACTGGAAAGCCAAGCACATTGGCTGGGATTTGAAAATTGCGGCAGACAGTGCTCGGGCAAAAATTCAGCAGGCCGGACCCGATGCGGACTTGGCGCTGGTTCAAGATGCCTTGCGGGACCTCATCGGTTCGGTTCAGGACTATCATGTGGGCATTTACTTTTATGCTACGGAACGGTCTACCCTGCCTTTGGAAATTCGCTCGGCCGAAGGGCGCTTTTTTATTGCCCATATTGATCGCAAAAAACTGCCGGAGGCGAGCTTTCCGTTTAAAGTTGGAGATGAAGTCACCCAATTTAATGGTAGGAAGCCCGACGTGGAGCGAGCAGAAGTTCTCAAATACATACGTCTCAATATTCCGGAAACCGATGCAACTTTTGCCGAAATGCTGCTCACCAAGCGAGTGGCCCGATTGGGGTTGCCTGTCGCTAGAGGCCCTATTGAGATAGAGGTGACTCGTGAAGTTGATGGGCAGACAAAGAAGTACGTGCATCAGTTGATTTGGGATTACCAGGAAGAAGTCATCAATACCATGTCGGCGCCGGCTTCCCTTCGTCCGGCCCTACCAAATAAGACGGGACACTGGCTTAATCGTTCTATGCAGTTAGGTGCCTGGAATGCCCTTGACGACCTTTGGGCAGCTGAAGAAGAGGATGAGAACCCCCTCGAGTTGGGTGGTAAGAAAAGCTTTCTCCCGAAGTTGGGCAAGGTCATTTGGGAAAATGACAAGGAAAAGCTTTTCCACTCCTATATTTTCAAAACTGATTTTGGTCTTTTGGGTTATGTGCGAATTCCTTCTTACATGGCAGAGGATGAACACTCGGCTGAATTCTTGGAAATTGTCAAAAAAATGGAGGAGCAAACGGATGCTCTGGTAATCGACCAAGTCAACAATCCAGGGGGATCTGTTTTCTATTTATACTCTTTGGTAGCCATGCTGACCGATCGTCCAATGGCAACCCCTCTACATCGCATCACCATCACTCAAGAAGAAGTGCAGGAAGCGGCAAAGGACCTAAAGACTCTTGAGAAGATCACCAATGAGGAAGAGGCCATTAAGGAGCTAGGCGAGACCGTTGGCGGTTATCCGGTATCTTACCAGTTGGCCCAGTTTTTCAAGGAGAATGCACGTTTTATCCTGGATCAATGGAAGTCCGGCGCCCGACTGACATCACCTTACTATTTGGGGATCGATAAAATCATGCCCCATCCGAAAGGCCACTACACCAAACCCATTCTGATTCTGATAAATGAGTCTGACTTTTCGGGTGGAGACTTTTTCCCCGCGATCATGCAAGACAACCAACGAGCCACTTTGATGGGGGTTCGCACCGCAGGGGCCGGGGGCTATGTGGGCAATGTGGAATTTCCCAACCTACTGGGTATTGCAGGATTTTCTATCACCGGCTCTCTGGCTGAACGGGTGGACAAGAATCCGATTGAGAATCTGGGTGTGAAGCCAGATGTGGATTACAAGCTGACCGTCGATGACATGAAAAAGGGTTATGAGCCCTACAAAATCAAAATTTTAGAGCAGCTCAAAACATTGTTAGGGAAGTAATGTGGTAAAGAAAGTATTGGTGACCGGAGCAAATCGGGGAATTGGCCTGGAGTTCTGCCGTCAGTATCAAGCTGACGGTTGGGAGGTGACGGCCGTTTGCCGTGGCTCCTCACCCGCACTGCGGGAGTTGGGTGTTCGGATCATTGAAGAAGTGGACGTGTCCTCCCCTGATCAGCTTAAGAAGCTGGCTCAGCAGCTCTCAGCTCAGACCTTCGATGTACTCATTAACAACGCAGGGGTGTGGTCCGAAGAGACCTTGGGTGAGGTCACTGTACCCGAATGGTCCCGGGTCATGGCGGTCAATGGTCTCGGACCTATCCTGGTGACTCAGGCCCTGTTGGCAAATTTGTCTTCGGGTAGCAAGATTGCCATGGTCACTTCGCGAATGGGCTCTATTGAAGACAACACCATGGGTGGCTATTATGCCTATCGAATGTCTAAGGCTGCTCTTAATGCCGGGGCAAAATCCCTTGCCCTGGATTTGAAAAACCAAGGGATTGCCGTGGTCATTCTTCATCCAGGATATGTCATTACCGATATGACTAATCGTTTAGGGGATCTGACGCCTCAACAGTCGGTGACTGGTATGAGACAACGAATTGAAGAACTGACAATGGCAACGAGCGGCGGATTCTTTCACACCAATGGGGAAAAGCTCCCCTGGTAGTTCCGCCGCCGAGGTGGATTATAGGAAATTGTGCTCAGCCATCCAGCGGTCATCGGCAAACTTGGTCATGTAGTTGCGAATGCCATCGGCAAGAATGACGACGCAGTTTTGACCTTCTTTCAGTTGTCCGGCCATCTCCAGGCAGGCGAATAATGTTGAGCCCGAAGATCCTCCACAGAGAATTCCTTCTTCACGAATCAAGCGACGAGCCAGCTGGAAAGAAGGCTTGTCTTCCGTCTTCACCCAGTGGTCGACCAAGCTGCGATCCAGGACGTCGGGGATGAAATCATAGCCAATTCCTTCGACCAGATAGGGTTTTAAATCCCCTGGCCCAGCGAGAATAGACCCGACTGGGTCGGCGCCAATAATCTGGGCCTTGGGGTTGGCCTCTTTGATCTTTCTTGCCACACCTGTGATTGTGCCTCCGGTTCCAGCGCTCATGACGACCATGTCCACCTGGTTGTTGAGGTCATCCAGGATCTCCTGGCCCGTGCCCTCGTAATGGGCGCGGATATTGGATTCGTTTGAGTACTGATCCAGTATGTGGGCGTTAGGAAGTTCCTTCTGCAGCTTTTTGGCGACGCCAATGTGGCTCTCTGGTGCATCCCACGCGGCTTCCGTCGGAGTTCGTACAATCTTGGCTCCCAAAGCCTCTAGAACCACGACCTTCTCGTGACTCATTTTTTCCGGGAGAGTGATAATCACATTGTAGCCTCTGACGGCACCCGCCAAGGCGATTCCAATTCCGGTGTTACCACTGGTCGCTTCAATGAGGGTGTCTCCGGGTTTGATGCGTCCTTGCTTTTCCGCATCAACGACCATTTGAAAACCAATACGATCTTTGACCGAACCGCCTGGGTTCATGTACTCCAATTTTGCCCAAACATTGCATTTCAAGTGTGAGGCCACCCGGTTGAGCTTGACCATAGGGGTGTTGCCGATGGCTTCAAGAACATTATTGTATTTCATCTTTTCACTGCTCCCGTATTTCTCAAAGGGTCAGAAGTAAGCGGAAAGCATTAGGCTTGTCACGTAGGGTTTTTTCTTTGTGTGCTCTGTTTCGCTAAACATCATGGCATGGCGAAGTTGGACCCCCACGTTAACCGTTGAGACTCGCAAAAACTTCATACCCACCCCAAATCCCAGAGCAAAACCCGTTGCGTCATCGTCAGATCCAAACAGAGAGCTGTTGTTAGGATCATGGGCTGTGGCACCGCCGTAGCCGAAGTCACCGGTAATGTAGGGAGCGTTATTGGCATCGGAGAAAAAGTAGTTCATGCCCAGGTAGATATCAGTGAAATTGACATCATCTTCGTCAGTGGAGGTTAGCATTTCCCAGGAGAACTTCAGATCGATGCGGTCATCAATGCCCCACAGATAGCCAAATTTCCAGTTGATGCCATCGGATTTGGAATTGAGGTTGCCTGGGCTGGCTGGGCCAAAACTCAGCTCCCACTGCCGGGTGGCTTTCTTCCTGCGAGTGCCTCGGGTCTCCTCATCTTGAGTGACGTCACTGACTCGCGCATCTTTCTCAGCCTTTACTTCACTCAATACGGCCCGCACCAGTCGACCGGATACTGTGTCCATGTCGTCCAGACTAGCAGCCTTAAGTTTGCTGCCAAAGGTCTTCTTTTTGTTCACATACTTCACCATGGACAGAATGTAGGAGTCTCCAAGGCGCAGTGCTTTAGACTTCAGTACAATCTCGGCAGAATTCTGATCGTCGACCAACTCATAGCCGTCGGACTCTGCCACCGAGGCGCGAATGAGTTCAGTGATTGAACCAAGGCTACTGGGGTCAACACCCGAACCTTTTGTGGGTGCGACATAGACAGTTTCAGCAATTGCGGAAAAAACAAATCCGCTCACAAGAAGAGTAAGAAATATCTGTTTCATGAATGACTCCCGGGTTGGAGTTTCCAGTCTAACACTGGGCAGAAGTCCAGGACAACGGACTCCTCCGGCTTTGATGGCGGTGCGCAACCTTTAGTCCATAAAGGGTCCAGTTTTGGCAGATCTTAACCGGAAACTGGACTTAGGACCGTGGTCTGGGCCTAAAACCCTTATCTATAGAGGCCGAATAATCTGTCAGAGGATTAGTATATTGATGGTTCATTTTAGAAGTGACCTAAAATCAAACATATTTACCCTATGCTGGTGGGGAATGGCGGCCGTGGCCGTCGTTGCCGGTATGGGCTGTACAACAGCGAAGGTGAGGATTCACACCAATCCTAGCGGTGCCGATGTGTTTATTCGCCCAGTGGGTGAGGGTCGTCTTCAGCGTATTGGTCAAACCCCCTTGTTTGTGGATTCGGAAGAGTTGCGGCAGAAGTACGGAGTGGCCGGAGCGGTCTATATGGAGATTCGCAAGGAAGGTCACAAGCACGATAGCTTTTTCGTAACCGAATTGTCCAAGATTGATCTCAATGTAAATCGAGACTTGGTGCCTATTAGGGATCTAGAGCAGCAACGATGGCTGAACGGTCATATTGAGACCTTGTTCGAGGTTCGCCGCTTGGTCGAGGCCAAACGCTACGATGAGGCGATGCGAATCATTCGAAAGTTAAGAGATGTTACTCCCTACGTGGCGACGATTCACGAGTTGGAAGGTGGAATTTACCTTCTCAAGGGCAAGCATCGTGATGCCCTGGACTCATTTCGTCTGGCCATGAAATACAATCCGGAAAACCCGGACACTGTGAAGATGGTTCGTCACTTGGAAAGAACTTTGGGTGTTCCCCGCGAAGTTGACATTACCGAGGTTCCTCTTCCTCAGCCCCCTCGCCAGCCGGCGAGTGATGATGAAGAGGAAAAAAGCGAAGTTCAGGAGGAGAGCCAATGAGATATCTAACTCTCCTCGTCTTACTGCTCTCCTTTATCGCTCCGATGAGTCAGTCTTTCGCCGTCGTTCCCGAAGAGGCCACTTTTGGTCTTAAACAGGACTCGACCGAGTGGAAACGTCTGGAAATGGAAGAGTGGTTGGTTTTCAAGTTGTCTGAAGAATTGGCCCGCTTTGTTCCCCGCGAGCACTTTACTGTCTACGCAGATGTGACGTTTAAGGCTCCCGGGCGTAGGGTGGTATCGGTTACCAAGGTGAACCTTTCCAAGTTTGGGCAGGTGGCCACAGTGGTTCGCGGCGAACGGGTGCGTCCAGAGCTTGGTGCCTTCGACAAAGTGAGTAAACTGCAACTGACTTTGGTTGTGAGTAAAGAAGTGGATCAGTCCACGGTTAAGGCCATGGTCGATATTCTCAAGGCGCGGGTTCCGGTCATTGATCGCGAAAGAATTTTTGCCAAAACCTATCGCATGAAAGCTCCGCCGCAAAACCTTCAGGCCTGGATCCGCGAGCTCAAGCCATTTCTGATGCTGGCTCTTGGTCTGGCATTGGGTGGATATCTGTTATTGTTAATTCTTCAGCGCGTGCGAATTTCCTGGTCCTGGAACATCACTCCACGCCCTCAGGCCGAAAGAGCAAGACCTCGGGATCATCATGAAGGTGTCAATCATGACGGATGGGTCGGACATCTTCCACCGGCCACGCCACTTGAGGCTCTGACTGACCCAGTGGTAACCAAATCAGCCATTCGCGAGGATTTTCCTGAAGGCCTTGAAATGGGAGCCGCTAACTCTTTGGTGGCGACCAATGACCACCACATTCGTCTGCGAAAATTGCGCAATATCTTACTTTCATTGTCCGTGGCCGAAAGCGCCGCTGCAGCCAAGGCTGACGCCAACGTGGGTGCGGTCATGGGTCTCCTTCTTCCCTCGTCGCGTAGCAGGGAAGTGTTGGCGCGTTTGTCCGAAGTGGACAAGAAGAAGGTGTATAAAGCGTCGCTCCATTGGAGTGAAGCTCGCGTAGCCCAAGAGGCTGTAGGAATTGCGGAGCAGATCAAGACATTCCGGAAAACCCAGGTCGATGTGACCAAGGGTGGTCACCATGCCCTGGCAACCTATGTTGAGCAAATTGGTGCTGAAGGTGAAGAGAGCTTTTATCAAAACTTGATAGAGACCGGCCGCTGCGAGGATCTGGCTGTGGTGGCCCACTGGGTTCCACCATCGACCATCCTAGAACAAGTGGATGATGAGGTGCTCTTTGGCTTCTGGACTCGTCTCCACCTAAAAGATCGTATGGAGTTGTTGGCCTACGCGGATCGGGAGTTGGCCGATCGACTCATGCAAAAATTGGAGCACAAGGACTTTGCGAAGAAGGCTCACTTTGAGCAAAGAGTGGCAAGATTAAGGAAGGAATTGGATCCTAGTCGTCGGTCGGAAATGGCCTATGTGGCCTGGAACCGTCTGCTGGCTGTGGCTCGCGCGGCCTATCGGCAAAGCCCTGAACTTCAGGAAAAACTGCGCGGAGCAATTGATAGCTGGTTGTGGAATCGGACTAAAGGAGTTGTTGGTGTACAAGCCAAGAAGCAAAAGAAGTCAGCTTAATGGGCTGATCCGCATTGCTTTACTCTTACTAGCTATCGAGCTAGTGAGCACTCTTGAGGCGTCGGCAAAACCGCGCGCCACCCAGTTGCACTTTCGGACCGGACTTATCTATGGCGACTTCAGTGGTCAATTTTCCGGTTCATTCTCTGTTCCAACGGCATTGGACATTGATTACGAGGTGTTTACTCACAACAATCGTTCTTATCACTTTCGCTTTACTCAGGCGGTGGAGCTGCCAGATTCCACACCCTTCTATACTTATGGTGGTGCAGGCTATCGATACTACATGGATTCAAAAGGGATCTTGGCGGACCAAAGTGAACCTGGAATTCTCATTTCCAGTGTGCCTCGCTGGCGGTACTACGCTGGCTTTGATGCCGGAATCGCTCAGGTCGTCGTGCAGAGTTTTGGTAGCATTGTCCAGGCGGTGTCCAGCATGATGGACTTGGGTCTTAATTTTGGTTTGATGTACCAAGTGGGGACCAACCTTTCCTTGGAAGTTCAGGCGGGTACGTCTTTTGGCTATAGTTTTTCATCTGTTCCGGAACAGGGTTTTACCGGGCGTTTTTTCGTAGGCGGTGCCTACTTTTTCTGACGGGGAGACAGGGTTATGAATCTGCTATGGATTGCTTTTTGGATCTTTGCCGGGTTTATCGGCGCCCTACATCTCTATCACCACTACTTGGTATGGTCGAGTTGGTCTCAGTCCTTGAAAGATGCCAACAAAAAGGCGCGTCACGCTGCCGGGGCGGTGAAAGAACTAATGAGCTTTATTTCCGAGTATCGGGCGGTGTCACCAAGCCTTGAGGACGTGGTTCGGGAGATGAAGGATTCGTTTTTGAAGGAATCCATCGAAATCTATTTGTCGGGTGCCCTTCGCGGATATGAGTACTTAAAGGCCTTAAGAAATCGTCAACACTATGACTTCAAGCGCGAGGAGCAGGCTCAAGAACAATGGGCGTGGATCTCGCGGGTGACGCCAGCCGTAGCTTGGGTGGTGGCCTTGGGCTCGGTTATGTATGTGTGGGATAAGGGCTTAGGGCCTCAGACTTCATTAGTGGTTGGCAAGATTGTCCTGGGAACCGTTTTCTATTGTATCGCCTTCAACTTTGTTTTTGTGGAGCCACTGAGGCGGTGGCAGGCCCGTAAGGCTGAAAAAGATCGGGAAAAGAACGAGGCTCTTGTTTTAGGTTTGAGTTTATTGCTGAGAGATCGCGATTCACTTGAAATTCTCGAAGCTGTGAATGCTTATTTGGCCCAGTCGGAAAAGGTGGAGTGGGACGAAGCCTTTGGCACCCGGCGCAAATACCTGGAAGAGGTGGCATGAGCGAAGCAGTTGATCAGTGGTCGATCTATTCGACCGAACAACCTGACCAAAGGCGGTCGGGTGGTTCTGCCTATATTTGGTCACAGTATGCATCGGTACTTCTGTTTACCGGTGGTATGCTGCTATTGGCACAGGGCGCTCACCTGTTCGCTATTCCTGAGGTAGTCCAACAACAGGAGCAGCCAATAGTTGAGGAAAAAGTCCAGGAGGAAATCAAACCAATTGTCGTCAGCAGTGAGCCGTCCTCTTCTTCCAAAATCCTCGATGGCCATCGTCAGCTCGCTGATAAACTAATGCAGCGGTTTTCAGGATCGCACTATTTTCATGACTTTGAGGCTCAAGCGAAACCCGGTCAGGTGGAAGTCAAGTTTGGAAGCTCGGATTTATTTACCCTGGGAAGGGCGACTCTAATGCCTGCTGGTGAGCAGGAGCTTTTGAACTTTGCTCACGAGGTGTTCAAAGTTGCCAGAGACCAGGAGATTCAAATCGAGGGGTTCACCGACAGTGCTCCAGTTGTGAAGAACGCCTGGCTGTATCCGACAAATTGGGAGTTAAGCGGTGCCAGAGCGGCAAGCGTGCTTAGAACCTTTCAAGAGGTCGGCTTTTCTGAGCAAAATCTCCGCTTTGTTGGTTATGGAAAAACTCATGCAATTGCTGATAACGAGGACAAAGATGGAAACCCCTTGCCGACAAATCAGGCCAGAAACCGCCGGCTTGTCATTCGAATTGGCCATCGCACGGGTTGGTGAGTATTCTGAGTAATGTGATCTGAGGATTGTCTAAATGGAAGACCTTCATAGTAGAACATGGTGTCTCTACAACAGTGAAACCAAATTTCTGGTGAAGGAACTCAATCTACTTCAGATTCGAGCCATGTTGACGATTATTGCCCCCGAGTACCGCAGTCACTTCTGGGTTTGGAAGGACGGCTACAAGGGCTGGATGCCGATCATGAACTGTACTCCTGCGCTTCGTGCATTGAGTAAGGCTCAGAATCCCCTCTATCCACCGCCACCTCCGGGCGAAGATTTTGTGTATGAAGAGGACGACGAAGACAAAGAACCCGTTCTCATGCTTGACGATGTCGAAACCTCATTGATTGACCTGGAGACCGTGGTGACCAAAGTGGGCTTCGAGGAGGGTGAGGCGGAGACATCCGAGTTGCCCGCAGCCACAGAGGGTAACGCTGCTTTGGCCTACACCCCCCAGCATGTCTATGAACTTCAGGAACATACGGGGGTCACTCAACCTTTGGATCTGGACCACAAAGGTTTTGTGGAAAAGCGTGAGGTGGTTCGTTACAAGAGGCAATATAAGGTCATTATTGAAATCGATGGCAACCAGCACGTGACTCAAACTAAAAACCTATCTGTCAAATCCATCCAGGTGGAGGGAAAACTTCCCTATTGGATTCCCCATCAGAGCTTTCAGCTCATACTGGAAAGGTACGGGGAACAGATCAAAGTGACCTGTCATCCCTACGGAGACACCCGCGATCAGGTTCTAATGATCGACGTCATCGAAGAGCCTGGTATTTATCAGAAGTGGCTTCTGGAGTGGTAAATCAGTTGTGGTCTAAAGGCAGAAAGTTGAAGTTGTTCTCGTAGACCAATGGGTAATAGACCGTCTTGCCAACATAATCTGAGGCCTTGAGTTTGCGGCGAAGTTTTAAGTCTTCCTCGTTAATTTCCCAAGCCAAATCACGAGCAAAATCGGTTAGTGTTCCTTCAACCCACTGTTGATCATCTTTGATAAAGACCTTCACAGGTTTGATTGACAATTGTCCAGAAGCAATGAGGTTGCGAATGTCCTCCAGTCCTTCACCCTTGTCCACTTTTGTATCAACACGAACTGAAAATGGGTTTTCAGGTGCTGACCATTTGTAAGTCAAAATTTGTTTTGTGATATCAATCTCGCGATTGGGACAAGGAATCCACACCCAGGGGAGAGGTTTCGGTAGTAGTTGTACCAAGCAGGAGCCTTTTTCCCGGGAGGCGACGGGAACATAGCCCTTGTCGCGATCCAAGTAGGTGAATGGGTGATAGTTGCTCCAAGAAGTAACCAGTCTATTTTGCACAATGATTCCCAGAAGTGGGCCATCAGATCCTGGGCCAAGACGGAGAGGCAAAAAGGCCGTCTCCAAGGTGTCAAACAACTGGGGATATTGGTTCTCCTGGGGGCGGTAGAACCCGAGAATTTCTGTGACTTTGTTTTGATGGGACAAGGCGAGCTCCGCATCCGGAAGCGCGACATCTGAACACTTCGCACTTCGCAGGCCACAGGTTTGAATGGGGGAGGACTCGGCCAAGGGATTGAAGTGAATCACATAGCTACGCTTTTCGCTATCGATGTGGGCGCGCCAGGTGCCCACGAGTTGCCCCTGGTCCTTGTGACCCTCCATAAAAAGCCGGCCTTTGCGGTCGTATTCGCGATAGGTCCCGCTGGCCACCGAATCACGATACTCCTGCATGGAGTGAATCTTTTTGTCTTCGATTTCCCATCGGGCCCCCATGAGGCGTCCGTACTCGTAGTTGATGACAGTAAATCGTGGTAGGGCCAGGTCTCCATAAACGATGGGTCCATGAAACACACAATGGGCGTCAACTCCATAGGCTCGTTGTAAAACAGGCTTTTGGGTACCTTTGCGACAACAAAACCCCGGTTTGGGTGATTCGGTGTCCTTGGGGCAGGCTAAGATTTTGGAGAGCTTTGGCGGATCAGCCAAAGAAGCGGGAGCAAAGAGAAGAACTAGGGCGAGACCTAGTAATCGGATCATGGGT
Organism: Pseudobdellovibrionaceae bacterium; assembly: GCA_020635075.1. Taxonomy (NCBI): domain Bacteria; kingdom Pseudomonadati; phylum Bdellovibrionota; class Bdellovibrionia; order Bdellovibrionales; family Pseudobdellovibrionaceae; species Pseudobdellovibrionaceae bacterium. The sequence continues at coordinate 2,027,441 of JACKAM010000001.1, read as the reverse complement.
TCTCTCCCGAAATCCTCAAGTTTCAATATCTTAATGAGTCTGGCAAAATATCGCTTCATCCTATTCTCATTTTATCAACCAGAGCAGGGAATTTGATTTTTAGACAAATTGACCTGTCTCAATTTAGGACAGATTGTCCCATTTAAGATGAATGTCATCTCTGTGATTTATGGGAACTACAATTCCACCCCTAGTTCTAATAGGAGTCCACCGCTAGGGAAGATCCCACTTGTTGTCGGTGTGGACACGTAGAATCGTCCTTTCGTCAGCTGTAAGACGTCGTTTGAAGACGAAAAGCTCTCCCAAGTTCATGTTCTGGAACTTGGTGGCACTCCCATTGTCACCGATGTAGAAGGTTTCAAGAGCAATGGAAATGCTATCGGCCGTGGCGTCGCTTGTGACTGAGCTGTTGTTGCGGAAGATCTCCTGATAAGGCCCACCACCAGAGTTATCCGAGATAAAGTTCCAGCGGAAGTAGTTGGTCGTATTGCCACCCCAGGCGGCACTGAGAGTTCCATTGCCAGAGCCATTAACCGAAATGTAGGCATTGGAGCTGGCATCTGGCAATTGGACAGAGAGGTCTCCACCAGCCGGATGGTGAATGAGGTAGCCATCTTCGGAGGCATTCGTTGACTTCATCACGGCAAGGACTTCGACCTGATCAAGAGTCGAACCATTGTCAAAGACAGCTCCTAATCCACCGGCCGTGATCTGTAAACTATCATTGGTAAAGGCGACCACATTGCGGCTACCATCCAGTTGCCAAAGAGGTGTGCCGCTTGCGGAGAGGGCCTGGTAGCCGTTACCGGATTTATCCAACCAACAAAGCACGTTGCCACCGGAAGCTGTTTGGGTAGAGCAGCCGGCATCGGAGAAGACGTTGTTGTTATCCGAGCCGTCTAACCAGAGTCGGAAGTCACTGATGGAGTTGGGGTTAAACCACTTTTTGTTCAGGTACTCTTCCATCAAGTCCACTTCGGCGTCACTTAGTGCGCGAGTGAAGACAATGATCTCAGCGACCTTACCGGTCAGTCCGAGTGCTGAGTAACCGCGACCGATCACTCCCTGTCCAGTGGACGAGAGCTGCGTGGTGGTGGCATCGGTATTAGTGACGCCATTGAAGTAGACCTTTTTGCCACTTGTGGAATCGAGTCGGCCCCAAATAATCCCAGTGGGGTTGTTGGCTTGTCCGTCGATGGTGGCATCTAAGTCGTTTGCGTACTGACCCACGCGGGCAGCGGTGTTGGAGCTAAATCCCAGGTGCAGACCCTGGTTGGCAGCAGCCGAAGCCGTTCCCATGAGGTAATTATCAGAGGAAGTGTTGTCTCGGTGAACCACGGCGAAAACCGTGTAGTCCGTGCCGTTGAGGAAGCTCTGGTCAAATTCCAGGTAACTTGTACCGCCGTCGAAGACGACACCGTTTTTGCCACTAAAGGTTCCCACTGAGGTGTTCAGAGTTGGCTTGTTACCGGCCGTCTGGGTGGCATTTCTACCGTGATAGGACTTGTCCCGCCAGCAACCAATGGGATCAGAGGTGGAGGTGGCGATGCTCGTACAGTCATCGACCTGATAGAGAGTGTTGCCATCGGAGGCATCTAGCCACAGGGCTAGTTTGAAATTGACGGGAAGGTCGCCCGGACCGTCATTACCAAACATGATGGTTTCATCTTCGAGCGCCGCCCCAACATCTGTATTGGGCTCATACCATGCGGCAAAGCGGGTATTAGATTCAAAGATGGTTCCGGCCACATCACCGGTGCGATACGCATAATAGGGAGCCATGGGGTCTGATCCAGTTTTGGTCAATGTGAAGCTTGACTGACCCCCACCAGGAACAAAAACTTGTATGGTCGCCGGCTTGTCCGAAGTAAAGGCCACCCACTCAGCTACGGCATTGATGGCATAGCGCTTTCTCATCATGGCTTTGGGCATCCAGGGGGCTGAATCATTTCCATCGCCGTCAGCATTACTACGGACATTGAAAAAGTCGGGTGCCGTCGCGCGGATGGCCATTGAGGTGTACTGGCTACCATTTCCGGAGACAGAAAACATACTGCCATAGGGAATCGAAATGGGAGTATTCGTGTTGGCGTCAGACCTCCAATAGTTGCCGCTTGTGCCTCCCACTTTGGCCGTGCTAAATTGGCCAGAGTTACTAGGAAAGCCTAGGTAGTCGTTGCTCGGAGGAAGAATGGGCATGGCATCGATCACTCGATTATTGCCTGTGTCCTCTGAGTATTGGAAGGCCGCAAAGTCAGCGTTGGTACTGGACATAGTAAAGCCACCGGAATTGCTGTCCAAGCGAACTTCAAAGTAAACACCGGCAGTGGCTGCGTAGGCCTGAGGGAGGGCGCCGCCAGGGCTACCGTTACCAGGTCCGTCAACAGTAATGGTTCCAGTTTCAAATGGCCAAATGCCGATGACGTGTTCCTGGTTCCGGGTTCCGTTGAACTGAAAATCCCGGCCAGCCCAGTCCGGAGGATTCCAGGCAATATTGCCTTTTGAGGTATTGCCACCACTTCCTAAGCGTCCGGCGACAAAGAAAGGCTTGTCGGCTGTAATCACCTTTCCGGCCGTCGTCGCGATATTGACCACATCTCCGGCATTGGCGGCTGTCTGTGGAACTCCGTCATAGTCCCAGGTGGTATTATCCTCAAAGAACACCACATTTGTATCGGTTGCGCCACCCAGATTCATGGCCTTGAAAACGGTAGGATCGAAGAATGGATCATTGGGAGCGGTTTGTTGAGTTAGGGTGTTGGAGTAACCTGAAGTACCACCGTTGTAGGCCCGAATTCGAAAGTCATAGGAAGTCGAAGCGGTGAGCCCAGTCACTGTCGCTGTGGTTCCTGCTGAAACGCCGTCGTCAAAATTGAGCCATGTTCCTGATGAAGTTTCTTTGTACTCGATCAGGTAGTCAGTAATGGGCGTCCCGTTGTTGTTCGGAGCTGTCCATGACATTTCCACCGTTGTTGTTGTCCTCGAAGCATAGGCCAAGTCGCTAACGGCGTCAGGAGCCACAATATAGCGCCATTGGCTGCTGGTTTGAGTGGACGAAACCTTTCCAGAGGAGTCCACGGTGCGAATGGTGGTGTAGTAGTAGATTCCCGGCGACAGGGCGAGGGTGAATCCACCCACACCATTCACCGCCTGATAAGAGGTGACATTGCCAATGTTGGTGAACCCTTGGATATCCGTACCTCCAGAGGTGGTACCAATGGCCATCTGGTAGTGACTGAGTTCACAGTTATCGGTTCCTGCTGTCCAAGTGGTTGTCGGTGACTTGGTGGCTTCAGCATCACCGGCTGAAACATCGGGAACCCCTGGTGCACCTGGATTCGTGTTATCCCAGCGGAAGCCAGAGCCGTAGTTGAGTTCGGTTGAGATATTGCCAACCGTATCGTGGACGCGAACTGAAGGATAATAAACAGGAGTTCCGCCGGAACACTCTGTCAGGGTCAAACTCGTGAAGATGTGAGTGGTGGAGGTGTCAGAGGGGTTGACCCAGCCGCCTGTGGCCGTTGTTCCACCCACAGAAGTGCCAAGGGCGACTTCGTAGTGATCCACATCACCACTGCCTGATGCCGTCCAGCTAAACTGAGGACTGGTGGCACTGGATGCGGCCCAGGCTGAGGCCAATGCGCCACCCGTAGCTGGATTAGGAGGTGTGGCATCCAAATCATAGTCATCATAGAAGACGGTCGTGCAGGCCGACTCGTTGGTATAGGTGTCAGTTTGTGTGGCGTAAATATCATAGGTGCCGGTTGTCAGCGGCGGGGCAACGGTGACATTGACACTGGCTCCGCCTGAGACACCGGAGCCGATCACTCCACTTGTACAAGTGTTGTTGGTATAGAGCTTAATCGTGTAGCCATTAGAAACCCCACCAACCGTAAATGTGGGTGTGGTGTCATTTGAAGGTTCAGACCCTGGGTCAAATAGGGTGATCGAAGTCGGTGCAGATGGCAGAGAAATATTAAATCCGTCATCCACAAAGGCCGCGACCGTACCGCCACCACCGGTGGTGTCGGCTTTGGTGGCACGCAGAGTTTTGGCTCCTGCCAAATCAATGTTCACGCCTTCAGTAGCAGTAAACGTCGCCACACCGCTGGCTGCGGCCTTGGTCAGAGTACCACCCAATGTTCCCGTTCCAGCCTGAAGACTCAAGGTCACGTTAGCCGTCGCATCCGCACCAGTCGTCACCGGATTACCATAGGGGTCGCGGATTTCAAGCACGGGAACAATATCAGCACCTGCTGCGGTTGGGTCAGTCACAGAAGTCGTGTAAACGATCTGACTGGCAGGAGCATGGTTGATATTGAAGGCATTGCTATTGGTGAAAAAGCTAATCGTACCACCACTACCCGTAGTGTCGGCTTTGGTTGCACGCAGAGTCTTACTGCCAACCAGGTCAATGTTGACAGCTTCACCGGCACCGAAGGAAACAGATCCGCCTGATGCGGCTTTAACCAGAGTGCCACCTAAGGTGCCCGTGCCGGCTTGTTTGCTCAAGGTGATATTGGCTGTGGCATCGGCACCAGTCGAAACCAGGTTACCAAAGCTATCTCGCACCTCAATCGTTGGTGTGATGTTTGCGCCAGCTACGGTTGGATCACTCGGTTGAACTGTCCAAACCAAACTGGATGCTGGAGCGTGGCCGATAGTGAAGGCATTGGAATCGGCATTTCTGGTTCCATCATCGGCATTGAGAGTCTTGGAGCCAATGAGATCAATATTGACTCCTTCAGCAGCAGCGAAGGAGACTGTACCACCAGAGAGAGCCTTAATGAGGGTTCCGCCGAGAGTACCGGTTCCGGCCGATTTAGTCAGAGTCACATTAGCGGAGGCTTCAGCTCCAGTGGAAACTAGGTTGCCATAGGTATCGCGCAGCTCAAGAGCCACATTGATATCAGCTCCGGCCACAGTAGGATCAGTCGGCTGCGTGGTCCAAGCCAATGAGGCAGGTGCCGCATGGGTGATGGTAAAGGCATTTGAGTCAGCGTTGCGAGTGCCATCTGAAGCATTGAGAGTTTTGGAGCCAATAAGATTGATGTCGACTGATTCAGCTGCTGCAAAAGAAACCGTACCTCCGGAGAAGGCTTTAATGAGGGTTCCGCCGAGTGTTCCGGTGCCCGCCGATTTCGTCAGCGTCACATTGGCCGATGCTTCAGCCCCAGTGGAGACCAGATTTCCATAGGTATCGCGCAGCTCAAGAGCCACATTGATATCAGCTCCGGCCACAGTAGGATCAGTGGGTTGCGTGGTCCAAGCCAGAGAGGCAGGTGCCGCATGAGTAATGGTAAAGGCATTGGAATCGGCATTGCGAGTGCCGTCAGAAGCATTGAGAGTTTTGGAGCCGATTAAATTGATGTCGACTGACTCAGCGGCACCAAAAGAGACGGTACCACCAGAGAGAGCCTTAATGAGGGTTCCGCCGAGGACACCAGTTCCCGCAGACTTAGTCAGAGTCACATTAGCCGAGGCTTCAACTCCAGTGGAAACTAGGTTGCCATAGGTATCGCGCAGCTCAAGAGCCACATTGATATCAGCTCCGGCCACAGTAGGATCCGTGGGCTGTGTGGTCCAGGCGAGAGATGCCGGTGCCGCATGGGTGATGGTAAAGGCATTGGAGTCGGCATTTCTGGTGCCGTCAGAAGCATTCAAAGTCTTAGAACCGATCAGATCAATATCAACGGACTCACCGGCACCAAATGAAACGGTACCACCGGAAAGCGCCTTAACCAGCGTTCCACCCAGTGTTCCATTTCCTGCGGACTTGGTCAGAGTCACATTAGCGGAGGCTTCAGCACCAGTTGAGACCAGGTTGCCATAGGTATCGCGCAGCTCAATGGCCACGCTGATGTCGGCACCAGCTACAGTTGGATCTGTCGGTTGAGTCGTCCAAGCCAACGAGTTGGGCGCGGCATGGTTAATTGTGAAAGCGCTGCTGTCTGTAAAGAAGCTAGTGGTTCCACCGCCTCCTGTGGTATCGGCCTTGGTTGCTCGCAGGGTTTTACTGCCGATCAGATCAATGTTGACGGCTTCTCCTGCACCGAAGGAAACAGAACCACCTACGGCGGCCTTAGTCAGAGTTCCCCCTAGGGTACCTGTACCGGCTTGTTTGCTCAGCGTAATATTAGCAGTCGCATCCGCACCAGTAGAAACCAGGTTACCAAAGCTATCGCGGACCACAATCGTAGGCGTAATATTGGCGCCGGCTATGGTAGGATCACTCGGTTGAACCGTCCACACCAAGCTGGAGGCCGGAGCGTGGCCGATAGTGAAGGCATTGGAATCGGCATTTCTGGTTCCATCATCGGCATTGAGAGTCTTGGAGCCAATGAGATCAATATTAACTCCTTCAGCAGCAGCGAATGAAACGGTACCGCCGGAGAGAGGCTTAATCAGAGTTCCGCCAAGAGTTCCTGTTCCGGCTGATTTGGTGAGAGTCACATTGGCAGAAGCCTCAGCACCAGTTGAGACCAAATTTCCGAAGGTATCTCTGAGCTCGATAGCGACACTGATGTCGGCTCCCGCTACAGTAGGATCAGTGGGCTGCGTCGTCCAGGCGAGTGAGGCAGGTGCCGCGTGGGTGATGGTAAAAGCATTGGAGTCCGCATTACGAGTGCCATCTGAAGCATTGAGAGTTTTAGAGCCAATGAGATTGATATCGACTGACTCGCCAGCACCAAAAGAGACCGTACCACCAGAGAGGGCCTTAATGAGAGTTCCGCCCAGGGCACCAGTTCCAGCAGATTTGCTAAGAGTCACATTGGCCGATGCTTCAGCGCCAGTTGAGACCAAGTTGCCATAGGTGTCGCGCAGCTCAATCGCCACATTGATGTCAGCTCCGGCCACAGTCGGATCAGTAGGCTGTGTGGTCCAGGCGAGTGAGGCAGGTGCCGCGTGGGTGATGGTAAAAGCATTGGAGTCCGCATTACGAGTGCCATCTGAAGCATTGAGAGTTTTAGAGCCAATGAGATTAATGTCAACGGACTCGCCGGCACCAAATGAGACCGTACCACCGGAGAGAGCCTTAATGAGAGTTCCGCCCAGGGCACCAGTTCCAGCAGATTTGCTAAGAGTCACATTGGCCGATGCTTCAGCGCCAGTTGAGACCAAGTTGCCATAGGTGTCGCGCAGCTCAATCGCCACATTGATGTCAGCTCCGGCCACAGTCGGATCAGTAGGCTGTGTGGTCCAGGCCAACGAGGCCGGTGCGGCATGGGTGATGGTAAAGGCATTGGAGTCCGCATTACGAGTGCCATCTGAAGCATTGAGAGTTTTAGAGCCAATGAGATTGATGTCAACGGACTCGCCGGCACCAAATGAGACCGTACCACCGGAGAGAGCCTTAATGAGAGTTCCGCCCAGGGCACCAGTTCCAGCAGATTTGCTAAGAGTCACATTGGCCGATGCTTCAGCGCCAGTTGAGACCAAGTTGCCATAGGTGTCGCGCAGCTCAATCGCCACATTGATGTCAGCTCCGGCCACAGTCGGATCAGTAGGCTGTGTGGTCCAGGCGAGTGAGGCAGGTGCCGCGTGGGTGATGGTAAAAGCATTGGAGTCCGCATTACGAGAGCCATCTGAAGCATTGAGAGTTTTAGAGCCAATGAGATTAATGTCAACGGACTCGCCGGCACCAAATGAGACCGTACCACCGGAGAGAGCCTTAATGAGCGTTCCGCCCAGGGTACCTGTACCGGCTGACTTAGTGAGAGTCACATTGGCCGATGCTTCAGCCCCAGTTGAAACTAAGTTTCCAAAGGAATCTCTAAGCTCAAGGGCCACGTTGATGTCGGCACCAGCTACAGTCGGGTCTGTGGGCTGTGTCGTCCAAGCCAGTGATGCCGGTGCCGCATGAGTAATGGTAAAGGCATTGGAGTCGGCGTTCCTGGTGCCATCGGAGGCATTGAGAGTCTTGGAACCAATTAAATCGATATCGACTGATTCTCCAGCTGCAAATGAAACCGTACCACCCGAGAGAGCCTTAGTGAGTGTTCCGCCCAGAGTTCCCGTTCCAGCTGACTTGGTGAGAGTCACGTTGGCCGAAGCCTCAGCACCGGTTGAGACCAAGTTGCCATAGGTGTCGCGGAGCTCAATAGCCACATTGATGTCAGCCCCGGCCGCAGTCGGGTCTGTAGGCTGAGTTGTCCAAGCGAGAGAGGCAGGTGCCGCATGGGTGATGGTAAAGGCATTGGAGTCAGCGTTGCGAGTGCCATCTGAAGCATTGAGAGTTTTAGAGCCAATGAGGTCAATATCAACTGACTCACCAGCACCGAAAGAAACCGTACCTCCAGAGAGAGCCTTAACCAGGGTTCCGCCCAGAGTTCCCGCTCCGGCAGATTTGGTGAGAGTCACATTGGCCGAAGCCTCAGCACCAGTTGAGACCAGGTTGCCATAGGTATCGCGCAGTTCAATGGCCACATTGATATCAGCACCGGCCACTGTTGGGTCTGTGGGTTGTGTAGTCCAGGCGAGTGAGGCAGGTGCCGCGTGGGTGATGGTAAAAGCATTGGAGTCCGCATTACGAGTGCCATCCGAAGCATTCAGAGTTTTGGAACCAATCAGGTTGATGTCCACCGATTCAGCAGCGCCGAAGGAAACCGTACCGCCTGAGAGGGCTTTGACCAGAGTTCCGCCGAGGGCACCAGTTCCAGCCGATTTAGTCAGAGTCACGTTGGCGGAGGCATCCACACCAGTGGAGACCAGGTTGCCAAAAGTATCCCGAAGCTCAAGAGCCACATTGATATCAGCTCCAGCAACCGTCGGATCCGTGGGTTGAGTGGTCCAAGCGAGAGAGTTGGCGGCCGCATGGGTGATGGTGAATGCGTTGGAGTCCGCGTTCCTAGTACCATCCGAGGCATTGAGAGTTTTGGATCCGATCAAATCTATATCGACCGACTCGCCTGCGCCGAAAGAAACAGTACCTCCCGAGAGAGCCTTAATGAGGGTTCCGCCGAGGGTACCAGTTCCTGCAGACTTAGTCAGAGTCACATTTGCGGAGGAGGCGGCACCAGTTGAAACCAGGTTGCCGAAAGCGTCTCTCAGCTCTATGGCCACATTGATGTCGGTGCCGGCCACAGTAGGGTCAGTCGGCTGTGTGGTCCAAGCGAACGAGTTTGCGGCAGCGTGGACGATCGTGAAAGGGTCTGATGCCCTGACGATATTGCCCGTTTCAATTGTAACGGCCTTGGTTGCAGTGATCTCTTTACTACCGATGAGATTAATATAGACGGCCTCACCCGAAGTAAATGTGGCCACTCCGTTAACGGCGGCCTTGGTCACGGTACCAAAGATAGCACCTGTTCCTGAGGTTAAAGTCAGGGTCACATCGGCCGAGGCATCGGCACCGGTCGTAATCACGTTGTCAAAGGTGTCCCGGATCTCAATCACAGGAAGCAGGTTGTTCCCCGCCAGGGTATTGTTGGCTGGCTGTGTTGTAAAGACCAGCTTGTTTGCCGTCGCTTGAGAAATATTAAAATTGGCCGAGTTTTGAGTAATGATTCCTGTTTCGCCGGTTGCTGCTTTGGATGCCTGAAGTGTCTTTAGACCTACAGTATCGATGTACACCCCTTCAACGGCACCAAAGGAGACAACACCGCCCGATGCGGCCTTAGTGAGCGTGCCAAAAATCGAGCCTGTTCCTGCTGACTTGCTGAGGGTGATGTTGGCGGCCGCGTCCAAGCCAGTACTCACAAGGTTACCAAAGGTATCCCTAACTTGAATGGTAGCAAGGATATCATCTCCGGCGGGAGTTGGATCAGTTGGTTGCACGGTCCAAGCGAGCGAGCTGGCTGCCGCATGATTGATGGTAAAGGCATTTGAGTCGGCGTTGCGAGTCCCATCTGAAGCATTAAGAGTTTTCGATCCGATCAGGTCAATGTCAACTGACTCGCCAGCGCCAAAGGAGACGGTACCGCCAGACAGAGCCTTAGTAAGAGTTCCGCCCAGGGTACCTGATCCAGCCGATTTAGTCAGAGTGACGTTTGCCGATGCAGCGGCACCGGTTGAAACCAGGTTGCCGAAAGCGTCTCTCAGCTCTATGGCCACATTGATGTCTGTGCCCGCCACAGTTGGGTCGGTGGGTTGGGTGGTCCAAGCAAGCGAGTTGGCGGCCGCATGGGTGATGGTGAAGGCGTTTGAGTCAGCGTTGCGAGTCCCGTCGGAAGCATTAAGAGTCTTGGAACCAATCAGATTAATGTCGACGGACTCAGCTGCGCCAAAGGAGACGGTACCACCAGACAGAGCCTTGGTGAGAGTTCCACCGAGTATTCCGGTGCCTGCAGACTTAGTCAGAGTCACATTGGCCGATGCCTCAGCGCCGGTGGAAACCAAGTTACCGTAGGTGTCGCGCAGCTCAATGGCCACGTTGATGTCAGCTCCGGCCACAGTGGGGTCGGTGGGTTGAGTGGTCCAGGCGAGAGATGCCGGTGCCGCATGGGTGATGGTAAAGGCATTGGAGTCAGCATTACGAGTGCCGTCGGAAGCATTGAGAGTTTTGGAGCCAATAGTGTCAATATCAACGGACTCGCCGGCACCGAAGGAGACGGTACCACCAGATAGAGCCTTAGTGAGAGTTCCCCCGAGTGTTCCTGTGCCAGCAGACTTAGAGAGAGTCACATTGGCTGAGGCAGCTGCACCAGTTGAGACCAGGTTTCCAAAGGTGTCACGCAGCTCAATGGCCACATTGATATCAGCTCCGGCCACTGTTGGATCCGTGGGTTGTGTGGTCCAGGCAAGAGATGCCGGTGCCGCATGGGTGATGGTGAAGGCATTAGAGTCGGCGTTACGGGTTCCATCGGAGGCATTGAGAGTTTTCGAGCCAATAAGATTGATGTCAACTGACTCGCCAGCGCCAAAGGAGACACTACCACCTGATAGAGCTTTGGTGAGCGTTCCTCCCAGAGTTCCTGATCCAGCCGATTTAGTCAGAGTGACGTTTGACGAGGCTTCAGCACCAGTTGAGACTAAGTTGCCGAAGGCATCTCTGAGTTCAATGGCAACGTTAATGTCTGTGCCCGCTATCGTAGGATCGGTGGGCTGTGTGGTCCAGGTCAGTGATGCGGGTGCCGCATGGGTGATGGTAAAGGCATTGGAGTCGGCATTTCTAGTACCATCTGAGGCATTCAAAGTCTTAGAGCCAATCAAGTCAATGTCAACGGACTCACCGGCACCGAAGGCGACCGTACCACCGGAGAGAGCCTTGGTGAGAGTTCCGCCAAGTGTTCCCGATCCAGCCGATTTAGTCAGAGTGACGTTTGCCGATGCAGCGGCCCCAGTTGAAACAAGGTTGCCATAGGTGTCGCGCAGCTCAATACCCACATTAATATCGGCTCCGGCTACAGTCGGGTCTGTTGGTTGAGTCGTCCAAACAAGCGATGCGGGAGCTGCATGGGTGATGGTAAAGGCGTTTGAATCTGAGTTCCTTGTGCCATCGGAAGCATTGAGACTCTTGGAGCCAATAATATCAATATCAACAGATTCTCCAGCTCCGAAGGATACGCTACCACCAGAGAGGGCCTTAGTGAGAGTTCCGCCTAGAGTTCCAGTTCCAGCCGATTTAGTCAGAGTGACGTTTGCCGATGCAGCAGCACCAGTAGAGACCAGGTTTCCATAGGTGTCGCGCAGCTCAATAGCCACATTGATGTCGGCTCCAGCCACGGTTGGATCAGTGGGCTGAGTGGTCCAGGCCAGCGATGCTGCAGCAGCATGAGTGATCGTAAATGCATTAGAATCAGCATTCCTTGTGCCGTCAGAAGCATTAAGAGTCTTTGACCCTATCAGGTCAATATCAACTGATTCGCCGGCACCGAACGAAACCGTACCACCAGAGAGAGCCTTAACGAGAGTTCCGCCAAGAGTTCCAGTTCCGGCAGATTTGGTGAGAGTGATGTTGGCGGTTGAATCCACACCCGTTGAAACCAGGTTACCAAAAGCATCTCTGAGCTCAATGGCGACGTTGATGTCTGTGCCCGCCACCGTGGGATCAGTCGGCTGTGTCGTCCAGGCGAGTGATGCTGCAGGGGCGTGAGTGATGGTAAAGGCGTTTGAATCTGAGTTCCTTGTGCCATCGGAAGCATTGAGAGTCTTGGAGCCAATCATGTCAATGTCAACGGACTCGCCGGCACCGAAGGCGACGGTACCGCCGGAGAGGGCTTTCACCAGAGTGCCACCTAGAGTTCCCGAGCCAGCAGACTTGGTGAGAGTCACATTAGCGGAGGCATCAACGCCAGTCGAAACTAAGTTTCCAAAAGCATCGCGAAGTTCAAGGGCCACATTGATGTCGGTACCAGCCACTGTAGGATCAGTGGGCTGAGTGGTCCATGCTAGCGATGCAGCCGCAGCATGAGTGATTGTGAAAGCATTGGAGTCGGCGTTTCTGGTTCCGTCAGAAGCATTAAGAGTCTTTGATCCAATCAGGTCAATATCAACTGATTCGCCAGCACCGAAAGAAACCGTACCGCTAGAGAGGGCTTTGGTAAGAGTGCCGCCGAGGGATCCTGATCCAGCGGATTTCGTGAGAGTCACATTAGCAGAGGCATCCACACCTGTGGAAACCAGGTTACCAAAAGCATCACGGAGCTCAATGGCCACATTGATGTCTGTACCGGCCACGGTTGGATCAGTGGGTTGAGTGGTCCAAGCAAGAGAGTTGGCCGCAGCGTGAGTGATGGTAAAGGCATTTGAATCGGAGTTCCTTGTGCCATCGGAAGCATTGAGAGTCTTGGAGCCAATCAAGTCAATGTCAACGGACTCGCCGGCACCAAAGGCGACCGTACCGCCGGAGAGAGCTTTCACCAGAGTGCCGCCCAGAGTTCCCGATCCAGCTGACTTAGTGAGAGTCACATTGGCGGAGGAATCAACGCCAGTTGAAACCAAGTTACCGAAGGCGTCACGCAACTCAAGAGCCACATTGATGTCGGTACCAGCCACAGTAGGATCTGTGGGCTGAGTGGTCCATGCTAGCGATGCAGCCGCAGCATGAGTGATTGTGAAAGCATTGGAGTCCTGGATCATGACGGTCTTCGATGCCCGCAAAGTCTTAGATCCGATTTCCTCAATGTTAAGACCTTCTACACCACCAAATGCAGCGACACCTGCAACAGCAGCTTTGGTGGCTAAGCCATTTAGGCTACCAGTGCCGGATTGCAGTGAGATGGTAATACTAGCTGTCGCGTCGGCTCCGGTGCTCACCACGTTGCCAAAAATGTCTCTAATTTCAATCGTTGGCGATATGAGGGTTCCGGCCACAGTTGGATCTGTCGGCTGGACTGTCCATGCCAGTTGAGATGCGGGAGCATGGGTGATGGTAAAGGCGTTTGAATCTGCGTTTCTAGTACCATCTGAAGCATTAAGAGTCTTTGAACCAATAAGGTTGATATCGACGGATTCGGCAGCGCCAAATGAGACTGTACCAGCTGAGAGGGCTTTGACCAGAGTTCCTCCAAGGGTTCCCGATCCAGCGGATTTAGTGAGAGTCACATTGGCGGATGCATCCACACCCGTTGAAACCAGGTTGCCAAAGGCATCTCTGAGTTCAATAGCGACGTTGATGTCTGTGCCGGCCACGGTCGGGTCGGTGGGCTGAGTGGTCCAGGCCAGTGAGGCCGCCGGCGCGTGAGTGATGGTAAAGGCGTTTGAATCTGCGTTTCTAGTACCATCTGAAGCATTCAGAGTCTTGGATCCAATAATGTCAATATCAACAGACTCACCAGCACCAAATGAGACGGTTCCGCCGGAGAGAGCTTTAGTGAGAGTGCCACCAAGAGTTCCTGATCCCGCCGATTTAGTGAGGGTGATATTGGCAGATGCATCAACGCCGGTTGAAACCAGGTTGCCAAAGGCATCTCTGAGTTCAATAGCGACGTTGATGTCCGTGCCGGCTACAGTTGGGTCAGTCGGCTGTGTGGTCCAAGCCAGCGAAGCTGCCGGAGCATGGGTGATGGTAAAGGCATTGGAGTCAGCGTTGCGGGTGCCGTCAGAAGCATTCAGAGTCTTCGATCCAATGATGTCAATATCAACAGACTCACCAGCACCGAAGGCGACGGTGCCGCCCGAGAGAGCTTTCACCAGAGTTCCTCCGAGGGTTCCCGACCCAGCGGATTTAGTGAGAGTCACATTGGCGGAGGAAGCGGCACCAGTTGAAACCAGGTTTCCGAAAGTATCTCTAAGCTCGATGACCACGTTGATGTCAGTACCTGCCACAGTGGGATCCGTGGGCTGGGTCGTCCAGGCGAGTGATGCTGCAGGAGCGTGAGTGATGGTAAAGGCATTGGAGTCGGCGTTTCTGGTTCCGTCAGAAGCATTCAGAGTCTTCGATCCAATGATGTCAATATCGACAGACTCACCAGCACCGAAGGAGACCGTACCACCAGAGAGGGCTTTGACCAGAGTTCCACCGAGAGTTCCAGTTCCAGCTGACTTACTGAGAGTCACATTGGCGGAGGCAGCGGCACCAGTCGAAACCAGGTTGCCGAAGGCATCGCGAAGTTCAATAGCCACATTGATGTCAGTACCGGCTACAGTTGGGTCGGTGGGCTGAGTCGTCCAAGCCAGTGATGCCGCCGGAGCATGGGTGATCGTAAAGGCATTGGAGTCAGCATTGCGAGTGCCGTCAGAAGCATTCAAAGTTTTTGAACCAATAATATCAATATCAACAGATTCACCAGCGCCAAAAGAGACCGTACCACCAGAGAGGGCTTTCGTAAGAGTGCCACCGAGAGTTCCTGATCCAGCGGATTTAGTGAGAGTCACATTGGCAGAAGCATCCACACCAGTGGAAACCAGGTTGCCGAAGGCATCACGAAGCTCAATGGCCACATTGATGTCGTTGCCGGCCACGGTTGGGTCAGTCGGTTGTGTGGTCCAAGCCAGTGATGCCGCTGGAGCATGGGTGATCGTAAAGGCGTTAGAATCAGCATTCCTTGTGCCGTCCGAAGCATTAAGAGTTTTTGAACCAATAATATCAATATCAACAGATTCACCAGCGCCAAAGGAGACCGTGCCTCCAGAAAGGGCTTTGGTGAGTGTGCCGCCGAGAGTTCCTGATCCAGCCGATTTAGTGAGAGTCACATTGGCAGAAGCATCCACACCAGTGGAGACCAGATTGCCAAAGGTGTCTCTAAGCTCGATGGCCACATTGATGTCGGTACCGGCCACAGTAGGATCAGTGGGCTGAGTGGTCCAGGCCAGTGAAGCAGCCGGAGCGTGAGTGATAGTGAAAGCATTGGAGTCGGCGTTGCGAGTGCCATCTGAAGCATTGAGAGTCTTCGACCCAATGAGGTCAATATCAACAGACTCACCAGCACCAAAGGAGACCGTACCTGCTGAGAGAGCCTTCACCAGTGTGCCGCCGAGAGTTCCTGATCCAGCGGATTTAGTGAGAGTCACATTGGCAGAGGCATCTACACCGGTTGAAACCAGGTTGCCAAAAGCATCACGTAGCTCGATGGCCACATTGATGTCGGTACCGGCCACAGTAGGATCAGTGGGCTGAGTGGTCCAGGCCAGGGAGGCTGCCGGCGCATGAGTAATAGTAAAGGCATTGGAGTCAGCGTTGCGAGTGCCGTCAGAAGCGTTCAGTGTTTTGGAACCGATCAGGTCAATATCAACGGACTCTCCAGCGCCAAATGAGACCGTACCACCGGAGAGGGCTTTGACCAGAGTGCCACCGAGAGTTCCTGATCCAGCGGATTTAGTGAGAGTCACATTCGCTGAAGATGCGGCACCAGTCGAAACCAAATTGCCGAAGGCATCTCTAAGCTCGATGGCCACATTGATGTCGGTACCGGCCACAGTGGGGTCGGTGGGCTGAGTCGTCCAGGCGAGTGATGCCGCCGGAGCATGAGTGATAGTAAAGGCATTGGAGTCGGTATTGCGAGTGCCATCAGAAGCATTAAGAGTTTTTGATCCAATGAGGTCAATATCAACTGACTCACCAGCACCAAAAGAGACCGTACCACCAGAGAGCGCTTTGACCAGTGTTCCCCCCAGAGTTCCCGTTCCGGCGGATTTGGTGAGGGTGATGTTGGCTGTTGAATCAACACCAGTTGAGACCACGTTACCGAAAGTATCTCTAAGTTCAATCGCCACATTAATGTCGGTTCCAGCCACAGTGGGGTCTATGGGTTGAGTCGTCCAAGCAAGTGAATTGGCCGCCGCATGGTTAATGTTAAAAGGATCTGAGTCCTTAGTAATGACTCCTGTTCCGCCAGAACCAGTCGTATCCGCCTTGGAAGCTCGCAGGGTCTTTGAGCCCACCAGATTGATGTAGACTCCCTCGGTCGCGGTAAAGGTGACGATTCCGCCAGAGGCGGCTTTGGTCAGAGTTCCGCTCAGGGCGCCGGTTCCACTTTGTAGGCTCAAGGTCACATTGGCCGTGGCGTCTGCACCGGTGGTAACAAGGTTGCCTTGGGCATCGCGAATTTCAATCACAGGCAATAGGTTCGCACCGGCAATTGTAGGGTCAGCCGGCTGAGTGGTGAAGACCATTTGAGAGGCTGGTGCATGAACAACATTAAATGCTGAACTATCGACGACTTTGGCTGCAGTGCCTCCACTACCAGAAGTATCGGCCTTGGTTCCCCTAAGAGTCTTGCTTCCGACGAGGTTGATATTGACGCCTTGACCGGTAAAGTCAGCGATACCGGCGACGGCATTCATTGAAACTGTTCCGCCGAGAGTTCCTGTGCCGCTCTGCAAACTCAAAGTCACCAATGCCGTGCTGTCCACACCGGCAGTAATGCGATTTCCTAAGGTGTCTTGGATTTCCAATACAACCGGCATTTCAACAGCAGAGGTGGTTGGATCACTTGGGGGCGTGGTGTAGACAATGCGGTCGGCGATACCTGAGATAACATTAAAGGGTAAGCTGTCTTGGAACACACTAACAGTCCCACCACTGCCTGTGGTATCAGGCTTAGTCACGCGGAAGGTGTAACTTCCGACCAGGTCAAACTTCATCCCCAAGCCGGCCATATCAACGACTCCGCCCGCGGCAACTTTGTTGGTCGTGCCGGTCAGAGTTCCAGGGCCTGACTGTTTCGTAAACGTCAGAGTTGTGATGGCATCGGCCCCACTAATCACTCGATTGCCATAGGTGTCTTGGATTTCCACCACAGGGGCAATTTCAAATCCAGCCACTGAAGGATTTAGCGGCTGAGTGGTGTAAACCAGCTGAGAGGCCGGAGCATGGATGATATTCACATTCGTTGAATCTTGAGTGATGACTCCGGTGCCACCGCTGCCAGTGGTGTCGGGCTTTGTGGCGCGCAGTGTTTTAGTACCAACGACCTGGATGTTCATGGCCTCGCCAGCAGTAAAAGTCACAATACCGGCCGAAGCTGCTTTTGATACTGTTCCCAGAAGTGAGCCCGTTCCCGACTGCAGACTCATGGTCACGGACACATTTGAATCCGCTCCCGTGGTGATCACATTGTCGTGAACGTCGCGGATCTCAATGACTGGCAGGAGGTTATTACCTGCAACCGTGGGATCAGCAGGCTGGGTGGTAAAGACCATTTTATTTGCAGGAGCATGGTCAATATCAAAGCTGGCGGAGTCTTGGGTGATGACTCCGGTGCCGCCACTTCCTGTGGTGTCAGGCTTTGTGGCTCGCAAAGTCTTGGTGCCGACCACTTGAATGTTCATGGCTTCAGTTGCGGTAAAAGTGACTACACCACTAACTGCCGCCTTAGATGTGGTTCCTAACAGAGAGCCAGTTCCAGTTTGCAGGGTCATGGTCACAGAAACAGTGGAGTCGGCACCGCTGGTGATGACATTAGTGAACGCATCGCGAATCTCAATGACCGGGAGCAAATTATTACCAGCAATGGTGGGATCGGCGGGCTGAGTGGTGTAGACCAAGACACTGGCGGGAGCGTGAACAATGTCGAAATTGCTGGAACCTTGAGTAATGATGCCTGTTCCCCCACCACCTGTGGTATCGGCCTTACTGGCGCGCATGACTTTGGTGCCAACCAAATCCACATCAACGGATTCTCCGGCAGTGAATGTGACCACACCGCCTGATGCCGCTTTGGTCAGCGTTCCGTTCATGGTACCGGTACCAGACTGGAGACTGAGGGTCATGTTGGCTGTGGCATCGGCTCCGGTTGTAATCAAGTTGTTGTAGGTGTCGCGAATCTCAATAACAGGAAGTAGGTCCACACCTGCCACCGTAGGATCGGCGGGCTGCGTGGTGTACACCAGTTGTGAGGCCGGTGCATGGTCAATATCGAAGCTGGCCGAATCTTGGGTGATGACTCCGGTGCCACCGCTGCCAGTCGCGTCGGGTTTGGTGGCGCGTAAGGTCTTTGTGCCCACCACTTGAATGTTCATGGCTTCGCCGGCAGTAAAGGTGACCACACCACTCACCGCTGCCTTGCTGACAGTTCCAAGAAGTGAACCTGTTCCAGTTTGCAGAGTCATGGTCACAGAAACGGTGGAATCGGCGCCTGACAGAACAACGTTGTCGTAGACGTCACGGATTTCAATCACTGGGAGGAGATTGCTTCCAGCCACAGTGGGGTCGGCCGGCTGAGTTGTATAAACCATTTTATTGGCCGGGGCATGAACAATGTCAAAGCTGGCGGAGTCCTGAGTGATGACTCCGGTTCCACCACCTCCGGTGGTATCAGGTTTTGTCGCCCTTAGGGTCTTTGTTCCGGCCACTTGGATCTTCATGGCCTCGGTAGCGGTAAAGGTCACAACACCGGCCGAGGCTGCTTTTGAAACTGTTCCCAGAAGGGCGCCTGATCCGGACTGCAGACTCATGGTCACGGAAACTGTGGAATCAGCACCAGTGGTGATCACGTTGTCGTGGATATCGCGAATCTCAATGACTGGGAGCAGGTTGTTACCGGCGACGGTGGGATCTGCAGGCTGAGTGGTATAAACCATCTTGTTGGCCGGTGCGTGGTTGATATCAAAACTGGCTGAGTCCTGAGTGATCACTCCGGTACCGCCACTGCCTGTGGTGTCAGGTTTTGTGGCGCGCAAGGTTTTAGTGCCGACCACCTGAATGTTCATAGCCTCGCCAGCAGTGAAGGTCACAACACCGGCCGAAGCTGCTTTTGATACTGTTCCCAGAAGTGAGCCCGTTCCCGACTGCAGGCTCATGGTCACAGACACATTGGAATCAGCACCAGTGGTGATGACGTTGTCGTAGACGTCACGGATCTCAATAACCGGGAGCAGATTGTTTCCAGCAATGGTGGGGTCGGCCGGTTGAGTGGTGTAGACCATCTTGTTGGCTGGTGCATGATTAATATCAAAGCTGGCCGAATCTTGAGTGATGACTCCGGTGCCCCCACTGCCAGTCGTGTCGGGTTTGGTGGCGCGCAAGGTCTTGGTTCCTACCACTTGGATGTTCATGGCTTCAGTCGCCGTGAAAGTGACCACTCCAGCTACGGCTGCTTTAGAGGTTGTACCCAATAGAGCGCCGGTGCCGGTCTGCAAAGTCATGGCTAGAGAAACAGTAGAGTCGGCACCGCTAGTGATGACATTGGTGAAGGCGTCGCGGATCTCAATAACTGGAAGAAGGTTAACACCAGCAATAGTAGGATCAGCAGGTTGAGTGGTGTAGACCAATACGCTTGCAGGCGCATGGATGATGTCAAAGCTGGCGGAATCTTGAGTCAGCACTCCGGTACCGCCACCACCGGTGGTGTCCGCCTTGGTGGCACGAAGGACCTTAGTGCCCACCAGATCAATGTCGACGGCTTCAGTAGCAGTAAACGTGGCGATACCACCTGAAGCGGCTTTGGTTAACGTGCCACCTAAGGAACCTGTACCTGTCTGCAGGCTCAAGGTCACATTGGCCGTGGCATCGGCACCGGCTGTCACCAAGTTGCCGTGAACGTCGCGGATTTCAATCACGGGTAGGAGGTCAACACCGGCGACGGTTGGGTCAGCGGGTTGAGTGGTGAAGACTAATTGAGACGCTGGTGCGGGAACAATATTAAAGGCATTGGTGTCAACAAGCTTAGCCGTGGTTCCTCCACTGCCGGTGGTGTCCACTTTGGTGAGGCGAATCACTTTACTTCCAACAAGGTCAATGTTTGCCCCAAGACCCGTAAAGTCGGCCACTCCAGCAACCGCAGCTTTAGTGAGAGTGCCGCCTAGAGTGCCCGTTCCGGTTTGTAGATTCAAAGTCACATTGGCCGTACTGTCGGGACCCGTTGTGACCACATTGTTAAACTGGTCACGCACTTCCACAACTGGAGCAATCTCACTGCCGGCAACTGTGGGGTCCGTTGGTTGAGTGGTAATGGTCAAATGATCAGCAGGACCATGAATGATATCCAAGGAATTGCTGTCCCTGATCATACTTACTGTTCCACCACCACCGGTGGTGTCAGCCTTGGTGGCACGTAAGACTTTGGTTCCTGTGACTTCAATGCGCACATTGCGGCCTGTAAAGTTGGCCACGCCGCCGACGGCCGCCATACTGCTTCCGCCTAATAGAGGACCTGTTCCTGATTGAATGGATAAGGTGATGGTGGCCGTTGCATCGGCACTGGTGGAGACCAGGTTGCCAAATGTGTCGCGCACTTCAACTACTGGAGCGAGTTCCACTCCAGCTCCTGTAGGGTCCGCAGGTTGAGTGGTGTAGATAATTTGAGATGCTGGTGCATGGATAATTGTAAACGTGCTGGAATCCTGGGTAATGGCCACCGTTCCACCGCTGCCAGTGGTGTCGGCCTTGGTGGCGCGGAGAATTTTGGCGCCAATCAAATCAATATTAACACTCAGGCCTGTGAAATCGGCCACACCACCGACGGCGGCTTTTGTGAGGGTGCCGCCCAGGGTTCCCGATCCTGATTGGAGAGTGAGAGTCACGTTGGTTGTGGCGTCAGGCCCTGTGGTGATCAAGTTGCCCCAGGCATCGCGAATCTCAATAACGGGTGCCAGTTCCACACCGGCCACTGTGGGGTTGGCAGGCTGAGTCGTGTAGACCAATTGTGAGGCCGCATTGTGGGTGACGGCATAGTTGTCGGAAACCCGCACATTTAATCCGCCACTTGAAGGCGTGACCGTTTGCGGTGAGCTGGCCGTTACATTAGTCACCGAGAACCCGTAGGCTCCGTTGACCAGGTTTTGCGAACTCGGATGGACATCACTAGGATCGGATGTCACCACGCTAGCAACAGCTGTCGAAGTCGATTGGTTGAATTCTGCATCCGTGGCGATCACCTGAGCGGTAAAGGTCACTCCAGCCATCTGTTGAGTGGGGCTTCCCGTGATCACCGGAGCAAAGCTGGTCTGTCCGGGATTAAAGGTCTGTCCGGGGAGCACGACCATAACATCAGTGGGAGTTCCAGGATTCATGGCAAATGTGGTCGAGTCATTGTTAGTCAAGGCGGTAACGGGTCGTACCAGGTAGTTGGTAGCAGTCACCGGTGAAACGGTGAAGCTTCTTTCACCGCTGGCAAAGGTGCTGGCCCCAGGTTCGGTGTCGGTTGGATCATTGGGTGTTTGCACAGAAACCGCGGCACCATTGGTTGGGTCCAGGTTGAAGTAGTCATCCACCGCCCGCAGAGTGACGTTAAAGTCGTTGTCGACGTTGAGAGAGGAGACCGTGCCCGTGACGGCCTCAGCGAGGGTCATGACGCCAGTGTTGTGAGTCTGCCCTGGAAGTATGGCAATAGACTGAGTGGCCACCCCAGGGTCAATGGTGATCGCCTGTTCAATGTACTTGCCAGATTTGTTGTGAGTGGCCCTAAGAGTGTATGAGCCAGCCTTGATGTATCGGGAGTCCGAGAAGGTGGCGATACCGTCGGTGAAGTATTCTTCCACATCGCCCAAGAGAGTCGGCTGACCTCCTTCGACAATGCTCATGGTGATCCAGTTCTTTTTGTTGTTCACCTCGATGATTTCGTCATCCGAGTCCCGCATGCGCACTTGGTAGGCGGCCAGGGGATTGAGGTGGTGGGCGGTGTGGTTGGCAGGTGGTTCATTGCTGGGAACCCACTCCACGTTTTTCACGTCGATCGTGGTGGTCAAAGTAAAGATCACCACCTCATCGGTGTTGCGGATGCGCGCTTCGATTTGCACTTCTTCGTCATAGGCACTGGGACCAATCACCGTGGTCGAAGCCATTCCACTTTTGGGTGTCTCCATGCTTTTGACAGCAAACTGGGCGTCCGTGCTGGTGACCTGCCTGAAGTCAACGTCCATTTCCGGAACTGGAGTCCCTGCGGGAGACAGAACCTGCACGATAAGAGGAAGGGCAAATGCCTTGTTCTTTTTCGTGACTTGATTGTTTCCTGAAATCAGAACCAAATTGACGCCAAGGCCTTTGGGAGTTCCGTCAGGATTTTTTTCTGATCCGCGAACGCCACAGCCGAACAGTGTGGCGACAAGAGAGAACAGAGCTAGGCCTCGCCAAAAGCTAGCGAACTTTCGAGAGCTTAAGTTTTGTGAAGGGCTAATCAAACGTCCCATTTTTTCCCTGCACTAAAACTTGGTTAATTCAACACCAAGATCTGACATACAAAACGCACATCTATATATTACCTTCTTATCGGTTAAGAGCGCCTTAAGGCTTAAATAAGGAGCTGATATATCTGGGTTTTTGAATAAAACTCCATGAAGTTGTCGATCTTTGAGGCAGGAATTATTTAACTTTGAGACGTCTCGTTCTCAGACTGAGACAGATGGTTTTCCGCTCGCGCATGCCGGTTTTTCTCATTTTCAAATGATTAGACAACTCACTAATGTCTAAACGCCAATCTTACCAAGTACTTACTCTTTACGTCTGTGATTTCAGAGGCTTAGGTGCACTAGGCCTTGGACCGGGCTTTGCTTTAGTAGTTATAAGGGTGGAGCTTCGGTGGTCGAAGCTGGGAAGTATGAGTTTGTCGCGCTTTTTCACACAGAATTACTGGTTAGTTCTTCGGCTCGCACTATTGCCGGGTCTTTTTGTATTTGGCTGTGCTGAGCCCTTGGATTGGTCTGAAATCGAGGGCAAGAAAGACCAAGGATCTCAATGTAATGAGACGGACAAGTCCGGTTGTCCAAAAGAAATCATTATCGTTTCCGAGAGCCCGAGCAGTATTCAAGTCGTAAAGGGCAATCCCTTTCAAATCAATGTGGTGGCTCAAGGTCATCAACTCACATATCAATGGTTTAAAAACTTCGAAGAGGTTAGTGGCTCCACGGAGCCAACCTTTGCAATTAATGCCTCGGTGGATGGAGACGCCGGCTCCTATCAAGTACGAATCACCGACGGGTATGGAACGAATAAGCTCACCAATGCATTTAACGTCACAGTTGTTCCGAAAACAAACTTCTTTGCGCCGATCATTACCCAACAGCCTGCTGACATCGACATCGACGTGGGGAGAAGTGGGAGTATTGCAGTGACGGCAACTGGTGACCCCGCTCCTACCTATCAATGGTACTTCAATAATAGTGAGATACCGGGAGCCACAGGAACACGGCTAAATATTCAAATGGAGTTTGCAACTGCCGGCAAATACAAGGTCGCGGTTAATAATTCAGTCGGTGGGGTTTGGAGTCGCGAGGCCACCGTGGCCGTTCCGGCCTGTCGGCCTGAAGGGAGAGTGGTGGTCAATCCCTCGATTGTCGCCTCTCAATCCATGGTGGGTGCGCCGAAGCGTCTGTTGGCGGATGGAATCTACGAAACCTTCTATAGCAGTATCGCCGGAGATCAAAACAACACCACTGGAATTGCAGCTGAGTTAGGATGGTCCACTGGGCGACCCTTGAGAACTGTGAAGATTTACGGTCGCCATCTAAACAACAAATTTTGGGGATTTCCCAAAAGGTATGAGGTATTGGCAGCGATTGACTCTCAGCGGATCAATTGGCGAACTCTTGGCATTTACACTTATCAACCGCCTGATTTAGACACACCAGTCACGCTCAGATACACGGGCGAAACTAACCACTATGGTCTTCGTATTAAGCCTTTGGAACTCGGGCAGGATGACGGCAAGACCTACACTCTTCAGTTGGCGGAAATTGAAGCTCTTCTGGATGACCCCAACTGCCAATAGAAAGCTCCCACCACTTTGAGTGGTGAGAGCCTTTCACAAATGGCAGAATAATCGAATTAAAGCTGGTTCATTGCCGCTTCACAGTTGGATCTTGAGCCCATGTGTTGCGAACCCATGTCCTGGATTTCACCATTGGCTTTGAGCAAGATGCGATGAAAATAGGTGGAACCATCGCAGAAGCCAATCATCAGATTCTGAAAAATCGTTGTGCCACCTGTCTTGCGCTGAACCAATTGAATAGCGGCATCGCAAAGACTCGAAGATCCTGTATGCCAGGACTTCTTGTCTTCAGTTCCCGTGTCCAGGTTGGTCACGGTGACATGCAAATAGGTAGAGCCGTCGCAAGTCGCCAGCACTTGGGCTCCAGGTCCGGTGTTGCCACCACCACTTCCCATGCGGTAGGCCACTTCGTCCAAGAGCTGTTGGTCCGAAGCTCTTTGCAGGCAACTAGCAGGCGCTTCTGCAATGGCTTGATTGATTACGAAGAAAGAAAATGCCCCCAATAGGACAGAAAGCGTTCGACTCATCTTTTACCCCCCGAAGTTCGAATTCGCGGGTCAGAGAATAAGGAACTTGGGAGGAAATGAAAAACCAAATCCCTGGATTGTAATTATGCCCTAGCGCGGTTTTTATTTCCCGACTTGGGCCGATATCCGTCTGATTTTACTGGTCTATTCGACCTAGAGGCCTTCTTCTTTGGCTTGAACCCAGTCTTCTTTTTGGCTTTAAAGGAGGCCTTCTTCTTGGATTTAAAAGAAGGCTTTCCGGAAGACTCCTCTTTCGCCTTAAAGGAAGGTTTTTCAGAAGACTCCTTCTTCGCTTTGAAGGAAGGTTTTTCAGAAGACTCCTTCTTCGCTTTGAAGGAAGGTTTTTCAGAAGACTCCTTCTTCGCCTTGAAGGAAGGTTTTCCAGAGAACTTCTTCTTCCCCTTGAGGGATGGTTTTCCAGTTGGTTTTTTCTTGTGGCCAGCTCTGGGAGATTCGAACTCAGCCAGGTTCACTCCCTGGATTTGGTATTTCTTGGCTAAGGCAATCCATGTGCGGTTGTCTTCAGGAGTGACAAAGCTGACCGCCTCACCCTGGGCTCCATTGCGAGCGGTGCGGCCAATGCGATGAACATAGTCTTCGTCCATCATTGGCAAATCAAAATTAATAACGTGCTCAACCTGGGGAATATCAATGCCTCGGGCTGCCACATCAGTTGCGCACAGAATCCGACTGCGACCTTCGCGAAAACTCTGGATGGCCTTGTTTCTTTGTCCTTGAGTACGTCCACCATGAATCAGGTCCACCTGGTGGCCATAACTCTTAAGGTGTTTGGCCAAGAAGTCAGTGCGTCTCTTGGTGCGCAAGAAAACAATCACCGAACCCGTGCGACTGTTTAACTCATCCAAAATCCGGTCGTCTTTGTCCTTAACCGCAACCTTCACGGCACTCTGTTTGATCGAAGCCACAGGTAGGGAGACTCGCCCAACGTTGATTTGGATCGGATTCTGCAAATACTTGTTCGCGAGACTACGGACCTTAGGAGGAAGAGTTGCCGAAAACAGCATCGTCTGCCTCTTGTCAGGAAGGTAACGAAGGATGACATCCAGCTGGGGAGCAAAGCCCATATCCAACATCCGGTCACCCTCGTCGAGTACCAGGTACTTAAGGTCATTGAGTTCCAGTGATCCTCTTTTTAAATGGTCTGTCAGTCGGCCAGGAGTGGCGACTACAACTCTGGGGTTTCGCTTGAGACCCTTGAGTTGTTTGCGGATGTCCATCCCACCCACAATACTTGTAACCGTTAATCCGCAGGGGCGTGTGAGGTGGCGGAGGAAGTCACTAATCTGGGTCACTAGCTCTCGAGTCGGGGCAAGAATTAGGGCCCTGGAAGTCGTGTCTTCGGACAGTCGAGTTGCAATAGGAATTCCATAGGCCGCAGTCTTGCCCGAACCGGTTTCTGCACAGGCAATCAGGTCCTGACCCTTAAGGGCCGCAGGAATGACTGCCTTTTGCACCTTGGTTGGCGTGATAAACTGCAGATTTTCAAGGGCTTTTTCAAGCTCCTCGGGGAGATTCATGTCGCTAAAGGAATTCATTTGGGCCTTCTCTCTTGAGCATCAATCACAAAAGAGAGGCAGCAACCTTCGGCTGGTCTCTTGGAACGATCCGGCCATTAGGCCGTAAATAATGCAATAAGTCAACGACAATACTTGTCACTCCGGGGGCCCGGAGAGGGCAAGTTTACCTTGATTTCTCCGTTTAAATTGATAATTTAGGCGCCTCGATTGATTCGACGGACGATTGGGGTGTCGCCAAGCGGTAAGGCAACGGATTTTGATTCCGTCATTCGCAGGTTCGATCCCTGCCACCCCATCCATTCATTCTTGGCGCGTTGAATATTCTCCGGACACGGTCTTTCTCACCTAGAGTCTTGCGACTCTTCCGGTCCGTTGTCTGGTTCGCAGGCTCACCTTGCCAACTCCCGGATGCATCTCATTAAAATGCTTCGCATTTTAACGCGCTTGCATGGTTCGATCCCTGCCACCCCATCCATTCATTTTTTTGGGTCGAGTTCCCAAGACTCTGCTTGCCTTTGTCAGGGCTGGCCGTCAATGGACGGACCTGCATGAGAAAGGATCTTGGGGATCAATCGTCGTCACGATCCAGCTCGTCCAGGGATTGACCCATGGAGCGGATCTCCTTTTCAAAGGCATCAAAAATCGCCTTTTCAATTTCGTCCCGGGTTTCCTGGTTGAGAGGGTGAGCGATATCTTTAAACTGGCCGTCTTTACGTTTCTTGCTGGGCATGGCCACGAACAGGCCGGCGTTGCCTTTGATCACTTTTAGATCCCGCACGACGAAGCACTCATCAATTGTGATGGTTACATAGGCTTTAAGACGGTCCTCGTTGACGGGGAAGACCTTCACCTCTGTGATCTTCATTTGTGTGCCTCCTTGGTGCATGCCCTTATCTGCGGGTGTTTGCTCTGATGTATTGGAGCGCAGCTCACAGCTCTCCATTTAATTTTACGGCATTACGGGCTTTGGACTTAAGACAAAGGTCCAATTGAGGGTGATTCTGTATCAGCATGAGACGGAGAGAAGACCTCTCCGTCTTGCATCGAGAATGAAACTGGCAACGTACCAATCTATCGTGATTTCAGATAAAGTAGGGCAACCCGATTCTGCTTTAGGACGCGAAGGACATTCATGCCATCTTTGCGCAAATATTTGAGGACATCTTTGGCTCGACTCACGCTTTTGCGGTTCACATCAAGAACAATATCCCCAGGGGCGAGGCCAGCCCAGGAAGCGATACTTCCTCTATCTACGTCAATCACCACCGGGTGTTGTTCCCGCAGGGGTGGTAGGTTGAATTCGTTGGCGAGCTTTTTAGAGTAGTCACTGACTTTGAATCCCAAGTCAAAAGGAGCCTTTTGACCCTGGTAACCCTTCTTATCAGCGACTGAGGTGCTCACATCATCGGGGTGGCGGCCTACAACTAAGCCAAGTGTAGTGTCCTTTTTGTTGCGGACTACTTTCACCTGAACTTTGTTTCCAGGCGAGTAGTTTTGGATTTCACGAGCAAGATCACGAGTGCTGGTGATCGGCTTTTCCCCGACCTGGATCACCAGGTCATAGGGTTTCATGCCGCTCTTTTCCGCCGGGCTGTCAGGGACAATTTGGGTAATTAGGGCCCCTTCTGTGCGGTCGATTCCCAGGGACTGAGCGGACTCCTGATCCAGGTCCTGCATAAGAACGCCAAGGAAGCCCCGCTGAATGCTGCCATTCTTTTCCAGTGTTGGGAGAATGGACTTCACATCATCAATTGGGATGGCAAAGCCAATTCCTTGGGCGCGGGCATCAATGGCACTGTTCACACCAATGACCAAACCTTGTGAATTCACCAGCGGACCACCTGAATTCCCGGGATTAATGCTGGCATCAGTCTGGAGAAAGGGAAAGCGGTTGAGTTCATCTATTTCACGGTTAAGAGCCGAGATAATCCCCTTGGTCATGGTGTGGCCATGTCCATAGGGATTGCCAAAGGCCGCGACCCATTCCCCGACCTGCAGGTCTTTGCTGGAACCGAGCGGGGCTGCTGGCAGCTTCTTCTTCACTTCGATTTTGATTAAGGCAATATCTGTGCGGGCGTCTTTGCCAATAATTTTGGCCTCATAAGTTTCTTTGCTGTTTTCACTGAGCTGAACCTGAATTAAATCCGCCTTGTCAACCACGTGGTTGTTTGTCAGGATCAATCCATCTTCGCGAATAATAAATCCAGTACCCAAGGCCTGCATGGGCTGTTGTTGTTGATAATAGAATGGGTTGGGTCCCATGAAATTTTGAAACAGATCAAAGAAGGGATCAGGATATCCCGGTACGGCTCGTCTTTGCGTTGGAAGTTGGCTGGTTGAAATATTGACGACTGTGGGGTTGATTTGTTTCGCCAGCTCGACAAACAAATTGGCCGGCAAGGGATCTCCCGCCTTTATGGGAGGGCGCACTTCTCTTGCGACCGAGGATTTCGGTTGTATGAGTAATCCGCCAGTAAACAAAGCAAGAGCAATCAAACCAATGTACATGAAGTGAATTTTCGAACGTTTCATCTGATCTCCTGTTTTAATACCCTCGTCGCCCCTCGAATGACGACGCAACAAATTTGAGTCCTACGCCAATCTTGTCAAGGCGGGAATTTCCCAGACCAAATGTCTGAAAACACAGGATTTACGTGCCGCACAAAGCAGGTTACTGGTGCTGAATAAATTTCAGCTGAAGATCGCGAATGACGGATTCCAAGAAGGCACCCTCATCCTTGTCCAGATTGTTCTTGGTCTTGTCCTGAAGGACCACCAACAAATCAATATTAAACCGAGCCATCTCCAAGTTTTTCTCGGTCTTATTGTTGGTGGGATTGGGCGCCAGCCCCAGGCTCATGGCCGCCGAAGAGGCAATTGAAAGAATCAATGTGGAAAAGCTGGCCTCCAGTTTGTTTTCCTGAGGAGTGGTATTTTCACTAGTCATGATTTCGACCTCCAGGTTTAGATGGGGTAGTAGCCAATGAGATTGCGAATGCGCTTCTCAACGCTTGGGTGGACGTGAAAATAGCGAGTCCACCCGTGACCGGTCAAGGGGTTGACAATGAATAGTGGAGCCGTGGCAGCTGGAATCTCCATGGGTTTGGTGGATGCATAAGACTCCAGCTTCCAAAGAGCGTGAGCCAAGGCCTTGGGGTTTTCGACCCAGGAGGCTGCTAAACTGTCGTTGGCCAAATAGCGGCTTGTGCCAACCGCCAGGCGAACAAGAAGACTGGCAAGCGGAGCGATTAACAGACTGAATAAATGATTCTGACGGGAGTGGGGATCCTTCTTGGGACCAAGAATTCCCCGAATAACAAGGTCCACTGAAAGAGATATGGCAAACAGGAAATCTGTAACGGCGCTGGCGACTGAAAAGGCCAGAGTATCCAGCTTTTTGATGCAGGAAATCTGATAGGCGATGACGGCCTCCCGTTCTTCGGCCGAGAGAGTTCGTAGGAGTCCTTCTGTTAAGACAATGCTGGCAGATTTCCAATTTCGACCCATGACGAGAGCCTGAGGACTAGGGACGTCAAGGACGACAATTCGGGGTACAGGGATGCGCGCCTTACTTGCGAAGCGCTTGGCTGTCTTCAATAGTCCCCAGGGATTTTGTCCCTCGACAAGTTGTCCTGGAAACAAGCCGTCCAGCCGCAAGTCATTATAAAAATAGATCAAGCAATTAATGCTGAGCGCAATAATCACGCCCCACAAAAGTCCCTGCCTCCCGCCCCATCCGTGGCTGATCATGATGATGGTCAGTGAGAGAAGTGACAGGAGAGTCCAGGTTTTGGTTGAGCCTTTCATTTGTCATCCTTGGTGCAGGGTAACCTATTGTCCTGATGCAGACTCTAAATTTTGCAGCAGGCTAAGAATCTTGCAAGAGGAAATCCATTTCAAGAAATCATTGTGTCTTAGCCCATCAGCGGCGACAATGAACAGACCCATACCCTCGTAATTTTTCAGTTTTTTGATTTGAACGTGGGTCAGAGACAGCAACAGGAGGAAGTGGTGCAGGTAGACATTCTTGCTCTAAACGAAGCGATAAAACAGGAGAGCAAATTCGTGGAACGTGTGATGACCGAAGTGGGAAAGGTCATCGTCGGTCAAAAGGAAATGGTGGAATCGATCATCATGGGTCTTCTCACCGGGGGCCATGTGTTGCTTGAAGGTGTGCCCGGATTGGCAAAGACATTGGTTATCTCATCGATCGGTAGGGCCACGTCGCTGCAGTTTCAGCGGATTCAGTTTACTCCGGATCTGCTGCCCACGGACCTGATAGGAACCATGATCTTCAATATTAAGACCAATGAGTTTGTTCCCAAGAAGGGCCCGATTTTTACTAATGTGGTTTTGGCCGACGAAATTAACCGCGCTCCAGCCAAGGTGCAAAGTGCCTTGCTTGAGGCGATGGCGGAAAAGCAGGTGACGATTGGCGATGAAACCTATCCTCTGGAAAAACCTTTTTTGGTTTTAGCCACTCAGAACCCTCTTGAGCAAGAGGGAACCTATCCTTTGCCAGAAGCTCAGTTGGATCGTTTCATGTTTAAGGTGATTGTTACTTACCCTAAAAAAGAAGAAGAAGCTGAAATCTTGGAACGAATGGCAACCGATCACACTCCGCAGGTTGAACCAGTTATCAGCCGTGAAGACCTTATGCGGGCCAAAGAGAGAGTCGATGCCATTTACATCGACGACAAACTCAAGGCCTATATTGTGGACTTGGTCATGGCCACGCGCAAACCATCGGAGTATGGACTTGGTCACATCGCCAACCTCTTGGCCGTTGGCGGATCACCTCGTGCCACCATCAACCTGACACGGTCAGGGAAGGCCCACGCTTTTCTGCGCGGACGTGGGTTCGTCACTGCGGAGGACATCAAGGCTGTTGTCTTTAATGTTTTGCGCCATCGTCTGATCCTCACATACGAGGCTGAAGCTGAAGAAATCAGTGCCGATGAGGTGATTAAGGAGTTGGTCAGCCACATCGAGGTGCCTTAGTTTGAGTTTGCCACCGGAGATTCTCAAAAAGGTTAAGTTGCTTGAAATCAGTACGCGTCGACTGGTGAATAACCTATTTGCCGGTGAGTATCACTCAGCTTTTCGCGGTCAAGGGATGACCTTCTCGGAATTCCGTGAGTATGTCCCCGGTGACGATATTCGGGCAATCGCCTGGCCAGTGACGGCGCGAACAGGAAAGCCCCACATCAAAAAGTTTGACGAAGAGCGGGAAATGACCGTGATGCTGGCTGTGGACGTGAGTGGTTCCTGCGACTTTGGTACAAAAGAGTACTGCAAGGGGGAGATCGTTACCCATTTGGCTGCCCTACTGAGTTTTAGTGCTGCGAAAAACAAAGACCCTGTTGGGTTGTTGTTGTTCAGTGACCAAGTGGAACATTACGTGCCACCTAAAAAGGGTCGCGGACAGATTCATCGCATTATTCGCGATCTTTATTACTTCAAGCCCAAATCGCATGGGACTAAGATCAAGCCTGCGTTGGAGTACCTACAAGGGGTGCTGAAGAAACGTTCACACATCTTTGTCTTTAGCGATTTTATGGATGAGGGTTATGAGGGACCCTTGCGTATGTTGGGTCGCAAACACGATACAGTTGCCGTAGTCGTAGGGGATCCCGCTGAACAGGAAATTCCCGCCATGGGGGTGGTGGACTTCCATGATGCCGAGACAGGAGAGATTTTTACGGTAGACACCTCATCTCCTCAGTTTCGTCGGATGTTGGAACAAGTCTCCAAGAAACAGTTTGAAGAACGGGAAAATGCTCTCCGTCGTAGCCGGGTGGACCGTATTGACATCAGTGCAGGTGAGGACATCGTCGAGCCACTCATTGGATTTTTTAAGAGGAGGAGCCGTCGTTGAGCTCTCCTCAAGGGAATGAACCTCAGGTGAATTTGTCTCAGTTGGATCAGCCTCAGGCGGCGCAATCGACCAGTCCGGAGTCAACAATTGGGAACGATTGGCCTCTGTGGAATTGTGTCCTTCAGGAGGCCACTCAAGCTGGTGCTGCCAAGCTGGACGCATGGTCCGTCGGCAACAAATACCTCCTTTCCTGTAGTGGACCCCACATCGAGAAATTGGACGACGCAAAGCTAAAATTCCTTTTCCCGCAAAAAGAGCAGGAGTTTACCCTTCATCCCCTACAAGTGATGATTGTTGATCACCAGCAGGCTCAATTCGTGGTGACCGGATACAAGCCGGGCGAGTTCTCGGTGGAGAATCTTAAAGTCACCGATGGGACGAATGGTTTTCGGGTAGGGAAGTTGGACTGGAAGGTGGTTAGCATTGTTGAAGGACAGAGCCAGCCACAGCCTTCCCCCCCCTTTGGCCCATTTAAACTGAGTTTCCCTTGGTGGTACTACGGAGCCTGGGCTCTTGCGATATTCGTTCTGTTATATTTTTTCTGGCGGAGGTACCGTCGCTATTCTTCTCGCAAAAAACTGGTTGAGTCCCTGTCTGCTCATTCAACCGCGCTCTCGCCCTTTAATCAGCTGAACAAAGATATAAGAATCTTGTTGCGAGATCGTAGACTTGAGAAGCCCGAAAACCTAGGTCCCTTTGTATCCGAAATGGAAAAGTTGTTTCGTCTATTTTTAGTTAGGCAGTTAACGGTTCCCGCTATGGAATGGAGTGATCGGGAGATAATTGGTGATATCAAAAAACATCATCGCAAAGTTCACATTGAATCAGCTGGTAGAATGAGCAATTTGTTCCGTGAGTTCAAGAAGGCCCAAGGTGCTAAGGAAAAGTTGACTAAGGTGGACGCAGAACAACTTTTAGAAATGAGTCGTCAGGTGGCTGACCTAGTCGATCGTAGCCATAAGGAGAGCCAAAAATGACCTGGGCTTCCTTGTGGGCATTTTGGCTACTGATTCCGTTTGTTGGGCTCTTGTTGTGGAAGTTGGCCAACCGACGCAAACAGAGACCATCTATTCAATTTAGTTCAGTGGCACTTCTCAAACAGGCGGGGCAAACGATTAGGTCGCGTTTGGTTGTCATTCCATTCTTGCTTAAAGTTGCGGGACTCATACTTGTCATTGTTGCTTTGGCTCGTCCGCAAAGGGCAGACACCAAGATAAAACGCAACGTCGAAGGTATCGATATTGTCGTTTCCCTCGACATTTCTGATAGTATGTTAATCGAGGACATGAAGCCTGAAAACCGACTGGAGTCCTCAAAACAAGTGATTCGTAACTTCGTGCAAGGGAGGGTCTCTGACCGAATTGGCCTGGTGGTTTTTTCTGGCGAATCCTACACCCGCGTCCCTTTGACACTGGATTATCCACTTCTGTTGAGCAATTTGGCTGCGGTGCAGACCTCGCGCAACATTAAGATGGGTACGGCCATTGGTGTGGCTTTGGCAAATGCAGTGGCGAGACTCAAAGAGTCGACGGCTAAATCTCGGGTGGTGATTTTTCTTACCGACGGGGAAAACAACAGCGGCACTATTGACCCCATTACTGCATTGGAGATTGCCAAGGGATTTAGTGTTAAAATCTACAGCATTGGCATGGGTAGAGACGGTCAGGCACAGCTGCCGATCTATCTGGATAACGGTCGCGGTGGTAAAATAAAACGTTACCGACCCATTCACAGCAAGATCAACGAGGAATTGCTTGGCCGAATGGCTTCTGAGACTGGGGGCAAATACTACCGAGCGGTGGACAGCCGTGCCTTGGAAAATGTCTTCCGTGATATTGACCGCTTGGAGAAGACAAAGATTGAGGTGAACCAGTACACTCGTTATGCCGAGCTTTATCCCCCATATCTTCAGTGGGGTTTGCTGGCACTGATACTCTCAGCCTTTTTGGGAAGATCAGTTCTTCGGAGGGGCCCATGACAGTTTATCGGTTTGCGGACGTTGCCGCCCTTCAGTTTCTTTGGTTGTTGCCAGTGTTATTCGTTCTGTCGATCTATCTCCTTCGCCATCAGGCCCGTCGAATCGCCACGGCATTGGGTTCCAAAATGGCCCCTCTTTTGAGTGCAAGTGTGTCGATTCCACGTCGACGATGGAAGTTGGTTTTGGAGGTTTTGGCGCTTGGCTGTTTTATTTTAGCTCTGGCTAGACCGCAAGCGGGTCAATCGCAGCAGAAGGTTAAAAGTGAGGGAATTGAAATTGTTATTCTTTTTGATGTGTCTCACAGTATGGAGGCCGAAGACATCAAACCCAGCCGTCTTGAGTTGGCTAAGAAGGAGGTGGGTCGCTTTCTCAGTCGATTATCTGGTGATCGGGTAGGGCTGATAGCCTTTGCAGGATCGGCCATAGTTCTCTCACCAGTCACAACCGATCTGTCGGCTATACGTATGTACGTGGACTCCCTCACTCCGGAATCGGTGGGGACTCAGGGGACTGAGTTTGGCAAAGCTCTGCGTGAAGCGTCCCAGGCCTTTAAGCGTGGAGGCTTGGAAGGTGATGAAGAGGCAGTTGTGACCAAGGCGATCCTTGTTGTGTCCGATGGGGAGGATCACGAAGCCGGAGCCATGAAAGTGGCGGCCGACCTAGCCAAGGACGGTGTGAGGATATTTGCACTTGGAGTGGGAACGGAGAAGGGTGGTCCAATTCCGGTTCGCGATGAGTTTGGAAACTTACGGGGTTACAAGAAGGACGAGGAAGGCAAAGTCATCATGACCCAAACCAAGGGAACTGTGCTCAAAGAACTGGTGAACGAAGGTAAGGGGAGTTTCTATCATGCCACTTTTGGCGGTACGGCGCCGGAAAGTCTGTATCAGGATATTCGCAAACTGGAGCAGGCTCAGTTCAATTCTGCAGTCATCACTAGTTACGATGAGAAGTACCAAGGCTTTCTTTTGCTGGGACTGGTGTTTGCTTTTCTGGAATTGCTGATCGGTGAGCGTAAACGGAAGGCCAGGCTGTGGCGAGGTCGATTCGAAGTGGGGCAGGAATAGTGATTCGGGCATTGTCGGTTGCCATCATGAGCTCACTTATTATTAGTCCTGTGGCTATGGGATTTAGTGCGGACTCAATTAGGGATAACAATCAGGGCGTTGCCGATTTGGGAACAGAAAATCCCTATTCTGGTTATCGAAGTCTGGTGAAAGCTCTGGAGAAGGACCCCTTTAATCCGGTGATTCATTTGAACTTGGGGATAGCCTTTTTAGCCAACAAAGAGCCGGAGAAAGCCTTGAAGTCATTTTCTACGGCAAGTCGTCTTGCCGAGGGTAATCCGGAGATTCAGTTTTATTCCCTTTTTAATGGAGGTGTGGCAGCCAGCCAGGCAGGCCAGATTGAGACCGCTCTTCAGTACTATCAGGCGGCCTTGGATTTGCGACCCGACTCTAAAGAGACCAAGACCAACATTGAACTCCTGTGGCAGGGACAGTCCGGAGAAGGTGAGGGACAGGGTAAGGGCAATCAAAACAATGAGGATCAGGAAAAAAACAAATCTGAAGATAAAAAGAACCAGAATCGCGATGGGCCCTATGACCAAAAGCGGCAGCCACAGCCTTTCAAAAGCAAGGAATTGTCGCAGGAGGATATGAGAAAGATTCTTGAAGAGATTAAGAATCAGGAGCAAAAGATTAGGGCGGAAGAAAATGAACAAGGTCGAAAGGAGGCGCCTCATGGGAAAGATTGGTAAATTCATAGGTCTCCTTGGTTTCATGTTATTCGCTAGTCTTGGACGGGCTAATGAAGTGGAAGTGGTCGCCACCGTGGACCGCAATGTCATGGAGGAGGGCGACACCTTCATCCTGGCCGTATCCGTTACTAGTGGTTCCAGTGTGACGGTGGAAGACCCGAGATTGCCCTCTTTTAAAAATATGGATTTGATCAATTCGTGGTCGGCGTCGGAGACCAGAAGCAGTTTTTCCAATGGTAAGTTCAATGTTGAGCAGACCAGAACCTTCAACTATATGCTGGCCCCCAACCGAACGGGCCAATTCCGCATCGATCCTGTAGAGGTGGTGGTCAACGGTCAGGCCTACAATACGAGAGCCATCGATGTGACTGTCAAAAAGGCGGGGGCGACTCCAGGACTGCCGAGAGCCCAGAGGCCCCAGGGGAACCCTAACCAACCCTTGGAGGAGCTGGATGATTTGTTTTCTCAACTCCTGAGGCGACGCAATAATCCCGGATTTAAAGCTCAGCCGACGAACCCTAATGAGTCCTTTTTTCTTCAGGTTGATGTGGACAAGACCACGGTCTTTGCTGGGGAGCAGGTGACGGCATCGTGGTTTCTCTATACTCGCGGCCACATTCGTGACATCGATACCCTCAAATACCCAAGTCTGAATGGATTTTGGAAAGAGGAAATTGATCTTGCCACTCGGTTAGATTTTCAGCAGGAAGTGATCAATGGAATTGTCTATCGTAAGGCTCTTTTGGCATCCTATGCCCTGTTTCCCATCAAGCCTGGCAAGGCAAAAATTGACTCCTATAAGGCAAAATGTACGGTGATCACTGACTCGGCCTTTGGATTTGGCCGCCCTTATGTTTACACTAAATCCAGTAAACCGGTCTCTATTGAAGTTCTACCCATTCCCAAAGAGAACAGGCCTGCTGACTTCAGTGGCGCAGTTGGCCAGTTTAGTGTGTCTTCGAGTCTGTCAGAAAGTTCCGTCGCAGTAAACCAACCGGTCACTCTTAAGGTTCGCTTTGATGGACGAGGGAACGGCAAGCTCATAGACCTTCCCCCTTTGGATCTGCCTCCGTCGATTGAGATCTACGACACCAAGAAGGAATCAAAGTTCTTCAAGAATGGACAGAGCTATAAGGAGTTTGAAGTTCTATTGATTCCTCGAGAGGCAGGTGAAATCAAGATACCTTCTATGAGCGTGAGTCTATTCGACCCAAAATCAGCTAAGTTTTATAGCAAGCAAACGACGGAAATGACTTTGACGGTAACTCCTGCTACCGGCCAACAGGCAATTAGCTCCACTCCGTTAAGTGTCGAGGGACAGGTGGTTGCAAAACAAAAAGCCGATGCTCTCCCAGATCTGGCTCTGGGATGGGAAGCCTCAAGTTGGCGACTGCCGATTCCTCAGGTTGCGTTTTGGCCAGTCGTGTATTTGGGAGTTTTTCTGTTACTATTTTGGTGGGCGGCCTTGCAATTTGGACTCTTTCAGAAAGGCAAGGACATTGCCCGAATCATTAAGCTTCGTTCCGATCGCATTCACAAGATGGCAGACAAGGGAGAGTGGAGAGCTGTTGGCGTGGAAGGGACTAATTTAATTTACTTCATTTTAGGAGAAGTCTCCGAGCAGGGAGGAGGGGGGGGGGAACTGGAAAAACTTCTCCTTCAAGCACCACCGAGCGTTCGCCGAGAAATGGAAGAGCCCGTGCGCAAACTCATGGCGTCCCTTGAGGCTCTGGGATTTGCCCCGGAGGAAATGATTGGTGAACTAAAAGAGAAAAAGAGTCTGCAGAAAGTTGCATCTAACACCACCAAGATTGTGGAACACATCCTGAGCCTAAGTGTGGCATCAAGTGAGGATTTGGAGAACTCGGGGGGGCGGAGTGAGGCTTAGGCTGTGTTTGTTAGCCCTACTGGCCGCTTTGGTTTTCGAGGGAATTGCCCAGGGTCAGTCCAATTTGCGGCCCCTGACCTTAACGAGCGACTTGGATCTTCCCACTTCACGATGGATTTACGATAAGGCGCCCTTGTCTAAAAAGTCGACTAAGGTCGTTCGCCTTCTGCGGCAACTTAAGGAAGAGGAAGAAAAGGAGGCCGGGAAAAAATGTCTTGATACAGTTGCGGCCCTCAATAGGCAGGCCAAGAGTTTTCGTCCTTGGCTGGTGGTGACGGAATTGCGATGTGCGGTGATGGTGGCCAAGGGTAAAGAGAGGCGTTATCTGACTTTGGTTCAAGCTTTGGCAAAGGTGGACAGTAATTCCAGTTGGCTATTACATGGTCCGCAGGTCCCATCTTTGCGGGAAGCCTACGTTGAGGCGCTGATGAACCTACTCAAGAAGGAGCTAAAAGCTAATCGGCGCCAAGCCTGGAAGACGATTGATCGCCTCAATAAAATCAAGGGATGGCTCAACAAGTCCCAGGTGGGGGAACTCTATAGATACGCAGGAGAGTTAGCCTTTATACAGCAAAATCTTTCCCTGGCGCTGGACTATTACACTCGCAGTTTTGATGTTGATCCCTTGAGTTCAGTGCAAAAGCGTTTGGACTCCCTGAAGGCCTCACTTGCCAAAGGGAAACCTGGTCCTCCGGAGCCCACAGTCGAGGTTTCACCAGCCGATGTCCTAGAGGCTTCCGGAGAAGAAAACGAGCTCTATGAACGAATCAAGACTGCTTTGGGGGCTGGAGATTTGGTGGCGGCGGTCGAAGATTCAGTGAAGTTGATGGAGGAGTTCCCCGGTGGTCGGAGGTCAGATTGGGCCAGTGATCGCGTGTTTGAGATTCTTTCCAATTTACTTTCCAAGAGTGATTCAAAGTATCGATTGCTTAAAGAAAGAGTTATGGATCCCATGCTCAAGGTGGCCCCTGGCCGTCAAGGCGAGTGGGCGAGGCGGCTTTTTTACTCTGGTTATTATTTGGAAAGTCTGCAGTTGGCTGAAGCTGCCTTTTCACAACAGAAAGGTCGGGACGCGGCAAACCCTTTGTTAACCGCAGGGCAGTCAGCGGTTTATCTCGGTGACTACAAAAGGGCGGGAAAGCATTTTGAAAAACTCGTCCAACAGCATGGGGGAACCGAAGAGGCCGCGGAGGGTTTGTTCCGCCTCGGTATGGTTTATTTGAGGCAGCAGAAGTATTCGGCAGGAGTGGCCGCTTTCGAAAGGCTATTGGCACTTCCGCAAGGATCCAAGTGGGAGCTTCAATCCCGCTATTGGATGTGGCGAGGGCTTGAAAAGACAAGCGTGGAAAGAGCAAAGGAAGAAGGGGTAAAGCTGATCGAGCGCTATCCCTTGACCTACTATGGTTTGCGGGCAAGGGCCGAACAGAATGGAGGTCAGCTGGAGTTTCCTAAGGATAGTAAGGGTCCCATTAAGGTGGACCTGTGGCTTACCGAAAGCGAAAGTCTGGCGTGGGAAAGGCTACAGATTTTTCTTAAGGCCGGATGGCTGGATGAGGCGCAGGCGGAAGTGTCTCAGTTGCCTCCGCCGCAAACAGCTGAGGAAAAGGTGGTTTACGCCCGGCTCTATGGACTGGCCTTTGACCACTTTAAAGCAATCGCCCTGGTCAATGAGGCCTGGGATCAGGACACTGAGACTCAGCGTCCCGCCATCTATCCCATCTCCTATCCACGGGAATTTGTCGGCCTGATCAAGAAGAATGCAGACAAAGAGAAGTTGGATGCCAACTTGGTGTTGGCCCTGATTAAGCAGGAAAGTTCTTTCAGGCCAAAGGCCTTGAGTCCTGCTCAGGCGGCAGGGCTCATGCAAATTGTGCCGATCACCGCTCGGGATTCGGCACAGTACTTAAAGTGGAAAAAGAGGATGAAGTTGCCTGAAGACCTGTTTAGCCCTGAGTTGAATATTTATTTTGGCACCAGCTACCTGAAGCGCATGGTTCGTGCTTTTGACAAACATGTGCCCCTCGCCTTGGCAGCCTACAATCTGGGGATTGGACGCTTGCGGAAATGGCTGTCCAACCGTGAGGACTTGAACAAACTCTCAGAAACCGGCTCCGATGACCCATTTGATGGTCTATGGATCGACGAGTTGCCTTGGGTTGAAACCAGTTATTACGTAAAAGCAGTCATGAGGAACTATCTCATTTATCAGACCCTAGAAAGTGGCAAAGTCGAACTGGGAAATCCTCTCTGGCGTAATGCCGCCGAATGATCACTTCCTACAAAAGTAGAGTTTTGACCTGTGCTTAAGTTTTAATCAGCCTTGACCTACGTCCTTCTTCTTTCACTGCAATGACTTATGGCGATGTGCACTGTTGCGGCATGATAGGGAGTGGGTTAAATTAGAGTTAAAGGCTTGGGAGGACTGTGGGAATGATTCAACTGCGAATCGTATTAGCATCAATGATTGTACTTGGTCTGACGGCTTGTGGACACTTGCGTACGGCTCCCGATGGAAGTCGAGTCTCGACTCTTGAGGGAGATGAAGATCAGGAAAAGATTCAGCAGATTGAAGGTGCCAACGATGAGCTGTCGGCCTCTCCAGCAGAGCAGAACAACATTCCCATTGAAGTGAATAAGCAGGTTCAAAAGTGGGTTGATTACTTCCAGGGGCGTGGTCGTAAACATATGCAACGCTACCTGGAGAGGTCATCCCGCTATTTGCCGATGATGAAGCGCGAGTTACAAGATGCAGGTTTACCAACTGATCTAGTTTATGTGGCTCTGATTGAATCTGGATTTAACTCCAGCGCGAACAGTCGTGCGGCCGCGGTTGGGTATTGGCAGTTTATACGTGGTACAGGCAAGGTCTATGGACTGCAAATCGATGCCTTTGTCGATGAGCGTAGGGACCCAGTCCTGTCGACTCGCGCAGCGGCACGCTATTTCAAGGCTCTGCACAACCTTT
The DNA here is from genome assembly GCA_020635075.1 of Pseudobdellovibrionaceae bacterium. Taxonomy (NCBI): domain Bacteria; kingdom Pseudomonadati; phylum Bdellovibrionota; class Bdellovibrionia; order Bdellovibrionales; family Pseudobdellovibrionaceae; species Pseudobdellovibrionaceae bacterium. The sequence goes on along the minus strand of JACKAM010000001.1, from coordinate 1,986,882 downwards.
TCGGCAATTGGTACCTGGCCTTGGCCTCTTACAACACGGGTGAAAACCGAGTGAAGCGGGCGGTAATGAAGTATTACACTCGCGATTTCTGGAAACTGGCCAAGAGACGTCGCCTTCATCGGGAGACGATTAATTATGTGCCTAAGTTTATAGCCGCGACCTTGATCGCCAAAAACCCTGAGGTCTATGGCTTTCGTGATGTCGACTATCAGCCCGAACTTGCTTATGACGAGATTCAAATCGATAAGCCGATTAGTCTACAAAAATTGTCGAGTGGCATGAGTGGGGTGAGCTATGAGGAAATGCGTAAGCTCAATCCGATGTATCGCACTTATTTCATCCCCGTCCCTCAGGGCAAGAAAGTGACCTTGCGTGTACCCGTGGGTATGAAGGATAGGGCTTTTGCGGCTGTCGATATGTCCTATTCGGCTCCGCCCAAGTATGTGGCCACAGAATTCCGTTACCGGGTTCGACGCGGGGACACACTTTCGGGAATTGCCAAGCGCCATCGTACATCAGTGGGAACTCTTCGTCGCATGAATAGGCTTGGTCGTCGTTCATTTATTCGAGTGGGTCAGCGTCTGCGGGTTCCAGAGCGGCAAAATATGGAGCATCTCAAGTACGAACAGACCAACCCTTCAGTGACAAGACGAATTGCTGCCCAAAGAAGGGTCCGACATCATCAGGTGAAGCGGGGGGAGAATTTGAGTCTTATTGCCCGCAAGTACCGCACTTCGGTGGCCGCCCTTCGCGACCTCAATCAACTTAATCGTCGTTCCATGATTCGGGTTGGGCAGAAGTTGGTGGTGAGTGACTCCAAGGGACAGGTTCATGTGGTTCGTCGTGGGGACACTCTTTCGGGGATTGCCCGCCGTTACTCGACAAGTATCACCCAGCTGGCTCAAGCCAATCAGTTGACCAATCGGTCGCATATCATGATTGGTAGCGAATTGATTATTCCCCAATAAAAAAACCCGCCACGGGCGATGGCGGGCTAGAGAACTCATTCTTCCAATGTTCAACCGTAAAGGGTATCCTGACCTCTGGCAACGCGGCTGGCGTAGCATGGAAATGCTTTAGCCCCTGTGGTTTTGCGCCCCCCTGTTTCCAAGGGTTTGCCCTGAGCAAAGGAAGAAATCACCTCGAGAATAATTCCTTAAAAAGACCTCCTGGTAAGATGACATTGGATTAGATGGAAACTAAGACGGCATCCTGGCCGTCAACGCGTGTTACTTTCTGGCGTGAAAGGCTTAAACTCAATTCCGCCTACCTACTTCGGTGGCGGGTCAAGGTTGAATTCCCTTGGAGTACCCGGCATGAACGACCCCTCCTAAAAAACGTACAATGCTCTTAGAATCGTCTGGTGTTCAGATTAACGCGAGCGGTCGAGGTTGTCCAAGAGTTATTCGAAAAACTCTAGTATTTTCAATTATTTGTATCAAAGTGAATGGCTCACAATTAGGCGGGAGGCAATTCTTCCTGAATTTTCGCGGCCATAGCAATGAAAGATTGGGCCTCCGGAGAGTCGGGGTGACTGACTACAATTGGGATTCCGGCCTCCGAACTTCGCGCTACATCGCTATGAAAGGGGACCTCACCTAGTTTTGGAATTCCCTTGGCGTCTAGATATGAATCCATTTCGCCCTTGGGAAACATTTGAATCTTGCGACCGCTTTCTGGATCGAGCATGTAGGCCATATTTTCCACAACACCAAGTTGAGGAACATTGACCTTGTCATAAAGATCAAGCGCCTTTTTCGCATCAGCAAAGGCCAGGTTTTGTGGAGTGCACACCGTGATGGCTCCATTCACGGGAACCTTTTGTGCCATAGTTAAGACCACGTCTCCAGTTCCTGGGGGAAGGTCAATTACTAGGTAGTCGAGGTCACCCCAGTTTACGTCGCGGAAAAACTGATCCATGGCTTTGAAGAGCATAGGGCCGCGCCAAATGAGAGCCTGGTTTTCATCCACCAAAAAACCTATGCTCATGAGTTTGAGTCCGTGACGAACCAAGGGGGCAATTTTGCCTGCTTCCGTCATCTCAGGTTTTTGATTGAGGGCACCCAACATACGGGGAATGCTTGGGCCATAGAGGTCCGCATCCAATAGACCGACCTTGTGGTCGCGACCAAGAGCCAAGGCAAGGTTGACGGCGACAGTGCTCTTTCCCACCCCGCCCTTTCCTGAGCCCACGGCAATGATGTGGCGAATTCCAGGGATGGGTGCCTGCTGTTCAAAGGGGTTTTGAGCCATATCAAGTCGTCCTTAGTTAGAATTGTGGTCCCAGCTCTCCTATCACAACCTGGCGCCGACCGGGACTTGAAAATTAACAAGTGGGGTCCAATAATAGGGTAGTGGATCCCAACGTCAAAGATTTCCTGATTTTGAACGGGGTGGTGCTGACCCTGGTGCTGTTCTACCTCCTGCGGCGAAGACCTCGCTCCGGTATGCGCTTGAGCCTGAAGTCGGGCCAAGTGGATGGCGCCGCGCAGGCTTCTGGAGCGGGTAGCACCATCAGCATTGGCTCAAAATCACCAGTCGAGAGTGAAGTTCTCGAAGACGAACCTGCACAGAGAAGGACCCAGGTGGGTAAATCCCTTAATGTCATTTTTAACTACAATGGTCACTCCTGGGATGCCTATGAGGTCTTAGGCTTACCTGCAGGAAGCTCCATTGAGAAGGTCAAGGCAGCTTTCGAGGAGAGTCTCGCTCAGGTTGATCCGGAATCGCGGGTTTTTATCGAGACTGCCTATAGGGCCATCGTGGCCCATCTCAAATCCTAGCAGGTTGATGTCGCTTTAGGCCTAATTTGCCGCACTTCTCCAAGTGATTTTTTTGAGGGATTTAGAGCCTTTGGCTTATTCGACACCACGCAGCTCAGTTGACTCGACGAGGGGGCAGTGTTACCTCCAATTATTGTTCAACCAGCCAACCTTTTCGTCTTGAGGCGCGACCCATGCAGACCAAATATTTGCAAGATCTGGCGACACTTGTTTCCTTGTGTAAACGCCGTGGTTTCATTTTCCAATCCAGTGAAATTTACGGTGGTCTTAACTCCTGTTGGGATTATGGTCCCCTAGGGGCCAATCTCAAATTGAACGTCAAGCTTGCCTGGTATCGGGCCATGACCAGACGGGAAGACATTGTCGGTCTGGATGCTGCTATTCTTATGCACCCTACGGTGTGGAAGGCCAGCGGACACGTAGATGGGTTTTCCGATCCTCTGTGTGATTGCAAAAAGTGTAAGAACCGCTTTCGCGAGGACACGGCGATGGTCGATGGCAAGGTGGTATGCCCTCGTTGTGGCTCCACTGAGGTGACCGAGTCTCGCCAGTTCAATCTCATGTTTAAAACCCATATGGGCCCGGTGGAGGAGGACAGCAACGTGGTTTATCTACGTCCCGAAACCGCCCAGGGCATCTTTGTGAATTTTGAAAATGTGGCCAATTCCATGCGCAAAAAGATTCCCTTTGGCATTGCCCAGATCGGGAAGTCCTTCCGCAATGAAATCACCCCGGGCAACTTCACATTCCGCACCCGGGAATTTGAACAAATGGAAATGCAGTTCTTCGTTAAGCCTGGTACTGACGAGGAGTGGTTTGAAACCTGGAAGAAAATCCGTTGGGATTTTTACCTCCATATGGGAATTCGCGAGAACAAGCTGCGCTACTCTGAGCACGGTCCTGACGAATTGGCCCACTACGCAAAAGCGGCCTTTGATGTGCAGTATGAATTTCCTTTTGGCTGGCAGGAGCTAGAAGGTGTGCACAACCGCAGTGACTTTGATTTGAGTCAGCACCAGAAATTCAGCAGCAAAAAACTTGAGTACTTCGACGAAGCGGCCAAGGAAAAGTACATCCCTTACGTTATTGAAACAGCCGTTGGTTGTGATCGCCTGTGTTTGGCGATCCTCTGTGACGCCTACCGAGAAGAGGTCACCACTGATGAGAATGGCAAAGAAGACGTGCGAGTGGTGATGGGTTTTAAGCCCGCATTCGCACCGGTCAAAGTGGCAGTTCTCCCTCTTTCGCGCAAAGAGCCTCTGACCAAGATGGCCAGTGGTCTGCGCGATCAGTTGGCTCAGGAATGGGATGTGGAGTACGATGAGACCGCCAGTATCGGTAAGCGCTACCGTCGGCAGGACGAAATCGGCACACCTCTGTGCGTGACGGTTGACTTTGAAAGTGCGGAAGACGAATCAGTCACGGTTCGTCATCGTGACAGCATGACTCAGGATCGGGTCAAGATTTCAGGATTAAAGGCTTATATTGCAGAAAAACTAATGAATTTTTGAGCTCCATAAAAGGAGGCCGTCATGGAAGTGCGGGAGGATAAGGGTTTGTCCAAATCAAATACCCAGTTCGTATTACCTAAGAAGTTTGTTTACTTCTTCGCGTCCAACCAGTCCGAGGGCAACGCCGGAATGAAGAACGCCCTGGGAGGCAAGGGCGCCAACCTTGCAGAGATGACCTCCCTTGGCTTGCCGGTACCCCCAGGGTTCACTATTTCGACTGAAATCTGCCAGGCCTTTTATGAATCCGGACAAAAACTGCCTGAACAGGTGAAAGCCTCTGTGCAAGAGGCGATGACCCGAGTTGAAAAAGAACTGGGGAAAAGGTTTGGCGATAATGCCAATCCCTTATTGGTGAGTGTACGCTCAGGAGCCCGCGCCAGCATGCCAGGCATGATGGACACCATCTTGAACCTGGGCCTGAACGATGAGGCCGTTGAAGGCTTAGCCAATCAGGCTGGTAATGCCCGCTTCGCGTGGGATTCCTATCGTCGTTTTCTGCAGATGTATTCAGATGTGGTTATGGGCATGAACTCTTCCTATCTGGAAGTGACCATGGAGGACCTTAAAGACTCCAAGGGGTACAAAAATGACACTGACATGACGGTCGATGATTTGAAAACCCTGGTGGCAAAATTTAAAAAGCAAATCATTGAGACCACAAGTCAGCCTTTTCCCATGGACCCTCTTGAACAACTGTGGGGAGCTATATCAGCGGTGTTTCGTTCCTGGAACACGCCACGGGCCAAGACCTATCGTGAAATTCACGGCATTCCGGGTTCGTGGGGTACTGCGGTCAATGTTCAGTCCATGGTATTTGGCAACATGGGAGATGATTCGGCCACGGGTGTGGCCTTTACCCGCAACCCTTCGACGGGCGAACGGGCTTACTACGGAGAATTCCTAATCAATGCTCAAGGTGAGGACGTGGTCGCGGGCATTCGCACTCCTCAGCCGATTTCAAAAGCCGAAGCGGTAGGAACAGGGTTGGTTTCCCTCGAAGAGGCCATGCCAGGGCCTTATAAAGAGCTGACCGAAGTCTTTGAGAAACTGGAACAACACTATCGTGATATGCAGGACATTGAATTTACGATTGAGCGGGGGCATCTGTGGATGCTGCAGACCCGCACTGGAAAGCGTACTGGGCGAGCTGCTTTGCGGATCGCCTGTGAAATGATGGATGAAAAACTTATTGATGGTACAGAGGCCATGTTGCGCCTCGATCCGATGAGTCTTGATCAACTTCTCCATCCCACGTTGGACCCAAAGGCTGAAAAGACCCTATTAACCAAGGGGCTTCCGGCCAGCCCTGGCGGGGCCGTTGGCAAGATTGTTTTTTCATCTGAAGATGCGGTCAAGGCCCATGCCGATGGACAGAAGGTCATTTTGGTGCGCGTGGAAACTTCACCGGAAGATATCGAAGGCATGGTTTCGGCCCAGGGGATTTTAACTTCGCGAGGTGGAATGACCTCCCATGCGGCGGTGGTCGCCCGAGGAATGGGTAAGTGCTGTGTGGCCGGTGCTGGCGAAGTAGATGTGGATTACCGCAAAAAAGAGATGCGGGTCCAAGGTTATGTCCTCAGCGAAGGTGACGTGATCACCCTTGATGGCTCAACAGGTGAGTTGTTTTTGGGCGAAGTCAAAATGCTTCCTCCTACTTTGGATGAGAACTTTGAACGCATCATGAAACTGGCCGATGAAAACCGTCGCCTTGGTGTGCGGACCAATGCCGACACCCCTCCCGATGCTGCTACCGCTCGTCGCTTTGGCGCGGAGGGAATTGGCCTGTGCCGAACCGAGCATATGTTCTTTGGCGCAGATCGAATTGATGTGGTGAGAGAAATGATTATGGCCGACTCCCGTCCTGAGCGGCAGGCGGCCCTGGACAATCTTCTGCCCATGCAACAGGAGGACTTCCGAGGTTTGTTCGAGGAAATGGACGGACTCCCAGTGACCATCCGTCTTTTGGATCCTCCCCTCCACGAGTTTCTGCCTCACTCGGATGAGGAAATGGTGGACCTTGCCAAACGCCTGGGTTGGGAGCCTGAACGGCTCCGCACCAAAGTCAGAAGCCTGAGTGAAATGAACCCCATGTTGGGTCATCGTGGCTGTCGTTTGGCCATTAGCTATCCTGAAATCTATCAAATGCAGGCCAGGGCCATTGCTTTGGCGGTTGTTGATGCCATCAAGGCGGGCAAAAAGGTGCTCCCCGAAATCATGATTCCCCTGGTGGCGACGCAAGGGGAATTGGCGGTTTTGCGCAAAGATGTGGAAGATGTGGTGGCGGAAGTACAAAGGTCTACGAGTCAAGAATTTCCTTACATGATCGGCACCATGATCGAATTGCCGCGGGCGGCAGTAACGGCCGACGAAATTGCCCATTCTGCTGATTTTTTCAGCTTTGGCACCAATGACCTGACGCAAACAACTTTGGGCCTCTCCCGGGATGATTCGGGAAAGTTTTTGGCTACTTACGTTTCTGAAGGGCTTTTGCCAGCCGATCCCTTTGCCAGTTTGGATGTGGGGGGAGTGGGAAAATTGGTGCAAAAAGGTGTTGAATTGGGGCGCCAAACCAGACCAGATATTAAGTTGGGAATTTGCGGTGAACATGGAGGAGACCCGGCCAGCATTGAGTTCTTTCACAATGTTGGATTGCATTACGTGAGTTGTTCCCCTTATCGCGTTCCTATTGCTCGATTGGCGGCAGCGCAGGCGGCCTTGAAACAACGGAAGGTTGAACATTGAGAATCAAAAAGCTGGAACTGGTAGGGTTCAAATCTTTTAAAGATCGTACTGTTATTCACTTTGACGCAGGGATCACCGGCGTCGTTGGCCCCAATGGTTGTGGAAAATCCAATATCGTCGATGCTCTGGTATGGGTCATGGGTGAAATGTCGGCCAAACACCTGCGCGGATCCTCTATGGAAGACGTGATTTTTGCCGGTGCTGAAGGCTATGCGCCAACTGGCCTTGCCGAGGTCTCTCTGACTCTGGAAAATGATGGCGGCCCCTTTCCTGCCAAATACGCCAAATTTAGTGAAGTGATGGTCACTCGCAGGCTCCACCGAAGTGGCGAAAGTGAATACCTGATCAATAAGGAAGCAGCCCGCCTTCGTGACATCCAGGAAATCTTTATGGATACGGGAGCCGGCTCCAAGGGATTTAGTATCATCGAGCAGGGAGCGATCGGTAAGATCATCACCGCCAAGCCCGAAGACCGTCGGACCTTAATTGAAGAGGCGGCCGGCATCACCAAATTTAAGGTTCGCAAAAGGGAATCACAACGTAAGTTGGTACAAACCGATCAGAACCTAGTTCGTCTCCAAGACATCATTGGGGAGCAAAAGCGCCAGTTGGATAGTCTTCAGCGACAGGCGCAACGGGCCGAACGCTACCGCACCTTGAAAAACGAAATTCGTGACAAAGAGCTTTGGCTTATGTCCCGATCCTATCTGACCTTGCGTGAGGATTTGGATCAGGCGCAGAGAGGTTTTATCGATGCCCAGGACAGTGACACCAGTGTGACCACCGAGATCAGCCAGATGGAAGCTGATCTGGCCGAGATGAAAGTCGTCGTAGGTGAGAAAGAACAGGTTGTTGAGCAGTTCCAGGTTGAGAGAAAAGAGATTCAGGAAAAGTCCCAGACCTTGGAACACGAGATCCGTGAATTGCGCTTTGAAATTGAACAGGCCCGACGCGATAAGGAAATGACGGGCAACATTCTGGAGCAGTATCAAGCCCGCCAACAAGCATTGGAAAAAGACAAGGCAAGCTACACGGAAAAGGTCACAGGTCTAACAGATGTTGTTCAGGATCTGGAGCAGCGCTTTGGTGAACGCAATGAACACTACCAGCAGGTGCAAAAGAGAATAACTGAAGCAGACGAAGAACTCACCAGTGGCCGTCGTGAAATGTTGACGGTCTCGCAGAGTGAGTCTCATATTGAGGCCAAACTTCTCTCCACTCAGACCCAGATAGAAGAGGCTGAAGCCAAAATCACGACCAGTCGTGAGGTTCTAGCTGAACTGAAGACCAAGACAGATGAGTTTCAGCAGCGTCATGTCTCCACCCATGCTCGCTTGGAAGAGGAGCGGCAGCTGCAGCTTGGAATCATGCAGGACGTGGAGAACTTCCAGGAAAACCTTGAACTCCTAAAAGTTCAGGTGAGTGAGAAGCAGGAAGAAGTTGATCGTTTTAAGGACTCTTTAAATGAGGTGTCCTCTCGTCTGTACGGACTGGAAAACCTCCATGCTAATTTTGAGGGATTTGAAGAGGGCGTGAAGTCTGTCATGCTATGGCAGCGTGAGCGAAATGAAATGCATGCTGACGGCAGTCAGTCGACGGTGGTCGAGTTTCAGCCAGTCGCCGAAATTGTTGAAGTTCCTCAGGAGTACGAACTGGCGATGGAAGCCGCTCTCGGCAACCGTCTGCAGATGTTGGTCAGTGACAGCTCGCAAACCACCCTTTCTGCGGTTGATTATTTGAAAGAGAAAAAGTCCGGCCGTTCAAGCTTTGTCTCAGCTGACGTACTCCCTAGCTTTCAGGAAAACCCGGAAGCCGGGGCCTTGCGTGAATCTGAGGGTTTTAAGTCCTATTTGAACGACGTGGTGAAGGTGCCGGATCAGTACCGCCAACAGGTTGCCTACTTTTTGAAGGACGTTGTGGTGGTGGATTCCATTCGCACGGCTCTTCACTTGCGCAGTCTTTGTGGCGACAAAACATTTGTCACACTTGAAGGCGACACTCTGACGGCAGAAGGCGTGTTGACCGGGGGAGCCTCCGATAGTGTTGAGTCAGGAGTGTTAAAGCGCCGTCGTGAGATTAAAGAGTTGTCTCAGAAGCGCGAAGAGTGGGCCGGCAAACTGGCTTTGGCTCAAGGATCTTTGAAAAAGCTTGAGGCCAAAGCGGCCACCGTGGCTGAGGAGCTGGAAAACAGCAAGACCCGGCAGATTGAGAAAGAGATTCTGGTTGCAGAGTTGAAAAAGGACCTGGAGCGAGCTGAAAACGAGTTGCGAAATGCCCAGCAAGCCCTCACTCGGCAGGACGAGCTGGTTTCTCGCGAGGAATCAAGTTTGAACGTCTTAAAGGATCGGGAAGCGGAGATGGTAACGACCATCGAGGAGACCCGTGAAAAGCGTATGAACTTGGAGAAGAAGGTCGAGGAACTAACGGCTGAACTCAAGTCCTCCCGCGAGGGAATCGACACCATTCAGTCGGAAGTGACTCAGCTAAAGGTGGATTCAGCGGCCAAGCGTCAGGAACTAGAGGGTCTACAGGTCCAGTTGGAGATGGTCTCCAACTCTTTGATGGATGTGACGACCAATCTGACCAAGATGTCCGAGGAGTCCGAGAAGAGTTCAGAGTCCTTGTCGATGAACAGTCTCAAAATCGAAGAGCAAAAGCTGGAACTGGAGCGAGTTGTCCAGCAGGCCAAAACCAAGGACGAGCAGCTTGGTGCTGCACAAAATGAGTACGAGGAATTGGCTGCTGAAGAAACCGAGCTTGAGGAAAAGCTTTCCAAGGCTCTGCACTCGATCAATGAGAATAAGGCCCGCCTGAACGATGCTCAGTTGAAACTGGAACAGTTGAAGATGAAAGAGCAGTACATGGTGGATCAGATTCATGAACGTTACATGCTCAACCTGGCCGATGAGGCCCCCAAGTACAAAGATGTTCCTGGGGATTTGCAGGCGACTGAGGCGGAAGTCGAAGATCTGAAACAGAAGATCAAGCGTATTGGTGAGGTGAACCTGTCGGCGATTGAAGAATATGATGATCTCTCTGAGCGTTATCAGTTCTTGTCCCAGCAGCATCAGGACCTGACTGAGGCCAAGGAGAACCTGCGCAAGGTGATCGACCGGATCAACCGTATTTGTTCCCGCCGATTTAAAGAAACTTTTGAGATGGTGAATGAGCGCTTTATCAAAGTCTTCCCAGTTCTGTTTGGTGGGGGAGAGGCGCGTTTGATTATGGTGGAGGACCCTGAGCACAACGAGATGGGAATCGACATTGTGGCCAAGCCTCCCGGGAAGAAGTTACAGAACGTGAGCCTGCTGTCTGGTGGAGAAAAGGCTTTGACAGCGGTTTCATTGATCTTCTCAATCTTCCTTGTTAAGCCCTCACCCTACTGTTTGTTGGATGAGGTTGATGCTCCGCTTGATGATGCCAACGTTTTCCGCTTCAACGACCTAGTCGGTGAGATGGCAAAGCGGAGTCAGATTATTGTCGTGACTCACAACAAACACACCATGAAGGTGGCCGATAAACTCTATGGCGTGACCATGGAGGAAAAGGGTGTGTCCAAGATGGTCTCTGTGAATCTCCATGAAGCGGAGAAAGTGGCAGAAGCCTAATGGCAGGTAACGAACAGACTCTCTTTATTCTGGGCCTGGCGCTTGGTACGCTGGTTATTTTTGGCTACATTGCCTTTCGCAATTACATCAAAAAGGAACTGGACAAGGAGCCGCCAGCGATACCGGAAGCCACTGAGACTGCTCAGGTGGCACGAAAAATTGAACGCGAAGTGGGGAAAAAAATTGCTGAACCGGTCTCCGCAATAGAGGACCAAGTTCCCCCTCAGCCCACCCTCAAGGTGTTGCCTTCCGAGCCAGAACCGCCGACCGGGCCTGTTCGCGCCGCGGAGCCAGCCGCTCCTTCTAAGAAGAAGGATTTGGGCGACGCCCTTTCAAATACCAGGGCAAGCCTATTTGGACGAATTAAGACGTTGTTTGGTGCTGGCGGCAAAGAACTGTCTGATGATGACCGCGATGGTTTGGAAGAGATACTCTACACCAGTGACCTGGGGCCACAGACCGTGGAGCGTCTTCTCGAAGCTGTTGATGAGAAATTGGGTGGCAAGGAAAAATCGGACGTAAACCTGGTTCGCGATGCCTTGCGTGAGGAGATGCTGAGTATTTTTGGAGAAGTGCAAAACGGAAGTGGAAGTGCTGAGGATGTCTCCCAAGTTTTGCATTTCTCAGGCGAATTGAGTTTTAAACCTCAGGTGTGGTTAATCGTTGGAGTTAACGGGGTTGGCAAGACGACAACGATTGGCAAGTTAGCCAATGCGGTTGCTCGCTCGGGCAAGAAGGTGGTGGTTGCGGCTGGAGACACGTTCCGTGCTGCCGCCGGCGATCAGCTTAAGGTATGGAGTGAGCGCGCCCAGGTTGAGATATTTTCTCCGGAGGGCGTGTCTGACCCCAGTGCCGTGGCCTTTGATGCCTGCCAAATGGCCAAGGCTCGCGAGTTTGATGTGGTAATTATCGACACAGCCGGACGCTTGCACACTCAAAGTAATTTGATGGAAGAGTTGCGTAAGATGAAGCGCGTGGTTCAAAAGGTCATTCCCGAAGGGCCCCATGAAACCTTGCTTGTGCTCGACGCAAACTCTGGTCAAAACGCTCTCATGCAGGCCCGGAATTTTCACAGTATTTTGGAGCTCTCTGGAGTCGTGCTCACCAAAATGGATGGCACGGCCAAGGGGGGAGTGGCTGTGGGTCTTGCCTGTGAATTGGAGTTGCCAATTCGTCTGATCGGTGTGGGAGAAGGGATCGATGATCTTCGCCCATTTAAGTCCGAGGAGTTCGTCGATTCCATACTCTAGATTTCCTGACTATTTTTGCTCGATAATGTAGTGGCTATTGGCAGGAAAGGATTCCTGCCAGCTTTCAACTTGTCCATTTGGCCATTGGATGGTTACCCGTTTGACTTCATTCACTTGGCCGAGACCAAAGTGAGCCACGGCGGGATCGTAAGACATAAAACCACCGCCGATTTTGATTTCTCTAATTTGTTTTCCGGTTTTGCCTTCATAGTCGTACTCAATACTGACCTTGGTGCCAATCCCAAAGCGATTGCCCTCCCTCATTCGGACCTCGAAACTGATGGCCTTGTTTCCAGATTTGTTTAAATTGGTGAAGACACGTAGGGGCGCAAGGCCACCAGTTGCTATGACGTCCAGGTCTCCGTCCCGATCGAAATCGACATCCACAAATGAAGAGGTGTGGATATAGTCATCCAATCCAAAAGACTCCTGAGCTGATATGAACTTTTGACCCTTTTGGTTGTGAAAGAGGACGTTAGGTCTGATGTCCTTGCCAATTTGTGTTCCGTTAACTACGTAAATATCTTGCCAGCCGTCATTATCATAGTCGGCAAATCGTGCCCCCCAGGAGAAGTAGCTGGAGCGGACACCGGTGTTATCCGTACGATCAACAAATCTTCCCTTGCCGTCGTTTGCAAGAAGGATGTTGGAATCAACTCTCTGCGGAACACCTTCAAATTTCGGTTGTTGCCCCACCTCACGATGAGCGGCCATGTAATCGCAACGTTTTCGGAAACTCACCAGATTATCTGGCACCTTGGCACAAAGATCCGGCTGCTTAAGGCGGGCAGCGATGCGGATCAGAAGCCCCATGGAGCAAGTGATCTGCAAGTGGGACTTGGTTAGAGCCATGCATCCGGCCATATTCCAGTTCTCAATGGCTAAATAGGCAGCGGAGGCCTGGCGGCAATCCTCTCTATAATTGGGATCTTTGATTTCTCCACAATAATCTTTCTCGGGAGTTGGTTCAAAGGTCATTTCAGAAATAAACAGGTCTAAAAAACCATCATTGTTAAAGTCACCCGAATCATAGCTCATCGTTGCATGAGGAGTGACGGGAATGGGGCTATTGATACCGCGATCAAACTTGATCGGTTCCCTAATGGGGCCCCAGTAGAAAGAGTCGGGAGTTGCAAAATCGTTGCCCACAAAGAGATCCATTTCGCCATCATGATTGACATCAGAAAACAGCGTACTCAACGTCACCCCGTTGTAATCTTCAAAGTCCGCGCTCTCAAACTTGCCCAGAGACCTCTGAAAGTAGAACTCATTTTTGGATTCGGGTTTCCAGAAGGGGAAGGCTCCTGTCGTGAGGTTTCCGTTGACCAAATCTAGGGTTCCATTTTTATCCACATCCGCGATTGATGTGGCAAAGGTGGCTGACCGGTGACTCCCAGGAAACCTCGCCAGCCTTGCGGTCAGAAAACTATTTTGTTCGTTGTAGATGATAAAGTTATCACCGCCACGCGTAGTAATATAGAGATCCAGCCAGCCGTCATTATTGAAATCGGCCGGGGCAGCTATCAGAATATGTCGGGAATTTATGTAGCGGGAATCATCACGATTCAACCCTAGTTGGGAGCGAATGAAACTTCTTTGTCCGGTGTTAAAATACAAGTCCAAACCATTGAAGTTTGAAACTACTATGTCTGGCCAGCCATCATTATTGAGGTCGCCGGCAGAAATACCTTTGCCTACGGATGGAAAGCCAACGTAGAACTCCATGCCAGAGATCGAGCTGTCCAGTCCTAAATCCTTTCCTTCGTTTCGTTGGAAATAGGTCTGCACTTCGGGGTTATCCAGGTTGTCGATGAAACGAGTCCTCAATATCCTGACTGTGTCGGATTCATAATGCTCCATGAGTGGAAGATTACTCATTAAATGGTCGATGAATTGAGATGAGGGGCCATTGTGGTCATCGAGAGCTATTGGTTGGATATCTCCTGGGACCTCAAGCTGAGAGAGAAAGTGCAGGCGCTCTATCGTCTTGGCGTTAAGGCGAGATCTTGCCTTGAGCCAGCAATCGGATGCTTGATTCGATTGTAGATATTCAAAGCAGAGCTCGGGATTGTTGCCGTCTAATGCCAGAGTGTAGGCAACACTTTGATCACACTCGGTAGTGAGTTCAGCACTTCCGAGCTTTCGGCAACCATCAACATCATTGGTCCGGGTGAGCAAAATAGTTCCCACATCCACAAGGCAGCGATCTCTGGTTGGAGGGTGGGCGATGAGACGACAAATATCCAGAGCGCTTGAATCGTGAAGTGTCGCGGAGGAGTTGAGGGCAAAGCGGTAGTAGCAAGTGGTCCGCCACCCCGCACTTTCTGGCAGCGATTGACAAAGCTTGTGATCTTCATCGCGAACAATAGCTGAGAGTTTAATGGCCTGGCGGCAAATAGCCCGCACTGCCTCATCAGCCTCACCATTACAGTGCCACTCCATGGGCCGACCAAGAGAGGCCAGCCTCTTGTAGTAGGCTGTCTTACATAAGAGAAGATCCTTGGCTTTGTCGCACAGCTGTGGATCAGTCTTTTGAGTTTCTTGTTCCACGAAGACCGGGCAGTCGGATCGATTCTTGTCGCTATCAAGGAGGGAGCAGAATTCCGAGTCACCTAACGCGGCGGCGACCTGATAGAGGGACTTACGATAACAACTCATGTAATCTGACTCAGGCAATGCCTGACCCACAGGGAGTGCGCATGCTTCCAAGAGAATACTCTTTGTGGTCTCAAGCCTATTGGCCTTTAAATCGGTCAGCTTGTCCAGGTGAAGATTAGATACTGCAGTCAATGCCTCATCGCGACGGTGGTGTTCGTACCAGTTGACAGCTCCGCCAGCGAAGCTTCCGGTAGCTACGACCGTGATCAAGAGAGCGAGAGCAACCCGGAATGAGATATGCTTCCAAAACAACATAAACGGATAAATGCTAAAGATGCCAAGAGTAAAGAGCAGGGACATGGTGAGTCCACTGTCTAAGCCTGAGTTGAGAAAGCTGGAGGCCGTGACAACGTCAAAGGCAATCGGTACCGGGAGTAGAGTTCCAAAAAAGGAGATCCCGAGAATAGACCAAAATGAGGGTTCGATTCCCGAAAAGAACCCGAAAGGTAAGATTTCGACGAAGACGGTGCCAAGGAGGCCAGCGAGAAGCATAAAAGGAACAGTACGCAGGCACACAAACCCGAGTTTCTTGGTGGATGAGATCAAAACTTGAAGAAGTGCCACCAAGACACTCTCATTCCCAGGTATTTGAGCCGGAATTAAGGCCTGTGCGGCAGTGGCTGTTCCAATGGTATGGTGGGCCTGCTTCTCGAGAAAGTGTTTGGTAAGTAGTGGTATGACGACTACTAGAATGAATAGGGTCAGGATGACCTTTGTGACCTCGAAGTGAAGGGGAAAGAGGGTAAAGACCATGGAGAGAACAACCACATTCAGGGTGGGAGAACTGATAGCTGTTGAGAGTGTGGTTTCAGTAGAAGCTCCGCTGTCTTTAAGGCTTTGAGCAATGGGTGCGACACAGTTGGCGCAGACGCCCAGGGGTGCCCCAAATAATAAACCCATCAACGAATTGATGAATACAGAAGATGTCTTTCTGTAGGTGAATAGGGAAAGGATATTGAGAACAATTGCCGAGAATACTAATCCAAAAGTCATTCCCTTCCAGTTGGTATAGCACCAATTGATGGTTCCAGCATAAATCCGATACCAAAGCGGGCTTTTGGCATCATAGTTGAGAATAATATCAAATGAGATCCCCAAAACTCCGGTGCGGTCACCCATGGCTGCTTTGGTGTTGAGTGCCGGGTACCGGGACTGGGTCCAAAAGTAAAACGCCACTCCAGCAAAGAGAACGAGACTCCAGAATAGTCTTTTTTTCATCTTGGCGATTTCCCTCCAATCTGGTGATCGGCAAAAGACAGTATAGCCAAGTGTTTCATATTGAGGCAGGCATTTCTGGCACAGATTCCCCTGGCCGTTCGTATAGAGGCTATAGGGAAGACTAATCTAGGGGTGTGTCATGAAGAACTTTGTGAGTTTAATAGAATTTGGCCTGCGGATCATTCTCATTTCTTTGATTATTGGCGGTGTAGGCTGTTCAAGCGAAGACAATCGGGACGGGGAGGAAGAGCCGATTCCGGAGCCGCCTCCAGTGCCACTGGAGGCGGAAATCCGTTTACCCAGCCAGGGTGAAAATGGGCTGTTTGATCCTTCCCTTGACCAGGTCCCTGGAAGCGGACGGGTGTATATGTCTTACTCCTCGGTCGCGCCCTCGCTCATGTGGCCGATGTTTAATGGCCATTCGGTTCACACGCGCCTTGCCTACTCAGATGACGGAGGTCGAGTTTGGGCGGATTCTAATTTGGCTCTCAATGAAAATAAGGATGTCACCCTACAGGTTCCGGAGTTTGCTCATCACGCAGGAACGTGGCACAGTGAGGTGTCAAAGCTGGCCTACGACCCTAGATCCGGTCAGTGGCTGCTGATTTGGTTTCGCTACCTACTCATTAACCATGAACGCATGTTTGCTCATTCATGGTTTTCATTTAAACAAGCAAGTCTGCCAGAGAACCTTCCGTCGGCCACCGAGTACAAACTTATGGGCGCCGGGGCCTATGACTCGCGAAACAACACAAAGGATGGATCAACGGGGTCTCCCATTGGTGCCCCCCCTTTAATGATGCTCAATCAGTTGCACCCTGAACTGGCTCGGTGTGGTGTGATTTCCGAACCAGGTATTCTGGTTCAAGGAGACAGTCTGTACCTGGCGATGAACTGCCATGAGCTTCTTCCTGTGGAGGAAACTCGGATCATATTACTGCGCCACCGTTGTTCTCCCCTGGGTTGCGATTACTTAGATCCCGCTCAGTGGTCCTTCGTCAGCACTTTGCTCGCAGAGGCGGATGCTCAGCGGTTGGGCTTTCGCAATTGGACGGCGTCCGATCTATTTGAATACAGTGGAGAGTTTTACATCCTGTTGACTGGAACCTCCAATCAGCCTTGGGAAAGAGCCTACTCGGGGTGCGAGGTCTTTAAGTTTTCCAATCTTGACCAGGGGGTTCTCGTCTCTGATGGCAATGGACCAGTCAGATTTGGTTCAGTTATAGGGGGCGGCGAGCGTTTTCGCGGAGCCTGTGCTTTTCACAAAGGCTTGACCGAAGGAGGTATTCTGCTCAGTCAGGCCTACCCGGAAGACACGCGAACTTTTCGGCTCTTTCGCAGCTTTGTTCTGCCTCAGTAGTCGGTCTATGAAGTGTGAAAATCGGTTAAAGTCGGTGTCGATTCTGGCTCTCGCCTTGCGTTAATGTGACTGAGAAGGGAACTCAATTTTTACTTTATTCACATCAGTTAGGCTGGTCTGCACATAAAGGCCTCTGTGAAGTTGGCATCCGGAATGCTCAGTGAAAAGGACAAATATGAAACACGGAGGTATGACCTGTGTTGGGGTTTATAGGCTACGGAAAGCCTGGCTGGATTGGATTAGTTTGGATAGTGCTACTTTTTGTACAGGACGCCTATGGTGATGGGGGTAGGGTGCAGGGCATGTACCCCGGGCCAATGGACATGGTCAAAAGGCAGATGTTTAACGAGCTGCTGAGTTCCGATACCCCCCAACTCTCCTGGCCCCCCTTTCCACGGCTGTGGTTGGAGAAAAACCGCCAGGAGGTCATCACCTCCAATACCTATGTTGGCCTGAAAGTTCCTTTGGCCGTGGCGACTGGAGGGGCCAAGCTCAATATTCAGTTTCGTTACGGTCTTAAAACGACCCTCGTCATGATCTCATCCCGGCGCAAGCAATCGCCAAAAGACCCAATCTCAGAAAGCCTGGATCTGGTCTACGCGACGGGCACTGAAGAAAAACAAATGCTCCGCTGGGATGAACAAAAAATGATGGCCTTTCCTGATGTGCGCGATGAGTACCCAATGGTGGGACTATGTGCCTTTGAAGCCTCTTTGGCGGTGGAAAAGGGCAAGCATCTTAACTTTGAAGTGTTCGGATCTGGACAAACACTTGAACAAGCCAATATAGAAACAAACACCCAGTCTATCTTTTCCAATTTCTTTCAGGTCAGAGAGGATGTCTCAGTTTCCACCTACTTGGACAAGGTGTGTGATGATGTCTTTCGTCGGGATGTTGAACAGTTCGTCTTGGAGGATTTTTCCAAGATGGTCGTTGAAAAAGTCGTTCACTCCAATCCAGACAGTGAGTGCCAGCCCGGCAACTCGGGTGGTGGAGATTCAACTTTGGCAGGCGATGTGAGCTGCCTGGATTGGCATCGAAAAAAGTTTCCCAAGACCATCCAGGGAATCACCGTGGCCCGGTGTGAGTTAGAGGTGAATGGTGCCCACCGCTGCCGATTGAAGTCCCGCCACGATGTCCCCTGTCCCCTTTACATGAACAAGGAGAATGGAACCTACAGTGAAACCCGAACTAAGAGTCATCGACTCCACGCCACTCGGGGAATTCTGGAGAATCCCTGTGACCGTCAGTCGGGACTCAAGTGTAAGATGGATCGGGAACCATGGAAGGTCTTTGGTGTCCCTTTTTGGGCGGGCGTGGGACGTTGTTCCTAGGAAGCCGACCTTCGGTCTTCTTGAAATTGATCCAACTCCGCCGCCGAGGAAACCCGATTGCGACCGGATCGCTTACTTCGGTAAAGAGCCTGATCGGCTGCTTCAAACAGCTCATCCCCTGATTTTCCATGGAGGGGTGCCGTCGCCACGCCGAGGCTTACTGTGGTTTTGATCTTGTTTCCCTTGCTGAGGATGGATAATTCCTCTACGGCTGCGCGCAGTCGCTCTGCCACAACCTCCGCCTGACTGAGCTCCGTTCTCGGCAGCAGGACGGCAAACTCTTCACCGCCACAGCGGCCGCCCACGTCCTGAGCACGGAGGTGGGAACGAACCAAACTGCCCAATTCCTTAAGGACCAGATCTCCCAGGGGGTGACCATAAGTATCATTCACCCGCTTAAAGTGATCCACATCAAACAAAATGAGGGATACGGGCAAAAGACTGCCGTCTTGAATTTCCATCCAGCTCCTGAGGCTGCGGCGAATGTGACGACTGTTGTAAAGGCCAGTCAAATCATCGTGAACGGCCAAGGTATGAAGTTCCAGGTTGTCCAATATCAAAACCAGGTGGTGAGCCAGGGTAAGGAGAAAGAGAAAGTCAGGTTTAATCAGGGGCAAGGGCTTACGAATGAGAATAAAACCATGAAGGGATTCATCGCCACATAGTGGAACAATGAGGTTGGATCGCTGTTCCTGATCCTCGATTGTTTGGATTTCTCCATTACGGAGTGAGTCCGGTGTGATCATTTCCCCAAGCATCCGCACTCCTTCTTTGTCGGCCTCTTCATTTCTGGGTCCATGGGACTGGGAAATATCGTAGGTCCCTTCGTCTTTGTTGTAAGTCAGGTAGTGGACGCTGGTGGCTTTGTAGAGCCGGCGAAGCATCACTAAAATGCGTTCCCACAGCTGTCCAGCCTGGTTGGACTCATCATGCCCCTCGTAATACTGGGACAAGGCCAGAAGAATTTCTGTTTCAGCAAGTTTCTTGGCCAACTCGTCGTTCGCCTGACGAATCCTTTTGTTCTTAAGTGACAGCTTCTGATTGACAGCTTGGTTCTGATGAATCTGTTTGACCAGTATGTCTTTCATCTGTGCCAGGGTGGTGGAGAGCTGCCCGATCTCGTCGTTACGAGCCAGCTTTGGGTCGATTAGAAAGTTCCCATCGGCGATCATCTTGGCCTTATCTTTGATTTCCTGAATGGGGCGGGTGACCGACTTTGCCACATACAGGGAGACAAATGCCGAGAAGGCCAGGCTAAAACCGAAGAGGAGCATCAAGAATCTGCGAAAGTCTTTCATCGGCGACATGATCTCGGAGGCATCCTTGAACAGAATAATCGACAAAGGCGGTAGGCCTGCCGGGTAAAGAGGAATGGAAGTCGCAAGATAGTAACTGTCACTGTTGGCAATGGCGAATATTTCCCCCGACCCATGAACTGGCAGACCATCGGCCTTTAACTTTTCTTCAAGTCCCTGGTGGTCATCAGGCCATTGCCCCCAAACCGGAACCCGACTGTTTTGGTAGAGAGCCAGGACGACGACATTCTTTGGCAGTTGCTTTCCCTTCAAAAAAGTCGGTTTAAGGGCGCTTTCTGGGCTCTCCCACAGGGCTTCAGCAACTGTCTGGTGGGCTTTAAGCAGGTCACCACTTGCGGTGAGCTGTGCGGTTTTTACCTGAACTTTGGTGGCCGTCATGAACACCAGGATGTGGATAAATACCGTCATGCCCATCAGCAGGGCAAAGACCTTGACCTGAATGGGGATTAGGGGCATCCGTAATTGTCGAATACGGTCACCGAGGTTCAAAGCGGCTCCTTTTTAACTATGTTATATCGGAACCTGGACTTTTCGCCTCAAGGGAATCTCATTGTGAAACGCTTTTTGGCCGGTGAAATAGAAAAGGGGCTCCACTACTGAAGCCCCTCGATGGGATGGGTCTATGCGCTTTCTGGCTGCTCTTGGATCGAGTCTTGACCAAAATCAATTATTTAAGGTCATACTCCAGAAGCATGGCTCCGCCCTCTTCGCTGAAGAAGAGAGTGCGAACATCAATCAAGTCGCGAAGAGGCTCGTCTTCTTTTACGGGTACGCCGTAAGCTTTCACCAGCTTGGCACCTTCATAGATTCCCAAGTGAAGAGAAGCTTTGAAGTTGTAGGCAACAGGAGTGACCAGAAAGTCAAAGCTCTCAAAGAACTTAAACATCTTCTCACCGCTGTTAACAAACACGTAGTTGCCACCTTTGCTCATAGTGATGTTGTGGATCAATTCCTGTTTGAAGTTCAAGCCCAAGCCAATGGCAGTTAGGCCGATGTCTTCAGAAGCAAAATCGCTTACCAGTTTTAGAATGCTATTCTCATCAGTTACACCCGTGTTGAGGCCAGCATCAGAGATCAGCAGAACGCGGTTCTCATATCCCTGACGGAAAGCCTTGGAAGCCAATTCGTATCCATCACGCAGACCAGACTCCAGGTTGGTGCTGCCTTTGGTTTTCAAACCAGCAACGGTGGCCAGAAGATTTGCCTTGTTCGCGGCCAAAGTTGTAGGGATGAGGATTTCACTGGAAGTGTCAAACACGGTCAATGAAAAGGAATCCGTTGGCTCAAGTTGGTTAATGGTGTGAACCAAAGCCTCTTTTGCCCACTCCAGACGGGACTTGCTGGTTCCATCTGTTCCCTGCATGGAGCCAGAGATGTCGAGAACTACAGCCAGGTTGAGAGGGCTGCGCTTAAAGTTCTCTTTGGTCACGTTGCTGGCCATGCCAACTTGTACGTAAAGCTTATTCTCTTTTCCAGAGATCTGATAAGCGGGTTGAATGCACAAAAGTTTAGCGCAAGACTTAGCTGTCAGTGAGAGGTCGAATTCCTTCATCAAACCTTCAACTGCCAAGCTCTCGGGGCCAGGCACATAGCCTTCTTCCACATTGCGGCGGAAAGAACCCATGTCCATAGCGCCACCAGTGGTGACATTCAAACCACCGCCACCAGCTCCAAGAGCAGCGCGGGCATGGCCCAACTCAAGGTGAGGAAGGGTTTGTGGCTTGGCCTCTTTCATGTTCTTAGCCAATTTCAATCCCAGGTCCACCAACTCGTGGAGCTCCTTGGACTGAAGAGACACGTCCATGCCAAATAGTGAGGCCTTATGGGCTTCAACAGTTACTTCGGTTTCAGCGCCAACCCTCTTCCAGCCCTCTACACATTTGGTGTCAGTTGGAGGGTGAGGGGGACGAATGGGGCCAGGGATAATCGGATTCGGAGGGCGAATGGGACGGGGAATGATCACCGGCGGTTCTTCGACGTCCACTTTACAAACGTCTTCATACTTTTTCAGAGAGTCTTTGAGAGATTGACCAAACTTGGCCACCCAAATGGTACGTTCGATCTTATCATCGCTGTTCAGTGGCGAAGCACTTGTGGCAACGATGGGAATGCGGAAATAAGCCGTGTCGGTGATGCGATTGCCACTTTTAGCTTCGTCGTAACGAACTTCAATGGTGGCAGTGTTAGCTGGAAGAATCGAAACAGCCTGTGCGCTGTTCACTCCCAGCGTGGTTGCGGCAAGTAGTGCCGTGGCGAGCGTTTTAGTTTTCATGTCGTTCCCCTTAGGTATGGATAAGTTCTCCGGTCCTATGTGGTTTGAGGGATTCAGGACCGGTTTCAGTGGCCTTGTACGGCTAAGGGTAGATTGGGTAAAATTATTTAGACCGATAAGGCCTGATTAAAACGATTAATCACCATCAAATGAGGCCTAGTTCCAATAGTTTGGACTCAAATTGGCCGGTCTTTCTCTCGACGATGTCGAGGGCCTGATGCCAAAATGTCTCACGAGACAAATCGGCTTTGAAATATTTATCTGCCAAGTCCTCTACTTTCATGCGGCCAGTGTCTTGAAGGAGTGCCACATACTGGTCGTAAAAATGGTCTCCCCAGGTTTCGCGTTGATTGAGGATGGCTAGGGAGAAGAGATAACCAAAGGTATAGGGGAAATTATAAAAGTATCGGCCATCGATGTAGTAATGAAGGGTCTTCATCCAAGAGGACTCGGGAACCTCTACCACCAGATTGCCAAATGTTTGCCGATAGGTCTCTTGGCTCAGGCCCTCCAGTTGTTGAGCAGAGAGAGCTCCATTCTTTCTTTCCTGGTAGAGCCGGTGTTCAAAGTGATAGCGCCAGGGAATTCCTATAAGCATGGTCGACGCCACAGACACCTCGGTCCACATGGAATTCAAGACCAGCTGTTGATTGGCTTCATGCTCAATGAGGTGATCGCCCACCAAGGTTTCCGTAAAAATACTGGCCGTTTCCGCCAAAGTCATAGGATACGAGGATTCGGCAAACGTCAGGCTGCTAAGAGCATCATTGTGAAAGGCGTGGCCTAACTCATGGGCCAAGGTGCGGATGTCGTGAAACTCTCCTGAAAAACTCATAAAGACATGGGGTCTTCGCGACTTCGCAAAGGAAGTGCAAAAGGCACCCGGTCGTCGGTTGTCGCCCATGCGGGCATCAATCTGTCCGTTCTCCGCCATGCGCTGGACAAATTCAGCGAAGTAAGGATGGTAGGGCTTCAAAGCCCGCTGGAGAATCTCAATGGCTTGATCAAAGGTGACTTTGGTGTCGGAGCTATCCTGAATCAAGGGGGGGGGAGCACTTAAGTTCCAACCATGAACAGTATCACCAAAACCCAATGCGCGATTTTTGAGTTGTACGATCTTTTTGGCAATGTGGGATCTGGCTTCAACAGCGGAGATCATGGCGTCAAGGGTTTCGCGGCGAATACGGGAAATCCGCAAGGGGACTTCCAGATAATCCATCTCCCTCGTATGTGAACGCTTGTTAAATTCTTCGAGCCGCCATCCAGCGAGGGAGGACAGGGCTTTGGCGAGAATTGGGCCTTGGGCTCGCCAGGAGTCATTGATCGCGAAGTAGGCTTGCTTCCTGGTTTTTTCATCCCGACTGCAGATATAAGGGGCGGCAGCGGCGACGCTCAGTATTTTTGTTTCTTCCTCGAACTTCATTTGAAACTTCAATGCCCCAGACACTTCCCGATAGAGATCGATCCACGGCAAAAAACCACTTCTTTTCATCGCTTCAATCAGTGTTTCTTCTGATTTGCTCAGCAGGGTGTCCCCTTGTTCGCGGCGCAGGCGAATGGCAAATAGGTAGGGCTGGGCCTCTTGATGCTCTTCGAGCTTGCAGTAAAAATTATCCGACATACGGGCTAAGAATAGATGAAAGGGTTTTGCTGCTTCCAGAAGTTTAGATTGAAAGTCAACAGCCCGACTGTGGTGATCCTTAGCCTCTTGGTTGGTGCCATCAATAGTCACGAGTAGGTTGGAATAGGTGACCATATTCCTCGATAGGCGAATGGCTCGCTCTTCATCCTTAAGAAGTTGAACAATATTATTTGCTGAGATTGCCTTATCGTCCTGATCCAGCTGTTGTGCACGCTGACTGATGGAACTGATCGTTTCAGTGAGTTCTTTGAGGTCAGCAGCCCATTGCGGGTCAGCGAAGCTTGAGTACTCACGGTTCAACTGAAATTCAGGTTTAAAACGAGCCACCTCATACCCCCTTAACAAGAGGGATCAGGCTAGCAGAGGCTCAGGGATGGGTCACTATCTCCGTTGTTTCAGGCGGTTTCGACGCCCCTGATTACCGGAGAAGTTGAGCCAATTGGAGTCCACACCAAACTCCAGGGCGATCTGCAGGAGATAACGTCTGTCCTCTAGCTGGCCCGGGTACTCTCCCAGTTCAACACCATAGGTAGCCGCTTCGACCCGCAGCAGTCCCACGTTAAGGCCTGCGCCCAAGGTGTAATACCCCTGGTGAAATCCGGCACGAACATCGAGCAGAGGAAGACCAACTTCAACTCCAAAGTTGACCTTCTTTCCAATTGGCACATCGTTACGGTTGAGCCCGCGAAAATCCAGGGCCGGAGTGATGCTAAACAGGCCGCCGTCGATGGTAGCTGCAAGTCCGACAATCATTTCATCGGGGTCACTGGGTGGAGCCACTCCACCGTTTTCCACCCGGAATTTGGTAGTGCCTATATCCTTCCATACAAAGCTCATGGTGGCATTGGTGGTGCGATCGAAAATCAAATTCACACCAAGATCTGCTGAGTAGCCTTTCCCGGCATTGTCCAGATTGCCAAAAATCTGGTCGGGATTGAGGTCACCAATGGTGCTGGCCCGATAGGTTTCTCGAACACCCTTGCGATTGATTTGCTTGATGACCACGCCTGTCGACACATTGTCGTGAACCTGAAATCCAGCACCCAAAGCAAGTCCGTAATCCTGAACCACATTGAGCTGCAATTCAGGAAACACCGGATTGTCAATTCTCAGACTGGCATCCACATCTGTATAGTAGGCAAAGCCGACATTGGAAAACAGGGCCGCCGCCTTGGCTCCACCACCCAACCAGGCCGGACTGCCATAAAACTGCTGTAGGGTGGCGCTAAAGTCAGCAGAGTTTTGCACACTCTGGGCTTGCTCGAGGATATCCAGCCCACTCAATCCCACGTAGGGGTCCATCATGGTAAAGTTCATGCCGCGCACATCGGCGAGGCCGGCCGGGTTGATAAATAGCACGTCCGAGTTAAAGGTGGAGGCCACGCCAGCACCACCCATACCAAGACTTCGAATACTTTTGTGGATTTGATAGAGCTCCTCGGCGTCGGCCCTTTGCCACGAAATACCAAGAATAAAAATAAGGACGCATCCCGATAGATAGGAGAGCGCCAGCTTCACGGATTTTATGGACATAGGCAGTTGTCCAAAGTGTTGTTGCAGGAGCCTATGCCGACCCATTCGTTCTCTTGAATAACTGAGCGAATCCCTTTGACCTGATCAGCAGTGAGACTTGCGGGATCAGTCACGGAGCAAAAGTCAAAACTGGGGGCTAATACCGCCAGGTCGGCGCAGCCGCTGGTGAGGGTTGCGGTTTCACCACTGCCAATGGTGGTCTCTGCCGCTGCGGCTTGCAGGGCGGATAGGGCAATGGCTAATCCCGTTCCCACTTGCCGGGCATCTGCATCGGCTAGGCTTCCTACATTGCAGGCGTCAAATCCACCATCAGGACTTCCGTCGTCGTCGGTGTCCGCGTAGGTGTTAAGAATAGTCCCAAGCTTAGTAAAGGCCGTAAAGGCCACGAGTAGGTTCTCATCAACCGTTCTCAAGTTTGGATCGGCCACCGAGGTCAATAAAATGGTTTCGGCAGTTTCACAGTCAGCGACATGGGTGGCGGCAGAACCCGGGTAGGTGTTCATGAGAAAGCGAAAGAGCTTGGTGGTGCCAATACTCCCAAGGCTTTCCACAAAGCCCAAATAACTCAGACCGCAGCGGCCGGCATAAGCTGAAGCGTAGTGGGGAGCCACATCGCGACTGGCGAGATAGGCTGCCGACATTCGCTCAAACTGGGTGATGGCACCTGTCCAGTCCCCACTATTCATGAGTTGTTTGGCTTCAAAAAAGAGAGCCTCGTCGGTGGAGGTCTTGGCTGAGTCTTCCAGGACATTCTTACAGCCAGATCCTGGAAGCAGCAGAAATAATATGACGAGCGCCCTAACTAAAATTCGGTTCCCATTCTCCATTTTCAACTCCCGGCTAGTGTTGAACGTCCCAAAGTTGCCGGTCTCATAGGTGGAGATTCACCGTTGCCTTCATTTTACCATGATCAAAATGAGCCACTGGCTCCTTCAGCCTTGTTTTTAAGCTCATTGCCAGCAGTGGCCGTGTCCAAGGCGTTGATGATATTCTGAATTCCCAGGTTGAGAATTTCGGAGCTCTCATCGACTGTGAAAATTCCTTCAAATTTTATCGTGATACGCTCATCTGTTGTTAAAAGGCCGGAGCCGTTAGTGACCTGCAGGCTGTTGCCGGATGTGCCATCAGCGCAGTCCTTTTCCAGGTCAAATTCAACCCGTGTGTAAATGCCCTTAGGCACGGATACGCTGGTTAAAGATGTACCTGATGGGGAGAGCACCACCTCGCCGAGTTCGAGGTCGATATTGTCATCATCTTGAGTCGGATCACCGTTGGTGGTCTCGTTCTCTGTTTTAAACCGCAGTCTCTTGAAGCACATGACAAGACTGCTGACGTTGAATGGAGTTGCCATTGATGCAATACTGGCCCCAGGTTTGGCCGTCGGCACAGGGGAATAGGTGTCAAGATTGACCTCAACGACAGGGTTTCCGCTCGTCGTCCCCCCAGCGCAGCCCAATGTCAGGGCCGATAGTAAACTAAAAATACAAAAGTACTTACCCATTTTCCCTACCCCCGTTTTGAGTGACGGGGAAAGCGAGAAGTCCAATATGGTAGACTTCTTCACCCGATTCACTCTTATCGGTAATTTGTTCGATTTTCTCCAAACCCTCTTTGAGAATCTCACGAATCTGTTCAAATTGTTTGGCGGTGATGGCCGCCGTATGACCGTTAATCCAGCGACGTTCGCGTGGAGTGGTCGAAATAGAGTCAGTTGCCAGTTCAAACATTTGGCTATGGAACTGAGAAAGGGAGAGTTTATAAATCCCCTCGCTGCAGTCCAATTGTTTGGTCGGAATGGTCACCTTTTTAGTTTTGGGATCTCTTTCAATAAAACCATGATCAAACAGGAACGCCAATGCTTCGCGGATCTCCCTGCTTGAGACTTTCTTCTTTAGCCGTTTTCTGATCCACTTGGGATCAGCCTGAAAGTCGGGCATGGCTGTCATTTCCCTGATGGCGACGTAGTACCACTTGGCCATGTATTTGTGGGCTTCGAGATCGGTGCTGTTTTGTTCTTGGTAGCCGTGGAATCGCTGTAGCCGTTTTAGAGCTGCCACCCGGTCCTTCTGTGAGTCGCTATCAGACACAATTTTCAATTGGCCAAGATAGGAGGACTCCGAAGCTGAGAGGCCCAGGTAAGGGCAGAGTTTTTCAAAAAGCTCTTTACTCAGATTTCGGTCGCCTTTGAGGATCATGGTGAGCAATGATACTGAGGTCTTGAGCTCCAAGGCCATTTTCCGCAGAGAAAACTGAGGTTGGGTGGACCTTTTATGGTCCACCCAATCCCTGAGGTACTCCCGATAATCGTGATAACGATGAATATCAGGCTGGGAGGTTAAATTCCGTTTTTGTTCTTTCTTGGCTCCCATTTCTTCTACTCCAACATCAACAGGTCTTTATTACAAACTTCCAGTAATGGCTTCGGCTGCATCCTTAAGGGATCCGCCGCCATTGTAGCTGTTTAACTGATCGAGAATTGTCTGAACATTCAGACTGACGACAGTGTCCTCTTCAATGACGAGATTTCCGCTCCATTTAATGGTGATACGGTCGGTGCTATTAAATGATCCATTAGAGTTTACCAATTGAATGCTGTAGCCACTGGCGCAGTCATTCTCCAGGTCAAACTCCACTCGCCGGTAGGTTCCCACGGGCAATACAATTGCACCAAGCGAGGTGCCGGCTGGGTCGATGGTGACCTGGCCAATACTGAAGTCAATATTGTCTTCGGCCAGAGTTGGATCGGCGGTCATTTCGTCAGCCATCTTAAAGCGCAAGCGCTTAAAGCAGAACTGCAGATCTGAGACCGAAGCATGTGCTCGCGGAATAAATAGATCCCACAGTTTAAATTTGGCTGTTGTGTAGCCAGCATACTGAACAGCCACCAGTGCATCTTCTTGATCTTGGTTTTTCTCACAACCTGAACCCAAGCAAAGAAGAAGGGCTAACAAGCAACTTTGAATTACGAGACTGATTTGGACTGAACTTTTCATTACGTCCCCCTTTTGGTTAATTTCCCTTCTGCATTCATCATAACGCGGCCTGGTGAAATCACAAAATTAAAATCCAAAAAATTGTGAACATAAAATTTGTCGATTGCTAATAAAAATAAGTAAATACAAATATTTAAGATAAGATATGTAGTGTTTTGGTATGTATCAATTAGATTTTATGTGAACAGTTCTGCCTCGTTTTGGATCGATTTGGTGTCCAGGCTGGGCCGCAAATAAATGGCCTTGAGGTCCCGCCCTGCAATTCCGATTCAAAATTAGGCGAGTCCATCTATACAATGGATGGCTCGCTATTGGTCGAGCAACTTAGGCAGGGGATTTTGCAACCGTGACCGGACAGCACTCATCATTCGTCATTACGCTCGGGGGCATTTCGCTCTTTATGCTGGGTATGACCTTGGCTAGCGACAATCTGCAAAAGCTCGCCGCCAATCGCATTCGCGATCTTCTCGTTACTTTGTCGCGCAAACCGATCTTTGGTCTCTTGGTGGGGATTCTGATGACCTTGGTTATTCAGAGTTCTGGGGCGGTGATCTCCATGCTTGTGGGCTTGGGATCCGCCGGCGTGTTTTCCCTGACTCAGGTCATGGGAGTTATTCTTGGCGTGACCATTGGAACGACGTTTACCGTTCAACTTCTGAGTTTGAATGTAGCTCAGTTTGGACTGCCAATATTTGCCATTGCCTTTATGTTTTACTTTATGGCCCGCAAGCGGGTTTTTAAACAGATCATGGCCGTCATTATGGGTTTCGGGCTGATCTTTTGGGGCCTTGACCTCATTGGTGTGGGGACGAACGCCCTGCGCGATGTTGGTATGTTTGCCAATTTTTTGTCTCAGCTGAAGGCCAACCCCTTTTACACCATTGTCATTACCGCCATCTTTACGGCTCTGGTTCATAGTAGCGCAGTAACCATTGGTTTCGCCATGACACTTGCGATGTCAGGGCAGATTGATTTGGTGGATTCAGTCTATTGGGTCTACGGTGCCAACATTGGTACCACGGCCACCCCTTTAATGGCTGCCGTTGGCGGAAATCATGTCGGGCGGCAAGTGGCCTGGGCTCACTGTATTTACAAAATCGTATCGGTCCTCATTTTTATGCCCCTAACCCCCTACCTGGCAGATTTAGTGAGTTCGACAAACATTCAGCGGGATGTGGCCAATGTTCACACGGCCTTCAACGTGGCAGCCTCTGCTCTGTTTTTCCCCTTTATCAACTATGGGGCAAAACTGATTGAAAAGATCTTTCCCCCAAAGGATCAGGAAAAGGAGTTCTCGGTCAAGTACTTGGAGCGTGGAAGTCACCAAAGTCCCAGTGTGGTCGCTGCCCATGCCGAACGCGAAGTTCTGCGCATGGCCGACATTGTCCTGAGTATGGTTCGGGATTCAATAGAGATATTAAAGGATGAAAATCCGGACCTAGAGGAGTCCATCAAAGAGAGAGATGACCGGGTGGATCTGCTCAATCGGGAGATCAACCTGTTTTTGGCTCGCCACATGGAAGAGGCCGATCCAACTAACCAAAGGCGAATGATGAGGATCATCTATTTTGGGGCTGACCTGGAAAGTGCCGCCGACGTGATCGACAACAATATTCTGGATTTGGCCCGCAAAAAGCACGCCCTTAAGCTCGGCTTTAGCAAGGAGGGGCGGGAAGATCTTATGGTCCTCCACCGTGAGGTCCTCAAGGTGGCGGAAATGTCAGTGAGCTGCTTTCAAGTCTCCGATATGGAGCTGGGATCAAAGGTGATTTTCCACAAGCGTGAGGTCCGTAAGTTAGAGAAACAACTCCGGGAATCCCACATAGAACGCCTCGTCAAAGGTAAGGCTGAAACCATCAACACGAGCTCCATCCACCTGGATGTCCTGAGTGACTATCGTCGGGTGGTCGGCCTCATGTCCAACCACGTCTATGGCCTGCTCAAGGAAAATGACCCCTACAACATCCTGCCGCGCCGCTGACTTTGGCCCGAATTCACCCGGGGGGTGCTATTTGCTTTGACCCCCAAGGGCTTCCATATTATCAATATTACTGGAGAATACTTAAGATTCCGGAGCCTGGGAGAAGCCGTGGACGACACAGCCAAGACAACTTATGAAGTGCTGATAGCCGGCCTGCCCATGAAGCTCCGTTCTTCACATGATGAAGAAACGGTCGCAAAACTTGTGGCCCTAGTGGATGAGAAGGTGAAAGAAGCTCTAGAAGTTCATTCAAGTGTGTCTTTTCAGAATGCACTTTTACTCGCTTCCCTGCATCTTGCCGAGGATTTGATTTTACTCAAACGTGCGGCAAACAACGAATTATCCGGACTCGAATCCCGAGCTAAGGAAATCCTCACCAATCTTGAGTCTTCTCCATTAACCCAGACCGGGTTGGATCACTAATCGAGTGAGAGGACGGAGAAGATTGCAATGAACCTTGGCCCAACACCTGAAATGAAAATTCGCCTGGAGCTATTGGCTTCCGGTATGGCCAAGATCTAAAGACCCATTGCCTAGTCGCGATCCGACGCAAGGTCGGCCGGCTCTTCAAAGCATTTCACCCATTGGTTGGTACAGCTCGGCTCGCCAAGTGCGAGGCGGAAATGTTGGACGCGACCGAGTCTCAAAAGAAAAAGGCTCTTCGTCAGGAGTTCCTGGCCAAGAGAAAGAGCTTTGTTCATGCCCACCACTCGAACCTGAGTCAACTTCATCAGGATGTGGCGGAGCAGCTGAACTTTTTAACTCCCAGTCATTCTGGCTTGGCGGCAGCTTATTCGGCTCTACCGGACGAACTTGATCCGGATCCTTTTGTTTCCCAAAAATCCAATTGGCAATTTGCATTCCCTAAAGTGGAGGGGAGTGAGCTTTCCTTTTGGGTGCCAGACTCGGCCGAGGCCTTCACCTCGGGAGCCTTTGGGATTCGCGAGCCTGATACGGCCCGGAGTCGTCAGGTGAATATTGGGGATTGTGATGTGGTGCTAGTTCCCGGAGTGGTTTTTGACCAGAAGGGTGGCCGCATCGGTTATGGAAGAGGGTTTTACGATCGGGCTTTGCGGGGAAGCAAAGTTCTGAAGATTGGTATTGGCTATTCTGTACAGCTTGCGGTCCAGGATCTACCTCTGGAAAAAGAGGATGTTCGCATGGACTGGGTTGTGACGGAGAATTTTTCGCTACAAACGGATCGAACGGCACCGGCCCAGGATTGACCGGTGAGCGGAGAAAGGAATTTGAACAATGGGAACTGAAGTGATCATTACCGGCCTGGTGAGTCTGGTATTGGGATTGGTTGGCGGCGCAGGAGTGCTGATTGTGTTTCAACGGGTGACCGGAGAAAACAAGATCAAGGCTTCTGAGGAAGAGGCTGGCAAGATCCTTAATCGCGCTAAAGGGCAGGCGGCCAAGATTGACCGTGAGGCCAAAGGCAAGGCTAAGGACTTTGAGTCCCGCGCCCGACGCAATGTTGAGGGTGACATCAAGAAGCAAAAGCAAAAACTGGAATCTGCTGAGCAGAAGCTGAAGGAAAAAGAGGGGCGTTTGGAGGGGGACTTCAAGAAGAAGGAAGATACTCTTCAGCAGAAGCTCAATTCCTTGGAGCAGCGAAGTGATCGCATTAAGATTGCTGAAGTGAGGATTCAAGAGCTGGAACAAAAGGCCGAGCAGGAAATCCAGGGTCTCAAGAATAAGCTGGAGTCTGTGGCTAATATGACAGCCGATCAGGCGCGAGATGAATTGCGCAAAGCTATGGAAGAAGAAGTACGGCAAAACCTTGCAGGGGAACTTCAGTCCATTGAGGACGAGATGCGCGCCAAGGCGGATCGCAACGCCAAAAGAATTCTGTCGGTTGCGGTGTCGCGGTTTGCTGGCGAAATGGCCGCTGAACGAACGGTGGCCACTGTTCCACTGACAAGTGATGAAATGAAGGGAAAGATCATTGGCCGCGAAGGGCGCAACATTCGCGCTCTGGAAGCCGCCTGTGGAGTGGATCTGATTATCGACGAGACTCCTGAGGCAGTGGTGATCTCAAGCTTTGATGCTGTTCGCCGCGAGGTGGCCCGTCAGGCTCTGCTGAAGCTGATGGAAGATGGTCGGGTGCATCCGGCGCGAATCGAAGAAGTGGTGGATAAGGTGAAGAGTGAGTTGTTTGCATCGATCAAAGAAGAGGGTGAGAAGGCCTGCTTTGATTTAGGTGTCCACGGTGTTCACCCAAGTGTCATGAATCTGCTGGGTAGTCTTAAGTACCGCCACTCGGAAACGCAAAATCTGCTGAAGCATAGTGTGGAGGTGGCGACTCTAGCCGGTATGATGGCTGCTGAAATCGGCTATGATGAAAAGCTGGCCCGGCGTGCAGGTCTTTTGCACGATATCGGTAAAGCCATTGACCACACCGTTGATGGTAGTCATGCCCTTGTGGGAGCTGAGTACGCCAAACGCCATGGTGAGAAAGACCCTGTCTGTCATGCTATTCGCGCCCATCATGATGAAGAGAAGCCAGAAACCATTCTCGCTCATCTGGTTCAGGCGGCCAATAACCTTTCTAAAGCGCGCCCTGGTGCTCGTCGTGGCATGATGGAGAACTACATCCGTCGTCTGGAAGACTTGGAGTCTATTGGCAATAGCTTTGACGGAGTATCCCGTACTTTTGCCATTCAATCCGGCAAAGAAATCCGCGTGTTGGTCGACAGCTCAAAGGTGACAGATGAGCAGTCCATCATGTTGAGTCGTGATATTGCCCGCAAGATTGAGCGTGAGTTGAATTATCCCGGACAAGTAAAGGTCACTGTTGTCCGAGAAACTAGAATGGTGGAACACGCTAGGTAGAGGAAGGCGCGATATGGCAAAGTTTGAACTCACACCTGAAGAGCAGCTGCGCGAACTCAAAAAGGGCGTCGTGGACTTTATTTCCGAAGAGGAAATGCTCAAGAAGCTCAAAAAGAGCTACGAATCAGGAAAGCCTCTGCATATTAAGACAGGCTTTGATCCCTCCCGCCCCGACCTGCACATTGGTCATACTGTTGTAATGAACAAGATGAAGCAGTTTCAGGACCTGGGCCATGAGGTGATCTTTTTGATTGGCGATTTCACCGCCATGATTGGCGATCCCACCGGCAAGAATGAGACTCGTCCGGCCCTGACAGTTGAAGAAGTGCGGCTCAACGCTGAGACCTATGCCCGTCAGGTTTTCAAGATATTAGATCCGGAAAAGACAGTGGTGGACTACAATTCCAGATGGATGGGTAAGTTCTCGGCTTCGGACTTTATTCGTCTCTCCAGCCAGTACACTGTGGCCAGGATGTTGGAGCGGGATGACTTTTCCAAGCGATACCAGGCTCAAGAGAGTATTTGTATCCATGAGTTCCTTTATCCATTGGTGCAGGGTTATGACTCGGTGGCTTTAAAGGCCGATGTGGAGTTGGGTGGGACAGATCAAAAGTTCAATCTTTTGGTCGGTCGCGACCTTCAAAAACACTATGGTGTTGAACCCCAGTGCATTTTGACCATGCCCATCCTGGAAGGATTGGACGGAGTGCAAAAGATGTCCAAGAGCCTGGATAACTATATTGGAGTCGAGGAAAGTCCTCGGGACATGTTTGGCAAGACCATGAAGGTGTCGGATGAATTGATGATCCGTTACTATGAGCTGCTGACTGATATGTCGACCGGCGAACTGGAGTCTCTCAGAAGTGATTTGGCCAGTGGTAAACGGCACCCGCGAGACACCAAGGTTCAGTTGGGACATATGTTGGTTAACAGATTTCACGGAATTGAGGCTGCTGATAATGCCATAGAAGAGTTCAACCGCATCTTCGTAGACAAGGGACTTCCGGATGAAATGCCCGAGTTTGAGGTGGCGGCCAGTGATGATGTGTGGATTTGTCATCTCGTTAAAGAAGCAGGATTGGCAAAGTCCACCAGTGAAGCTCGCCGATTGGTGCAAGGGCGGGCCATTGAGTGGGCTGGCTCTAAAGTGGAAGATGAGCAGCTTAAACTCAAGCTCAAGGCTGGCGAGGAGGTGATCCTTAAAGCTGGCAAAAAGAAATTTATTAAAGTTCGGGTGACAAAGTGAAAGTGAAGTTCTTACCCCAGGAGATTGAACTGGAAATCGAGCCCAATCAGACGGTTCTGGATTTGGCTCAAAAGAACGGGATATTTATCAAGACTGTCTGCAATGGAGTTCCTAATTGTGCCGAGTGCCGAGTCAAGTTGGTAGAAGGTGAGCACAATGTTCTTCCTCCATCGAGTAAGGAATTGACCTTGATTGGTTCTGGACACTTTATCGATCGCAGACGGCTGTCCTGCCAGCTCTACTGCTTTGGTGACATCACCATCGACGTTTCTGAGCAGGTCAAAAAGGAGACCGAAGGGCCGCCAGGCTCGCGACGTTTTCAAGTGGAGTTGCGCAATGAGGGTATTGTATCCAAGGCCGTCACGGGCAACTTGATTCAACAAGATCATGACTTGGTTGAAGTGGTCACATCGGATGTGGACCAGGGGGATAGTCGGCCTCAACGCGGCGGGGGGCCTCCTGGAGGCCCCAGATCTGAAGCTCTTTTGGATCTAGGCCAAGGCGGTGGCTCCAAAGGTGGCGGACGATCTGGCAAGCGGGGTCGTGATGGTCGCCGCCGCAATCGAGACGGTCGTGGTCCTTCCAACCAGCAAAGGCAAGCCAGCTCCGGAGGTGGAGGCCAACAGGGAGGTGGAGGCTCTCAGAATTCAGAAAACCAGGGTGGAAACGCCCAGGGTAAATGGGGCAATCGTCCTCGTCGTCGCCGCCGCCGTCAGTAAGGTCCCACCAATTTATTCGCTCGCTCCATAATGAGAAAGGCCTTCGGTCTCCTCTGCCGATCAGTTACCATTGTATTGAGACAGAGTGGTACGTTGGCAGGTGAAGAAAATGTCCATTAGGCGGATCAGAGATGTGGAGCTGCGTTACACCCTTGAGGGCGAGGGGCCGTTGACCGTTTTTCTCCATGGTTTTGGTGGGAGTCCGGGGGATTGGCGATCTGTAGCCGAAGACCTTAAGGATGGTCGGAGACTCATTGTAAACATCAAATCTCTCTTTTCCCATCAGGAGCCCATTTCTTTTTCCCATCAAGTGGATTTATTGTGTGAGTTTTTGCGCGAATTCGTCTCACCTGAAGAAGCCATTCGTTTGGTTGGTTCGTCTTATGGAGCAACCCTCACTTTCGGAATTCAGGCTCGGTTGGGCAACAAAGTGAGCCATCATGTCTTAATCAATCCCATGCCTTTGGATCCTTTGAAAGAGCTTAGGAATCCATTGCTCAGGTGGTTGTTTTTTATTTATCGCCTCCCAACAGGAGTCTTTACTTTTGCTCTGACCCCTTTTGGTCGCAGTTATCTTGAGGCTTTAGGACGCCTTTTTCACATGGGACTGGGGACGCGAAAAAAGATCCGTCGCTTCAATCACCGCAAATGGCGCCTCATCCGCCATGCTATTCATCGCTTTTTGTGGATTGCCCGCACTGAGGATTGGGAATCTTGGAAATCGGTCTCTGTGGAAATGAAACCCACCTGCTGGGTAATTTTCGGCAGCCAGGATTTTCTCTTTACTGAAGATACCTACAGGCGGACGGCCGTTCACTTTGGTAGCAACCAATTCGTGCCCGTTCCTGGTGGGGGACACGAGCTCATCCTCAGTCGCCCCAAGCTCATTTCCGAGACTCTTGAAAGGCTTTGGGCGATGCCCTAAAGGGCTGAGATTAGGGACAAATTTTGGCTAGATGGGAGGGTAAATGGCTTCAGGGGGGCCTCTCTGAACATCTGAATTGAGTTCAGATGGTATGCTCTTGGCAAGAGCCAATCGGGTTCACCGAATTGGAGGCTCCATGGCAGCTAGATCCCCGTTTGCTCGCATTTTGCTCATTCTCCTCATGACCGCAATGTCCGAGAGTTCTTGGGCAGGGGCGGAGTTTTACTTTTTCACCGATCAAGGGTTGGTGGACTCCATTAGTCAGCACTTACCAAGGGTCGATCAGCAGGTGGGGCCGGCATTTCGCACCAATCAGGTGTTAGATATTGGTTTCGATCCTGATCGAAATGTAGAATTTGATTTTCGTAAGAAGGCCATTTTTGTCGGGAGCTTGAACCTCCCCTCACTCACTCATGAATACGGTCATTTTCTGTTGGACCAATATTTGCTCCGCCATTCTCTCGACTGGCGTTATGTGTGGCTGAGATTAAAACACTTTAAGGTGGATTTGGCGACAATCTCAACTCAACTGAAGCAAAAACAGGCGGATATTGAAGATGCACTTGCCGATTTTGGCAAAGAGCCTGAGAAAAACAGGGATATCCTGATTCGAGCCCGGCGAACTTTGGATCAAACCTTGGCGGATCTGGCGGAGCTTTCAGTAGTGACTCCTATGGACGAGGAAATTGCTCCTCATTTTGGCAGTGGCAACCACTTCTTTTCTGCGATTGCCCCCTATCATGAACTGTTCTCTGACTTTTTGGGGGCCTTGGTTATGGGAAGTTGGTCCATCATGGAAGAGACCTCAAGGAAGCTTCGGATTGAAAAGGGAGACCGCCTGCAGGTGCCAGAGGGAGGAACGGAAGAAGAGATTTTCAAGAACCGAACTTTCCACAAGAACCTGAAATTTGACAATTATTCCTTCCAGGAGTGGCAAAGCGAAAACGATTACACCCAGTTTCCTATCGTGAGATCCTATCTTCGCTCTCTTATAGAAGAACGACAAATCCCCCATAGTCTGGTTCTTGAGGTCCTGGCCGGGGCGATTGGGGATGAGTTTCGAGAAATTGCTCAAGGGAGAATGGACGTCGAAATTATTGGGCTTAAGGAAAAAAATCAGTCCTTGATTGATAGGATCGAGCGACGACTTGGGCAGTCGGCAAAGGATTAGTCCGACCTAATGCGAATCTTTTTTTTGGCAATTCTTTTCAGCTTTCTGTCGAGTCTTTGTACTCAGTCAATCCTGGCTCAGCAAGCTGAGGTGGTTGATGTGGTGTGGGATTTGGACTGGACTTTGCTCTATGCCGTGGAGAAACCCATTCTTGGTGATCGCCATGGAACTTACATTCATACCCAAGAGGGCTACTTTCGTGTCGCCGATTGGGCGGGTCAGGTCTTACAGTTTTTGGACAAGCATCCCGGTTTCCGTCAGTCCTTTTATTCCGGAGCTAGCGAAGGACGATTGATGGAGGCCATGGAGCAGATCCGCCTGCCGGATGGGCGCAGGGCTGTGGACATCGCCTTTAGAATCAAGTCCAAGGCGGACTTGGTGTCTGTACCAGATGCCCCAGAAGAAGCCCGCTTTCCGGATAGATTCAAAAAGGACATGGTCCGCATAGATCCCATCATCAATTTGTTGCGGACAATAATGGTGGACGACATCTATCGCTTTCTTCCTCATGCGCAGGAAAAAAACATGCTGTGGCTTCAGGAGACCTTCGACTTTGTGAATTCGGCGGCTGAGTTAGGTAAAGGGGAGTTTCAGCCTCCTAGTAGCAGGCACTGGAGTTTGGAGAGAAACAAACTCTTGTGGGTCCTAGGTGTGCTAATGACGGCCTTAGAAAAAGCCCCGCGTGGGGATTATATTGATGCGGTCGAAACAGTGGAAAGAGCTGATGGCCGGGAAGTCATCTCTCGCTACGCCAATAAATCGTTACCTCTATATATTAAGGGCCTGATACTTTTGCGTGATGCGGGATTGGATGCGCCCTCCGTTCCGCTACCAAAAGCCGGCTGCCGCGTGGTTCTTTGACCAGGGATAAGAAAATATTTGCTTGATTCCTGAAATCACCTACTCCTTTGACACCTGTCATTTGTGTCGTCGTCTGCCGGGGATCTCGCCAGTTGATTCCTGGCATCGACCTTGCTGTAGACATGACTACGGTGTGGAATATGAGAAACGCTGTCACCTGCCTGGGTTGGGGATCAGCGAGATGCAGTTGGGAAATTCAAGCAACATCGAAACAATTTGATTGATCCCCTTTTTCCAATTCCAAATTAGGAAGGGAGAAGGGTAAATGTGCGACAAAAACTTGCCGCTTGAGGAGAGTCCTCAGGCAGGGCCGACGCTTGCGGAGCGCTGGCCCTTACAGTCGAAGACCACACGACTGGTTATCTTTGTTCTGTGGTTTTCACTGTTAATGTTGGCGGTTATCGGTGCCACGAGCTGCGACAAGGTGGACTTCAATCGCAGCCGCGAAGTCGAAATCTTTTATCATCAATATAATGCTGAATCAGTTGATGTTCTGTTTGTCTTAGATGATTCCTGCTCCATGAAGACAATTCTTGCTAATGTGGAAGCGGGTATTCTCTCCCTGTCGTCCGTGGAGTTCCCTGACAACACAAAGATGGGTGTGACCTATATGTCTCCGGCCCAAATGGTGGGAGACCAGATCCAATTTGATAAACCCTATACCCAATACTCAATTGGAGTTCCAGGATTTCTCAATCTCGTGAATCTTTCAAGGGTAGCGAGTTACATGAGTCTTGATGTAAGCGCTTATGATCCCGACGAAAATGGTAAACAGAACTTCCCGGTCGAGGTCTGTGCTCAAAGTTGGTTTGATCCCCAGCAAAAAAGTGGCTCGGGCCAAGCCTGCCTTTCAGGTGCCATGCAGACTCCTCTCTACTGTACCGGGGTCGAAGAAGGGGTTTGGAGTCTTTATCAGTTGATCGAAAATTATAATCGGCAACACCTGGCTTTATTCCGACCCGAATCGTTGGTGCTGATATTGTTTGTTTCGGACACTCACGCGCCAGGTGTTGCCAACTATTATGGCAAGACCAACAACCCATCAAGCCCCTTAAGTTTGGCTGAGATCACTAACAAGATTAAGGAAAACAGTCCGGGGATTGCTTCCGTCAAGTTTAGTGGCGTGGTACCGGTGCCCAAGGTGGGAGACCGGCATTTGGATGGTTTAAAGGTGGTCGGCGGCATTCCCAAGTCTGATGAAGAAGCCTATATTAATTCTGAGGGGTTTAACGACTACGCCTACCTTCCACTGATCCGCGAAACAGGTGGTGTGGCTGTTCATGCCAAGCGCGACGACTGGTCAGCGGCGATGAAGGAGCTGGTCCAGGATGCTCGTGTGATTTCTAATTTAACCTTAAAGTTGTCTTCGGCGGTGGAGAGAGTCACCAATGTGTGGGTTGATGGCGTGGGATTGGGTGAGTTAGACTTTCGGTTGGAACCGGACCATCAGACTCTTTACCTACTGCGTGATCTCTCTCCACGCCAACTTCATGAAATCAAGGTGGAGTATTTTCCCTTTTAGGGAGGTGCGGTAAGAACTTAAAAGTTCCTGGAGCTTTCCATCGGCTGTTGATAGACTGGGTTCATGGAAAGCCTTAAGACCGAGATCAAACGAGTGAACGGTTACTTAAAAGAGTTCGTTACTTTTTTTGATGCTTCGGGAAAGCCCATCTCCCAAGTGGTCAATCCCTTGATGGTGGAGCTTAAGCCGAGGGACGTTTTGCAGATTTTTGTGGGCGCCTTGCTGATTGCCTCGCCACTTTGTTTTACCGAAGAGGTGTGGAATTTAAGCGTCGATCTTAAGCAATTCAATGTAATTCTTTTGTCAGGTTTTTCAGTCATCACAGTGACTATGTTTATCTATTTGAATTTTTATCGCTTTCGACTTAAAGGTAACGTGATTGAGTTTGTTAAGCGCGTGGCCGCGACTTATCTCATCACCCTGTTTAGTGTGGCATTGATTCTCTTGTTGATCGACAAACTGCCTTTTTTGGATCACCCAGAAGTGGCCCTCAGACGGGTGCTCATTATCGGCTTCCCCTCGGTCTTTGCCGCCACCATCAGCGACTATATGAAATAAGAATCAAACCCCAAATGAGGAGCCACAGCCGCAGGTTTTGGTGGCGTTGGGATTGGAAAAAACAAAGCCCTGGCCGTTGAGGCCTCCTTCGTAGTCGAGAGTCATGCCGATCAAGTACAAAAGACTTTGGCCATCCACCACCACTTTTTCATTGTGGTTTTCAAAGACCTTGTCTCCGTCTTGGGAAGTGTCATCAAACTTCAACTCATAAGAAAAGCCGGAACAGCCGCCTTTTTTGACAAAAACCCTGAGCATGGACTCAGGTGAAGCCCCTTCTTCACTACGAAGTTGGCCAATTTTTTTTGCAGCAGTTTCAGTCAAAGAAATCATGGTCCCAGTCTCTCCCGTCACAATTGAAATACGCCCTATTATAGCACATATTACTTAGGGGTGGGGAGTCCCTTAATTGATGGTCATCTCACGATTTTTGCGCGCCATGACGATCACCTTGGTGGCTGCAATTTCAATGTCTTTTTCGGTGGTTAGACGTCCCAATCCAAACCGTAGGGTGGAGCGGGCCAGCTCGTCACCGTGACCCAAGGCCTTCAGCACATGACTGGGGATGGGAGAACCAGAGGTACAGGCAGAGCTGGAACTCAAGGCTAATCCACTTAGCCCTAATGCGAACATATCTGAAGAAAGATCCTTCAAGCTAAAGCTTGCATTGTTGCACAGGCGTTCCGAGGGGTGACCATTGAGAGAGGCATTGGGAACTTCCGACAAGACCAGTTGGATCAGTCGATCGCGCAGTTGAGTCAGACGTTGTTTTTCCACCTCAAGATCCTGCATGGCGAACTCAGCAGCGGCTCCCATGCCGACAATTCCCGGGACATTCAGTGTTCCGGGTCGCAGGCTGGATTCTTGAGATCCACCTGTCATGATTGGAATCAACTCCACTGTGGGGTTTTCCGAGCGCACATAAAGAACGCCAATGCCCTTTGGTCCGTAGATCTTGTGCCCGGAAATACTAAGCAGATCGATGCTCATGCTCTCCACATCCAAAGCCACTTTGCCAAAGGATTGGGCACAGTCGGTGTGAAACAAGATATCTTGGCTTTTTGCCCAGGTGCCAATTTCGCTGATCGGATTGATGGTGCCGATCTCATTGTTCGCCATCATCACCGAAATCAAGCGAGTGTTGGGTTTGACGGCCTTTTGGATTGCAGCCAGTGAGACCTGGCCATACTTGTCCGCTTCCACAATGGTCAGTTCAGCCCCAAAGCGTTTGACCGCCAATTGGCAAACTTCCAAGACCGCTTTGTGCTCAATATTCGTGGTGACCAAATGGGGCGGCTTCCCATTGGCCTTCATGGCCACACCAAGAATGGCTAGGTTGTTGCTTTCGGTCGCACCACTGGTGAAATAGATCTCTTTTGATTTTGCGCCAATCGCCTTGGCCATTTGTTTGCGGGCTTTGTCCACCGCCATCTTGGCCGCCCAACCGTAGGGGTGGCTCAGACTGGAAGAGTTGCCAAACTCCTCACAAAAGTAGGGTTTCATCTGCTCAAATATCTCAGGTAGCAGGGGAGTGGTGGCATTGTAGTCAAAATAGATCGGCTTTTCCATGGTCCGGCTTTCGTTACTCTCTGATGTGTGAATTGGCTTTAAGTCCAAGTTCCTGGTCTAAGAGGGAAAATTCAACTAAAGAAGCAATATGTCATTGAGGACTTCCGGTGGCAAACAATACAATGGGATTTTGGGGAGTGAATGGGGCAAAACGGAATGAAATTTCAGCGGAGGTGGACCCAAGCCGGCCCGGGCCCCTATGAGGGAATCCCCTGGGTTCCTCGCAAATGCGTGATTCTCAATCAGGACGGTCAGGAGATTTTTGTCCAAGAGGATGTGGAAGCGCCCTCCTTTTGGAGTCAAAGTGCTCTCGATATTGCCGCTTCAAAATACTTTCGCCGCCAAGATGTGCCAGGCCCTAAGGGGCGTGAGACCTCCCTGCGCCAGCTCATTGATCGGGTGATGCTTACCATTGCGGAGCAAGGGGAACAGCAGGGTGTCTTTGCCGCGGTGGCGGATCAGCACACCTTTCTTGATGAACTTCGCTACTTGTTGATTCGCCAGTACGCCGCATTTAACAGTCCGGTGTGGTTTAACTGCGGGCTCTTTGCCCGTTACAAAATCCAAGGTGATATGACCGGGTGGCGGTGGGATGAGGATAATTACCAAGTCGTCAAAACCAAAGGGGCTTATGAGTACCCCCAGTGCTCAGCTTGTTTTATTCTCAAGATTGAGGACAACCTGACCAGTATCTTTGAGCTGGCTCTCAAAGAAGCCCGCATTTTTAAATTTGGCTCCGGCAGTGGAACCAACTTTTCTCCGCTCAGAGGAAAACAAGAAAATATCTCGGGCGGGGGGCACAGCTCAGGCCTATTGGCCTTTCTCGAAGTCTTGGACAAAGGAGCGGCCGCCACCAAATCGGGTGGGATCACTCGTCGGGCCGCCAAGATGGTCTGCCTGGATATGGATCATCCCGAAGTTCTAGATTTTATTAACTGGAAGTATCGGGAAGAGGAAAAAGCCCGAGTGTTAATGAAGGCGGGATATTCGGGCGGCATCGACGGTGAGATCCTGCGCACCATCAGTGGACAAAACTCCAACAACAGTCTGCGCATTCCCGATGAGTTCATGGAGGCTGTTCTTGCCAGCGGTGAGTGGACGACGAAGGCCCGCACCAGTGGTAAAGACATTCAAACCTATCAGGCGCAAACTCTGTGGCAGGCTATTTTGGAATCCATTTGGCACTGTGCTGATCCCGGTCTGCAGTTTGAGTCAGCCATCCAAAGGGCGCACACATGTCGTTCCAGTGGTCCTATTCGCGCCAGCAATCCCTGCTCTGAGTTTATGTTCTTAGACGATACGGCCTGCAATTTGGCATCCCTCAATCTTGCTCGATTCTTGAATGAATCCACCGGCGAATTTGATTTAACCTCTTTTCGCCGGGCCATTCGCCTGTTGGTGACAGCCCAAGAGGTTTTGGTTTCTTATTCGAGCTACCCCACGGAAGATGTGGCAGTGAACAGTCATCGCTTTAGACCATTAGGGCTTGGCTTTGCCAATTTGGGAGGTCTTCTTTTGCGCATGGGACTTCCCTATGATTCCCAAGTGGGCCGCGCCTGGGCCGCAGGTCTCAGTGCCTGGATGCAAGCAGAAGCGCTTAAAACCAGTTGCGAGTTAGCACAAATAAAAGGCTCCTTTGCGGCATACAAAGCTAATCATGAGTCCTACGAACTGGTGTTGGCTCAGCAACATGCCAGTGCCCAGCGATTAGTAGAGTCACCCGGGTTTCCCGAAGAACTCAAAGGTGATCTGGTGCAGATCTACCAACAGGCCATGGACGACGGTAAAGTTCACGGGTTCCGTCACGCTCAACTTACTGCCATTGCGCCTACAGGAACCATTGGCCTTTTTATGGACTGTGAAACCACCGGGATTGAGCCGGAGTTCGCTCTCGTCAAAAACAAAAAGATGGCCGGTGGTGGAGTGGTGACTCAAGTCAACAGTGCAGTCGATGCGGCTCTTAAGCGGCTGGGATACGGCCCCGACATTCGCGAAGAGTTGCTTCAGTACGTGATTCAGCATGGTCACTTGGAAGGGGCTCCTCATCTCAAGCCCGAACACCTACCCGTATTTGACTGTGCGGTTCCCACTGGCAAAGCCAAGCGCACCATCCGTCCTGAAGCCCATCTTGAAGTGATGGCCGAAGTTCAGCCCTTTGTGAGTGGTGCTATTTCCAAAACAATTAATCTCCCGGAGTCCGCCACCACCAAGGACATTGGTGAGTTGCTCATCAAGGCCTGGCAGATGGGACTTAAATCTATTTCCATTTACCGTGATGGCAGTAAACTCGTGCAGCCGTTAAGCGTGGCCAAAAAAGATCAGAATGGATCGACGTTGAAGTGTTCACATTGTGGGCATGAGGCTTTGGTGCAGGGGGGGTGTTTTAGGTGTCCCAATTGTGGCCATGCCGACGCCTGCAACTGAGAGGACTGGTGAAAAAGGCCCGCCTACTGCGTTGAATGGACTTTCTCTCGCTCCAATGTACACATGAGCACACCTCCGCTCGCTCAAGTCCATTCGCCTTGTTTTCGGACCTTTTTGACCAGTCCTCTAGCTTCATTCGAGGAAGAGGCCTCCGCC
Organism: Pseudobdellovibrionaceae bacterium; assembly: GCA_020635075.1. Classification (NCBI taxonomy): domain Bacteria; kingdom Pseudomonadati; phylum Bdellovibrionota; class Bdellovibrionia; order Bdellovibrionales; family Pseudobdellovibrionaceae; species Pseudobdellovibrionaceae bacterium. The sequence goes on along the minus strand of JACKAM010000001.1, from coordinate 1,942,695 downwards.
TCGTATCTGGACCCTTTTGAGCGGCCTCATGTTTGGATATCTACTGCGTTGAATGGACTTTCTCTCGCTCCAATGGACAAGTTTTTTCAGTAACCCGTGTTCCGTAATCCGTAATCCGTAAACGTTTCCGTGCCGGTTTCCGTTTATGTGGACGGCACCGTTTACAGGGACGGAGACGGTAAACTGTCACGGCACCGTGAACGGGTTACTGGTTACGGGTTACGCGAACGAAAGTTCTCTCCGTTGTTGCGTTCGTTGGTCCACTTTTTCCGTAACCAGTAAACCGTAACCTGTTAGCGTTTCTGCGACAGTTCCCGTGTCCGGGCCGTGATCCGTTTTCCTTTGTTGCAGTGGTTGGCCCACCATTTTCCGTAACCCGTGATCTGAATCCCGTAAACGTTTCCGTGTGTGTGTCGGTTTACAGTCACGGATTCGGAGGCTGTCACTGTCACGTTTACTGGTTACGGGTAACGTTCACAGGACTTGTTCCTTTGTCGCAGTGGTTGGCCCACCTTGGGGTGATGGCCAACACACTTTACAAAGGAAGTTAAAATGACTCAGAAGAAATGCGAATACAGATTTAGATCATTGGATTTGGCGGTGGAGTTTTGCCAGCAGGTAAAGCTGTTGAAGACGCCGATTCATCTGCGGGATCAGGTGCTCCGGGCATCTTCATCCGTTGCGCTGAATCTCGCCGAAGGGAGTGGCAAGCCAAGTCCAAAAGACAAGCGGCGGTTTTACTCGATTGCCCTTGGTTCTCTTCGGGAATGTCAGGCAATTTTGAGAATCGAAGGGATCGAAGATCTCAAGCTTCTTGATCTTGCCGATCATCTAGGGGCCTCGATCTACAAGCTCACCCTCGCAACATAGCGAGGGTATTATCCTGGCTTGGACCCGAAAAAGAGTGATCTCAATCAAAGTTGGCCAGGAATTCTGGCCCTGAAGAAAACAGCATGTTCCAAGTCTGAAACACTCTTATGAATAATCCTTAATTTTCCACCAAAGCCTGAACCAATGCGGATTTTCTCGATTTTCCCTCCTTGATTTTGGCCTCTAAGTCCTTGATTTGCACGACCCTCGTTTTGGCGGGTGATAGGTCAACAAGGTTTGTTAGGTTATCATCAAGTCTTCACAAAATAAGAACGACTTCCCGTGTTTTAAAGTGGCACGTTGACGGGATAAAAAGGGAGAAGTCATGGCGTTTGGAGTTGAGAGAGCTTGCGGTCGTAGCAGTAGTTGGTGGTTTGTTGTTACTTCAATTACTTTCAGAGCCTTTTTTGTGCTCTTGGCTTTTGGGTTCTTTGGGCCAGAGGTTTCCTACGCCAAGATGGGCCACTGGTTTAAGCATGGCCCATCGGTCGTTCAGCCACCTAGTGATTCGCATAACCAAGAGGCACCGGAAGATCTCGATCTCGTCTGGGGCCCTGAAACTTTCCATGGCCGCATCTTCAAGCCTCACACTCAAACGCAAAGCCTTGATCTAGCCAGGGGGGGGGTATCTCCTTGTTATTGAAAACGGTCTTCCGGTTGAATTAGGTTCTTGTCCGAAAGAGCGAAGCTTAGTTTCGCTTGTTTGCCGAATCAAACAAGGGCTTGCAGCCTTTAAAACTCTGTTTACACGCGTTCACGCGGGCCATGTGTGGCTCAATCAGAATTTGATCCTAACTCCGGGAAGTCTCAACATCACCACTCAGGAAGTTCGAATCCCAATTGACCTCACTGAGGATAAATCCACTTTGTCTTTAAAGCTTAAAGGCTTTCCAGGCTCATTCGTAAAAGTGAGCATTTATGGCGAAGGCTCTAATCAGCCTCCTATTTTAAACCTAACCTGGAGTTCCGATCAGCCTCTTGAAGACGAAGTGGTGCTCTTTGATGCCATGGCTTCTACCGATCCTGACGGGTCGGTGAGTGAGGTGCATTTTGACTGGGGTGACAATACTTCAAGCACGGGATTTGTGGCCGAGCACTCGTGGCAAGTGGCAGGAGTTTATGTCGTGACCGTGACGGTTACCGACAACGATGGGGCGCAGATTTCGGTACCGATTGAGTTTACTGTGCTGCCAAAACCAAAACCCCCAAGTGACGGCGGAGGCCTCTTTTATGTGACCAAATCAGACGGTCTACCGGTCAGGGTTCATCTCAGTACAAGCTTTCCTATTGTAGATGAAGACAGCGAGATAGTGAGCTACACATGGGCATTTGGCACAGGAAAAACTCTGACTCTTTATCCCCATGAGACCGATTCTTATGCCACTATTGAACACTTTTATCTTGAGGCTGGTGATTATTCCGTCAGCCTTACGATCACCGACAGTCAAGGGTTGACGACTAAGACTTCACGGACGATCAGCCTTGAGGACAATCATCTTCCCGTCCCTCACTTTTCCGTCAGCCAAGTGGCCGAGGGCAGCGGGGTAAGGGTCACCTTTGATGGCAGTCAAAGCTACGACCCCAATGGCGACGAAATCCGTTTTAGATGGCGATTCGGGGACAACACTCCTGAAGTCATTGGTACGGATCAAGGTGTTGTGAGCCACGTTTACTTTCAGCCAGGGGAGTATCTTGTACGCTTGCGGCTCAGAGACTCTAAGCTTGGCCGGAGTGAGGTCTTTGCCAGGATTCAGGTAGGTGGCTCAAGTAACTTGGCCCCCATTGGTGTGTTGACGTCCTCGCCGCTTTTAGGTCCTGCCCCTCACGGAGTGACCTTTGATGCCAGTCAGTCCTTTGATTTGGACGGGTCTATTTCTCATGTGGAATGGAACTTTGGCGACCATTTGTCGGTGATTAATGAAGCTATGGGTTTAACTGCTCATCACACGTACAAATCTCCGGGAGCCTATTATGGCAGTGTGACGGTCATCGACAATGAGGGTAAATCGTCCACTCAGTATTTTGAAGTGTTTGTTCCTTTCGAAGAGGGCTCCGTTCCGCCTGTTCTTTTAAGTATCTATGATTTTGGTAAAAACAGTGTGGAGTTTGACGGGTCAAACACCAAGCTTCCCATCCTTGGGCAACTGCAGAACTTCTTTTGGTATTTCGGCGATTCCACATTCGAAAGGGGCAGGTTTCAGTGGCACACCTATCCTGGAAGTGGTGAATATGAAGTGGTGCTCCATGCCTTTGATGTCCTGGGAAATCGCTTTTATGCCAAATCAACCATTCAGGTCTCAGGCGAAGGCAGTGAATCACTCATTGCAACTTTTGAGCAAAATGGCACATCAATGAACCTTGGTGAGGCCGTTCAATTTGATAGCCAAAGTTCAGTCGTTCCGTCAGCTGGTCCCATCGAAGCCATTTGGGATTTTAATGACGGCAGGGTGTTGCGGGGTGATTGGGAGAATCTCAAACAAGTGAGTCATACCTATCAGGCCAATGGGAGCTACAAGCCCACGTTGACTCTGACCACCGCCCTGGGCCAAACGGCCATCGCCTACGGCATGGTTCATGTGGTTTCAGGGGTTCAGCCCGTAGCCGTCATTGAAGCCTCGGCCCGCGTTGGCCGCGTTCCTTTTATGGTCACCTTAGACAGCTCCAAGTCCTATGATCCTGATGGAGAAATCAGCCGGACGATCTGGCACTTTCCAAATGGGGGATTTAGTCTTTCACCCATTGCGACCTACACCATTTCAGATCCGGGAAAGTATTTTATTGAGCTATTGGTCGAGGACAACCAGGGGAACATGAACTCCCAGTGGATGGAGTTTGTGGCCTTTTCTGAGGACGTGCCCCCAGGGAACTTGCCACCCGTGGCTCAAATTTCCCCGGTTGGTGATTTTATTGAAGCGCCGGGAACCTATTATCTCGATGCCCTAGGCTCTCATGATCCCGACGGGGAGATAGCTCTTTACGAATGGAGATGGAAGGGGCAAGTCCTTCAAGGCTCAGGTCCTTACATAAACTTAAGCCAGGAGTTTCCCTATCTCGATGATTTGATCTTAACGGTCTATGACAACCATGGGGCATCGAGTACGGCCTCACAGAGAATTCTCTTTCTGCAAAGGCCTGATCCACCAAACAGTGACTTTATGGTGAAAGGCCCCTGGGGAAGCGAGCTTGGTCTAGCAAGCGAGCAGGACGGGGCCCATGAGCTGGGAGATCTGACAACAAGGCTGATCTTCGAGGCCTTGTTAGACCCCGGCCAAGGAAACTTTGAGTGGAAAGTCAACGACCTGCCGGTGGGGACAACACGGGAACTCAATTACCTATTCTCCCGCCCCGGGACACACACGGTGAGTCTTGTTGCCACTCATAATGGTCAGCCATTGCCTACTCAAGCCTACCAAGTGGAAGTTCCCGTTGAGGCCTGCGTGAATGATCTTGAGGGCAACATGTGTCTTTTGGCCTTTGAAGCCCCACAAAACAAACTCCCCAAATCTGCTCAGATGTTGACAGTCTTTGAGGGGACGGGGCAACTGCAGTTTAACCAAAGCCTGCAAGATCTTAGAGTTGAACTCCTCTATGATGAGTCCTTGGATCAGGACCCCGTTGACCTCACAGCACAAATGCTTGTGACTCCCATTGGACAGATTCAACTTCAGGCCCAGACCATTCGGGATCTGGTTACATCTACACAAAAGCCCTTTCGCATTTACGTCAGTGCTGATCTTGGCGAAGGTATTGTTGGACATGGATTCACAGCACCGATCACCTTGGCCTCATCCGTCACGTTTACCTCAGGAGCGACAGATCTTAGTTTTACTCTGGCCCACGAAAACCTCAGCCGAACCACCCACACGATTGGCTCTAGTCAATCGGTTGTGATCGAAGATCTGGAGCCTGGAAAGTACCTTGTCGTCGGAGAATCAAGCTATGGCTACATTCACGGGGGCTTTGAGGTTTCGCCCGATTCGAGTATTGAAGTAAAGTTACTTCCATCAAGCCCAGACAACTTGTACTGGAGTGTTCAGATTCAGAGCCAGGGCCTGATGATGATGTCGGCCCAGCGGGGTTATTGGGATCCGCCGCCACTTCCGCCATTAGGACTTGATCCAGAAGTGTTTTCGCCCTACGCCACGCCCTTTTGGTCGACCAGCCCTCACCAGCCCGTGCGGCTGACGAAGAACTCTCCCAGAAGTATCCATTGCACAGCGGTTGATCGAGCCTGGAATCTAGAGGAAAGGCAAAAAATAGCTCGGGCAAAGCAACTGAGTTATGAGTTGAGTCTGGAGGTGTATAACTGGAGCCAGAAAGAATACCAGGCCTATACTGATGCGCAGACAAAATATGGAGAATGCGTTCTTCTCCCTCCTGGCACAGAGGGGTACGAAGTCTGTATGTCGGATTACTATGCCCTCGTTGATGTTTCTCGGGGTTATGCTGAAAAGGTGGCGGAATTGACAAGGAGAGCTGAGAACCTGTCTAAGCCTCTCGGCTATCCCGTCGATCCCTATTTGGGGGATACTTCCAATTTACCTCCGATTAAAATTCCTGACGACACACCGATTTCAAGTGTTTCTATTGTGGTTTTTGTCGATTACATGAAAACAGTAGGGGGTGTTCTAAAGCGGGTTGACGGAATTGCCGTTCCCTTCAAAATCTATCCTCAGACAATGCGGGCCGTTGACTCAGAATATCCAATTTTTAAATCGTTGCCCTTGCCTTTGCAGATATTCACCGCAATTCAATCCTATGACGAGGTCGTCATTTCGAGAGTTGATTTCAGAGCTCCAGGGCCTAACGCCACTACTCTTTACGCTGGGTGTGCCTACGATCAAGAGGCAGAGCCCTTTATTGCTGGGGTTGCGAGTGGTATGGTCAACAACGATTATGCCAAAGGGATTTTAAATTACCCGCCCACCCACTTTTTGCCGATGTCTGTTGATGCGCAAGCGACTGGCATCTTCAGAAATCCCTATAACTCCTACAGTCCTAAGCGACCATGGAGTGTGTCATTTCGCATCGTACCTAGTCCCGCGAGCCACTCCATCTTCCTTGATCGAGCGCGAATTCTCGACAAGTGGGGGGCTGTTTTGGATGAGAGGACCAATTTTCGGCAGAATTATTATTCAAGTTTTACCTACTACAATCCAGCGGACGTTTTCTTAGAGATTAACAAGATTGAGGAAATCTTTGGCAGTAATTTCGTCCAAAACGCCGCACAGGGAAACATCGATCTGGTGTTTGAATTATCGGGTAAGCGCATTGGCTTAGGGGGTCAGGAGATAGGGGGCTTCTCAGCCAAACGAACGATACAGGTAACGCCTCTTTATGACGGCAAACGCCTTGCGGTTCCCATGTACGGCAACACAGTCTCCATGTTTGCTCAGAAGAATTTGTACAGTCTGATTGAAACCCTTCATAGGAATTTTAACACGACTCTGGCAGAAGACCTTAGGTTGCCTGATAACCTTGGAACCTATCCGAGCTTGAGTTCAACTGGGGTGGCGCCTACATCCATGTCCCTCCACGCTAACGATGCGGGTCTGCCGTTTGGGGGGAAGTTCCCTCCTCACAAAGAGCACCATCGAGGAGACGCTTTAGATATCAAGTTCTTTGGAGGCTTTTATCTTTATGATGCGACCTGTCCCCGCGATGAGGGGTTTCCTGGAGTTGGCCAATTTTTAATACCAAGCAATGAGGTCACTGAGGATGCGCCCTATTACATACCTGGACTAAGGGGTGCATTCGACGATGCGTGTACGAAAGTGTTCTCCCGATCTGAAAGGGTGGATGGAATTCTAAAGCTATTAGACGTAGTTGACTATTTGGAGTGGAGACAGCGCTGCAGATCCCATGGTGAGACATCTGTCCAGTGTGTGGGTTCAAAACCCACCCGGCAGATGACAAGGTTTGCTAAATGGGTTTTAATTAATAGGAAGGCCTTTGATTGGTTGACGAAGAATACGGATGGCTTTGATTATTTGATGTCGTCAGGCCAAGGGGCGACGTGGAATTTTCCTGGGATTGAGGATGTGATGACGAATCCGAGTCAAGTGCAGAGAGATCGATATTCGAGGTGGCACATGACAGCTTTGGTTTTCGGGACGTGGCCGGATGGTGAGCCGATCTTGGGGCCAGATGAGGTGGAGATTGGGGAGTGTCGGCATGGTGAAATCAACGACAAAGAACTAGACTGCGATCTTACATCAATCCGACTGTTTAACCGGACAGATCACTTAGGGCACTTCCACGTCCTACCCAAGGAGGCGAAGAGCAAATGAGAAAGATGATTCAGGCATGTCAGTTAGTGGTTTATATTATGCTCGTAGGACTGGTAGCTGAGGGAGCCGATCAAGACGGGTTAATCGAGAAATTCCGGGTTTTTAATAGGGATTTTTTGTCGGGAAAGCTCTCTGCAGATAGTGTTGAAGTTAAAGAGGGAGGAATCCGTCGATTCGTATTAAGGTTTCTGCAAAAAATGGATTTCCAACATCGAGAGACCAAATTAGTATTTTGTAAAGATTCGATAGTAGAGTTCTACGGTTCTCAGATTTCTGAAATCAACACCAAATCCCCCGGCTGTAAGGTGGGAGATTATGAGGCGGCGGCGGGGACGACGATTACGTTTTCAGCAGGCCAGTCCAACTTTTTGACGTCGATTGTGACGGCGAAGCCGGTCAAGGCACGTGGCCGAGAGTGGCCAGCAAACTCAAAGCTGCTATTCTATTTTAAGGATGGCGGAGATATTTTTGTGTATGCAGTGGTTTTGGGGGAAGATTTGAAGGGAACTCCTTATAAAAAAGGTGACAAGGTCTATATTGGATCAATCATGGAGGAAGACGACAAGATGTCGGATGAGTTGTCATTGTCGGGAGAAGATCCGACTTGTTAGCGAGCCCTGTTTCAACGACCGCCCCCTCATCTCTGATGAAGGTCTCATCCATTTAGCCTCAGATTACAGGATGTGGGCTGATCGCACGGATCACAAGCCCACCCGGCAGATGACAAGGTTTGCTAAATGGGTTTTAATTAATAGGAAGGCCTTTGATTGGCTGACGAAGAACACCGATGGCTTTGATTATTTGATGTCGTCAGGCCAAGGGGCGACGTGGAATTTTCCTGGGATTGAGGATGTCATGACGAATCCGAGTCAAGTGCAGAGAGATCGTTATAGTAGGTGGCACATGACAGCTTTGATATTTGGGACGTGGCCGGATGGTGAGGCGATCTTGGGGCCCGATGGGGTGGAGATTGGGCAGTGTCGGCATTTTATCAATCAGAAGGACGAGCTCTTGTGTGATTTGTCTTCGATAGAGTTTAATCATAGAAACACAAGTCACTTTGGTCACTTTCATGTGAAGCCGGCGGATTGAGGAAGCATTAATGAGAGAATTGAGTATGGGACTCTCAATCTTTTGTTTTTTGGCGGCTATGTACCCTAGCGTAGCCTTCAGCAAGTCTGAGTATGATATAGGTCCCTTTAGCAAAAAGTACTGGGACAACCAGTTCAAAAAAGAGGATCTTAACGTCATACATGGGGATCATCGGCGGATAGAGGCAGTTGCCAAGCGAGAGATTAAGCTGAAAAGAGGTGATCTCCAGATCGTTGTTTGTTCAGGATCTACGGTTCGCATAACAGGCAAGGAGATTTATTACATCGACACCAAATCCCCCGGCTGCAAGGTGGGAGAATATGAGGCGGCGGCGGGGACGACGATATCGTTTTGGGAGAGTCAGAGCAATGAGCTGAGGTCGATAGTGATTGCCAAGGCGGTGAAGGTCCGAGGTTATACTTGGCCAGCAAATTCCAAATTGCTGTTTGAAAAAGACGAAAACAGGAAACTGCGCTTGTATGCTGTAGAGTTAGGAGACGACCTGGCTGGGACGGACTATTTGAAAGGTCAGAAAGTGTATGTTGGTCGGATCATAGACGACACCGGCCGACGGAATGATGAGTTGTCCACACACGGAGAAGATCCGATCCTTTGAATTCTTTTGCCATGTCCTGATGTCTGTTCACTTTAAAGTTTGGGATCAGGCGATGTTCCCAGCCCACTCGGCAGATGACAAGGTTCGCTAGATGACGAGCCTATCTACTTTTTTGGATTCAGTGCATCCAAAAAAGTAGATTGGCACGTCACAGTGAGGTCCGATATCTGAGCGAAGCTTACTGCGGAGATTTGACGTAGAAGGAGTAGATCTGCACCAAGATGGCGTTGGTTTTGGCGTCGACGAGGCCGGCGGTGAAGACGATGATGTCGCGTTCACTGTCGAAGATCACGGTCTCGGGGGCCAAGGCGACTCCGCCGTCTTTGTAAGGGGAAAAGTCCACACCAATTGCCATTCCCAGGCCGGCGAGCATTTTCACTCGGGACTCAAGGTTGCTGCCGGCAAGTGCTTTTCCATCGGCAGGGGACGAAGCCTTCCAGTATTCTTTGGTTTCATTGTAGTAGGAAAAAGCATTCTGGCCTGGAATCAGCTGGGTCGGGGTTCGCCAAGAGGCTTCAGGCTTGTCCTTAATGTCGGTTGTATAGGTTAATCCTTTGCCATCAACGTTTTTGCGAAAGTCCAAAGTCAGGGGAGTGCCATCCTGGGAAGGACGGTCGGCAACAAAGTGACCCTCGGCCTTTTTGCTCAGAATAAAAGGATCTGGGCTGAAAGGGGGGCGTGATTCACGGGTGGCTCCAGATACAATCATCACCGAGTGGGGTTTAAATTCTCCCACCATCTTTTCCATGGTCGAAAACAAAGAAGCAAGGCCTTGATCCTCAGCGGCTGAAGCCAGAGGGGAGAGGGCCAAAATCAATCCGGTCAAAAAAAGTCTCTTCAAATTCATCCTGAACTCCTTCAGATTATGTGTTGCTCTGCTGCAAGGGGGAGGCCCTTGGGGGCGAAATGAGTGGGGAATGAGGGTAGGGCGGGGCCACAAGTGACCTAAATTGGCGGGGATTGTCACGATCTTGATCAATCCGATCCTGATTTAGGCCCTCATTCAAGGGATTTAGGGCCCTTTCGGGTTGACCCTCTGGGGGGTCACCATTAGCATGGCTCCATTCAAAAAAACGGAGTGAACCATGGCTGAATTGTCCAAGTTTGATTTGTTTAATCCCACTGAAGAACACAGCATGCTCCGCCAGATGGTGCGTGAGTTTGTCGAAGCCGAAGTGGAGCCCCAGGCTCTGGAGTTTGACCGCTCAGAAAGATTTAATCTTTCTTTGTTTCGCAAATTAGGTGAGCTGGGACTACTTGGAATTACGGTGCCAGAAGAGTACGGTGGGTCGGGTCAAGATGCCATTGCCGCAGTGATTGCGCACGAAGAGCTTTCTGCTTCTGATCCCGGATTTGCCTTGGCCTATTTGGCCCACGCCATGCTCTGTTTGAACAACTTGGCCCAGAACGGATCTCACGAACAAAAACAAAAGTATTTGCCCAAGCTTTGTTCGGGCGAATGGGTCGGCTGTATGGCCATGTCTGAACCTCACGTGGGAACAGATGTGATGGGCATGAAGACCACAGCTGTGCGCCAGGGCGATCATTACATCATCAATGGCCGCAAGATGTGGATCACCAATGGCACCATTGATGAAGAGAACACGCCGGCAGATTTGGTTTTGCTCTATGCCATTACAGGTGAGAAGAATGGCCGCCCTTTGGTGTCGACCTTTTTGGTTGATCCAACCCACCCTGGATATGAAGTGGGGCAAAAAATCAAAGACAAAACCGGAATGCGTGGGTCCAACACCGCCGAGCTGGTTTTCCAAGATTGCAAGGTGCCTCTGTCGGCCTTGGTCGGTGAAGAGGGCGATTCCATGATTCACATGATGAAGAATCTGGAAATCGAACGGTTGACCCTGGCGGCGATGAGCTTGGGAATTGCCCGACGCAGTCTCCAGGTCATGAACAAATACGCTCAAGAGCGTGAGGCTTTTGGTAAGCCACTGAGCTTTTTTGGTCAAATTCAAACTCACATTGGTAATTCCTATGCCGACTACATGGCAGCTAAAACCTATGTGTACAACACCGCCCGCATGATGGACATCAACTCCCACGGTCAACGGCTGGACAGCGACGGGGTGAAGCTAGTGGCGACCACCATGGGCAAAAACGTGGCCGATCGGGCGATACAGGTCTTGGGTGGCTACGGCTACGTCGGTGAATACATCGTCGAAAGACTGTGGCGGGACGCCAAGCTCCTGGAGATTGGTGGGGGAACTTTAGAAGCCCACCAGAAAAACATTACCCGAGATCTCATCAAGAACGCCGAGATCCAGTAGGCTCCCAAAAGGTTCCAGGTCCTCAAGTGATATGCGCAGTTCCAAATTCAATCCCAAGAGGGGATCGAATTTGGAACTGCGCATATCACTTGAGGACCTGGAACCTTTTGGGAGCTTTCCCTTGAGTCTGTGCAAAGATAAATCGGCCGGAACAGGTTGTTAAATATGTAACTTTTGAAGATTCCAACGGTAGTATTTCCTGGAACCTTTCTTGAGGGGATGTTTAGTGGTTTTGCTTCTTAGAACGACAATTCTTCTTTTTTTCTCCTTTGGTCTGGTGTTGGTTGCCTCGGCAGAGCTGCTCAAGATTGATGGTATTGAAATTTCAGGTAATGAGCGCACGGGCACTGATGTGATTCTGCGTGAGCTGGGAATCAACCAAGGGGACTCCATCAGCGAGGAGGCTCTGAATAGTCGTGTCCAGAGACTGAGAAATATCCGCATTTTTTCTCAGGTTGAGTCTAAATTGAGTCGTTTGGCCGATGATCGGGTCAAAGTCAAAATCTGGGTTCACGAACGTTGGACCACGATTCCCATATTCAAAATTGCCTCTGGTGGTGGTGTGAGCCAAACCACGGTGGGAGTTTATGACTCAAACCTTGGAGGTCGGTATTTAGAGGCCGGGGCTCAGGCATCCAAGCTTGAGGATGTGTACTCAGGTGTGGTCTGGTTTAAGAACCCGCGCCTGTTCGACAAACGATTGGTTTGGGACCTGCAGTTGTGGAACACCAGTCGGGTGCGCACCAAGTACAACCAGGATTTGGATGAGGCCGTTCCCATTACTGGATTTCTTCATCGTCGAGACCGGGCCTACACGGCTCTCACCTGGCTGATGAACGACAGTTGGAGCTTGCGTGCCGGGACTGAGTTCAATCGGGATTCTTTTTCTGACAAGTTTCTCGATCCGGAGATTAAGCAGCTGTTAGCCGCAAAACCCCTACCTCCCGATGCGGACGTGTGGCTGAGCACCATTGGTCTTCAGTGGGGGCAAATCGATTACAACGGCCACCTGGAAGACGGTTTGCTGGTGGATCTTGAATATGGTTATGGAGCCGCCCGATCGGATGGGATCAAGGATTTTCACCAAACCAACATCGCTTTTGAATACAAGAAGTCTTTTCTGGGACGAGGCACCTTTGCCCAGCGCAATCTCTCGGGAACAACGACGACTCAGGTTCTTCAGTACTGGTATTACCTGGGCGGTCTGGATCGTATTCGGGGATTTAGCAATGACCGATTTGCGGGTCGCTACTATTTGTTGAACAACTCCGAGTTCAGATGGGTGTGGTGGGATAGGCCCAAATACATTGTTCAGTCTGTCGCCTTTATCGATGCATTGAGTGCTGGTGAAGAATTCCGTACTTTGGGCACCCTTAAAGGGGCCAGTGCAGGAGTCGGCTTGCGAGTGGTCCTACCCCGCGTGTACCGCTTTGTTCTGCGTTTTGATTACGCCTCGCCTCTGCGCAAAGAAGACGACATGAATGTGAGCTTTGGCGTGCAGCAGTTCTTCTAAGGTACCAAATGAGAACTTGGCACCCTACGGACAGGGTGGAGCTTCATCCACCAGAGCTTTAAGCTGCTCAAGAAAAGTCTTGGCCGCCTCAGGATCACAGAAATAGGTGAGAGACTGGTAGCAAATGGAGGTGCCTTCCTGATTGAGGATAAGGTCTTCTCCATTGGCGAGCTTAATCTCCGCAAGCGGTAAAACCATGGCCATACACACGGGATGGTCCCGTGGAATATCAAAGCGCAGCCTGCAAAGCTCCTGATTGGCAAACAAGTCCTGAAGAGTGTCGGTCACACCACTGGGGATATCAATGCGGTCCTGGACTTCGTTGCGATTAGGGCAGTAGTGGGTGTAGTCCATGGCGTTGGCTGTCAGGTCGGCTTCCACGCGGACGTAGCCTGGGTCCTGCAAATAATCCATCACGGCGTAGCTCCACAACCATAACTTGCTGGCTGGGCCAGCCACCCCGAGGCGAACCACTTCCTTGGTGACGTCTTTGTCATTGGGACCACCGGCTGGACCTGTAGGGGGTTCGCAGCCCGTGAAGGCCAAGAGAGCCAAAATGAGACAAATCAAACCGTGCGCCCGTTTCATCATCAACATAATGCTGCAAAAGTGTGACCAGCTCAGCTCTAAACCCTGAAGATATAAGCGCTTTTTATTGTCAAAAGCCATGACTGTGGGGTTTTTGCTGACGGTTTAATCGCTCGGATATCAGATATCGGATATCCGATATCTGATATCGGTACTTTAGGGGGTCCCGCCATTGCCGAAGCCCGAGGCACCCGCAGCCACTGCGGCATCGCCCAGCACCTTGCCACGAGGTTCATCACGCAAGGCGTATTCACCAGCGACAACGGGTTTTTTAAGTTCATTGATAGCTTTACGGGTGAGACTTTGCACGAAGGAGGAAGACTCGCCAAAGCCGTATTGAAGAATCATGTAGTCACACCAACCGTAGCGAGCATAATCGTAGCGCGTACTCAACTGGTGAACGGCAATTTTCTTATTGGTGAGAGTGTTTAAGTGAGTGCCCAATTCGTTAACTTTGTTGCCCGGCCAGTATTCGTCCAATTCCAGTCCCAAAACATAACTATTCACCAGTTCATCTACCACAGGAATCAGCTTCGACATCCAATCCTTGAGCGTGGATGTGGCTTGGCCGTGGACGTTGGGTGCATCGTCTGGAAAGAGCCACAAGACGGGTGCCAAACCCGCATCCTTAATTTCCTGAAGTCGTTGTTTTAGTCCTTGAGGATTGGCGTAGTAGTTAAAGCTGGGACCGCCATAGTCTTTTTCATTGTAGGCGTAGACATAAAAGTGAGTGTAGCCACGGTTTTTGATTCCACGAAGACAACTGGCTCGCTTAGCAGAGTCTAAACCGGGAAACACATGGGTGTAGCAACCTGTTGAGAGGAAGTCCGTCTTGTGAGGCAATACAGGGATTCCCGCTGGAGCTGGAGGCGGTGCCGGTGGCGGCGCAGGAGGAGGAGGAGCCGGAGGCTCACTTGGTCCCGGCGGCTCAGCGGGCGGCTCCGTTGGCGGCTCGCTCGGGGGCGGGGGATTGTTCGATCCCACCTGGGAACCCTGATTCTGCTCTGTCGTGGTAAAGCCAATTTGTGCGGCTTCGAATTCGCCTTCACAGCCCAATAGAAAAAGGGCACCTAGTAGAAGACCTTTGGCAAAAGGTCTTAAAATCAACCCAGTATCCATAACACCAAACTCCTGGCCTCTTCACTCAAGGCATCCGGCCTCAAGGGTAACAGGTCCAACCAACCTGCCATCTAAATTTGCAAACGGTATTCCCCGTGTACTCCTTTAGGAGTGTTTTCAGATAATGGCTCTGTCTAGAGGCCTGGAATGAGACTAATTTGTCGATTACTGACCAGTCTATTTGCAGCTGTCAAAGGGGGGATAGGTTTCATGATAATTCTCACCTGCCTGGGGCGGATGCCAGAAAACACAGGGCTTTGCGGCACACAAAGAAACCCGTACCTTTGGGTACGGCATTGCGGCACCCAAAGGTACCGGGTTTCTTTGTGTGCCGCGAAGCTGAATAGAAATATGGGGTTTTGAGAGGCAGAAAGATCCATTCCTGTCACCGCTAGGCTCTTTCTGAAGTCGGCCGAGTGAACTGGAACTGTTTCATCAAGAAACTGGCAACCGGATTGGCCACAGTTCTCTTCATGGAGGTCAGAAAGAACTCCTCGTAGACGCCCCTAAGGTATCCGATCTTAAATAGTTTTTTTTCTGCAAGCAGCACTTTGACGGCAAACTCAGGTTCAACAATGAGTCCTTCGCCCTCAGCGGCCAAGAGTTTTTGAACTGTCGTGTCTTGGGTGTCTGCCACCACATTGATGACAATCTTATGACTTTCAAAAAAGTGGTCTACATCGTGTCTCAATTTACTGTGCTGAGTAGGTAGGATCAGTGGCTGTCCTACTAAGGATTTTGGGAATCCCTTTTTCAAAGGAAGGAAGGGTTTGGCTCCATAGACTCCTATCTTGAGCTTGGCAATTGAGCGGCTAAAGACAGATTTGTCATCACCAAAGATCAAATGGTGATTCGAAATGATGACATCTAGTGAGTGGGCCGTGAGTAATCGATAGAGTTCGTCTCCCGTTCCGTCCAGGGCCGTCACATGGCAATCCTGAAATTTTCTTGCTGCCTGAATAATTTGGACGACCAGGTTTTTGGGAATGCTATCCATTGAGCCAATACCCAGCCGAGGTTTTGCCGAATGGGATTTACTATTCAGGACTTCCAGAAGTTCACTGCCCAGATCATGAATTTGATTGGCATATTTAAGGGCTGCCTTCCCTGCGTCCGTCAAAATGAGTTTACGATTGCGCCTTTCAAATAACTTTTCCGAGAAGGACTCTTCCAGTTGTTTCAGTTGAGCACTTAGGGCCGGCTGACCCACTAACAGCTTTTCAGAGGCTTTGGATATACTGCCTTCAGTGGCAATAGCCCTAAAGTACAGCAGATGGTGGTAATTCAGCCAATTCACAATTTCTCCTTAATTCGAATAAATCGAAGTATTTCTTCGAATTTATACATTTTTATAAATTATCTTGTTGGTTTAGTCTACTAAGGAGTCACTAAACCCAACTTGGAGGTCCCTAATGCAAGAAGCTGTTCAAATAAAGGTTCATCGCAAGGAGGTCAGACCCGGTCACCGTCGCCAACTCAGAGCCTTAGTTGAGAATGTCCAGGACATCGTCCCAGGCCACTCGCGGGTTAAGGGGTTCATCAGCAAAACCTCGGATTTCTATGAGGGCCGGCTGGAAATCAGATCGCGAATCGGCTCCTTTGTGGCCAAAGCAAAATCACGAAACCTATTTGCCCTTATTGCAAAACTGCAAGCCAAGATCCTGCGACAGGCAGTTAATTGGCGGGAGAAGCGGGTCTCAAAAAAACGCTATTTGCGCCGCCGCCAACTGAAGACAGTTGCATTGTCCACCGCGTCTCATGAATCCTAGTTTCTACTGAGCCATGAATGGAGTCCAGTGACGAGTAAGAACCCACCAAAACCGAATAACGTGGTGAGGACCACCATTGACCTGGTCACCTCACCACTACAGAGCTTTCTGAGGCTTGAAGCCTCAGGCGGCATTGTCTTGTTTATTTCCGCCGCCCTTGCCATGGTGTTTGCCAATTATTCCCCTCTGATTTCTGTTTACGAGCAGTTGATCAACACTCCGATTGCCATCAACTTTGGTGACTTTATTTTGAGTAAAAGCCTCCTGCTCCTCGTTAACGATGGCTTAATGGCAATCTTCTTTTACCTCGTCGGCCTTGAGATCAAACGGGAACTGTTGGACGGAGACCTGTCTTCCCCAAAGAAGGCCTCTTTCTCCATTCTCGCTGCCCTTGGCGGAATGGCCTTGCCCGCCCTCCTGTTTATCTCGCTAAACTTAGGCTCACCCTCCATCAAAGGATGGGGGATCCCCATGGCCACTGACATTGCTTTTGCTCTGGGGGCCCTTGCCTTGCTCGGAAGCCGGGTTCCCACGGCACTTAAGATCTTCCTCCTGGCGTTGGCTATTGTTGATGATCTTGGGGCCATCTCAGTGATCGCGTTGTTTTATACTAACGAAATCGCCGCAAGCTACTTGGGCTTTGCCGGAATCTCCCTGTTGACTCTGACCATGCTCAACTATGCTGGGTTCCGAAATATGGGCATTGGCATTATCCTAGGTGTTATCACTTGGTTTTTCTTTTTGAAGTCAGGAATTCATGCCACCTTAGCGGGTGTGTTTTTGGCCTTTTTGACTCCGGCCAGTTCAATTCCGGGGGAGGGTGAGCCAAAACCAGCAAAAACCGAACTGCTGGACAGGTACATTCATGCTCTCCACCCTTGGGTTGCCTTTGGTATCATGCCTGTGTTCGCCTTTTTCAATGCCGGAGTCACCTTGGTTGGAGTGGACTTTGCTGAAGTCCTCCAGGGAAGCGTGGCCATTGGCGTTATCTTGGGTTTGGTCCTTGGCAAACCATTGGGGATTTTTCTTTTCACCTACATTCCCGCCAAGCTCAAGTGGGTTGAATTGCCCGATGGAATCACTTGGTCCCAAGTGACGGCCGTGGGTTTTTTGGCCGGAATCGGTTTTACCATGTCTCTTTTTATAGGCAGCCTGGCTTACACCGAAACACTGAGCATCACCGAATCCAAACTCGGTATTATGGTCGGCTCTCTTATCGCCGCAGGCCTAGGTTTGACTTCTCTGTGGTTGACCGTACCGAATAAGGCTTGAGGCGAAGAGCACGCTTGATTGGGCGGCTCTTTGCCTAAGCGACCTTTACTTGGACTTGAGAAGATAGACTGTCGAGGAAAGGCCGGCGGAACCAAAGGCCATGGCGAGAACCATAATCTGGTAGCGGGCCGCCAACAGCGGGTCGGCACCGGCGAGAATTTGTCCGGTCATCATGCCGGGAAATGAAACTATGCCGACTGCTAAAAAAGTATTGGTGAGCGGAATCAATGCCGCTTGTAGAGCCATCTTGCGCGAGTCCTCAATGCTATGGCCATAGGCCCTCTCTTTGTCGTACCTTTCTGCAGACAAGCTTAAGGCATTCATGGCGTTGGAAAAGATCATACCAGCCAGAGGGATCAGGTATTTTGGTTCGTACCAGGGAGTGTGATTGAGGACTCCAAAAATGATGATGGCCAATGTGGGTAGACAGCCTGTGGCCAAAGAGATCAGGGCTCGCAAATAGAGCTGTCGTCGCTGTTCTTTGATCGACTGCAGAGATATCCAACTGGTCATGGCCAACATCAAGGTAAGAAACCCGGAAATCAACACAGGATTATCCGAGGTAAACAAAAACTTGAGGACAAAGCCCACGAGAGAAAGTTGAAGGAGCATGCGGAAGGTGGCGATCAAGGTGTTCTTGCGCGCGATTCCCAGACGGGCATAGTAGATCAATACAATGATCATGGGAATAAATGCCAGGCTGAGGCGCCAAAGAGGAATTTCAATCATAGATGGTGCCAGGTTCCGAATATGCGTCCAGTTGAGTCAAATCATTTCTAAAATTAGAACTGATTTGACTCAACTGGACGCATATTCGGAACCTGGCACCATCTTAGTGATGATGGGTCGCCCATCAATGATGCAGCCCAAATGACTCATGAAAGTGAAGGTGCCTCCTAGCTTGCGGTCGATAAAGACCACTTCCCGAGGTGGCGTTCGCAAACGGAATTGGCTGATGAGTTCGGTGCCGGTGCGAGCCACCCGCTGGGGAAGATCGCTCTCGGCCCAGTTGTAGCGGCCTTGGGAATCCATCAGGTCATTGGGCACGGATTTCCATGCTGGATCAGCAAAAGGCTCGGTGACCAGATAGCAAAGGCGGACAAAAACATCCACATGCTCTGGGGAGTCTTCATCGCGCAGAAATCCCAGGGACCGGCCGCCGGCAATGACGTCCTCTCGTCGATGGTAAAGGGCTCCTGCCACCATACGTCGGTAAGAAGTCTGAAAACCGTAGGGGAGTTCGCGGACAGCCCCAAAGTCCAAGAGGATTAAAATGGGAAGTCCCTCTTCATTTAGGCGTACTCGGTAGTTGCCAAAATGAGGATCAGTTTGCACCTTTCCCCACTCGAACAATTCGCGCATATACACGTTCAAAAACAGGCGGGCCACCTCATGGCGGGTCTCCTCGGGCCACTTTTGCACCTGGGGATCTCCGGCCGGAATCGAGTCCATAAACTCGGTGGCGAGAATTCGTTTTGACGAATACTTTTGGTAGACACGGGGAACTTGGACCCGCGGAATATCTCGCAATTGGTTATGAAACCAGATAGTTTCACGAGCCTCCTGCTCATAATCCAGCTCCTGGTGGAGCATGACCTTGAACTCTTCCATGATGGCTTCACTTTGAAAACCAGAGGGGAAGAGGTCGGTGAGTTGAAACATCATTTTGAGGAATTTCAAATCAGTGGCAATGGCCTTTTCCACGCCTGGATACTGAATCTTAAGAGCCAATTGTTCGCCTGTTTCCTTAATCACGGCCCGGTGGACCTGGCCCAAGGAGGCAGCGGCAAAAGGTTCGGGATCGACCGCAAGTTCAGAGAGGACATCCTGCCCAAGCTCTTGAAGCAAAGCCTTCTCGACCCGGACCCACTCAAGGGGAGGGGATTTGTGCTGAAGAGACATGAGAAGTTCGTTGGCTTCCGGAGGTAAAAAGTGCTCCCCATAGGTGGAAAGCAGTTGTCCCGCCTTCATCACGCTGCCTTTGAGTTGTCCCAGTTCCTGGCTTAAAATCTCAGCTTGGGCCTTAAGGTACTGAGACCACTTTTCGGGATTCTTGTCTGAAGAGGAAACTAGTTTGCCCAAACTATGACCTGCAGCTTTTGCGCCCACCTTGGCTGTGAGTTTGGCCAAGCGAAAGCCCCGACCGATAAAGTTGGATTGGATTTGTTTTAGGGGCTTCTTCTTCATAGGTGCCAGGTTCCGAAAATGCGTCCTGATGAGTCAATTCAGTTCTCAAAAAATGAACTGATTTGACTCATCAGGACGCATTTTCGGAACCTGGCACCTATGAAGATAAGCAGAGACTTCATCATAGTTTTCCATGTTGTTGTGTTTTTCATAGCCCTGCAGAAGGATACGACACTTCTTTTCCAGAACTTCGCGAACAGAGGTCCTTTCTCGATCGGTAATATTGAAATTTGTCAGGTAAGGGGCCAAGGCTTTGACTCGCCAGTAATCCATGGCCTTATAGCGCTTGGAGAGCTGGTCCTCGTGGCCTCCGTACTTGATAATGAGGGGATCAGAAATAAAGCCCACTTCAAAGCGAGAACAGATCCGCAGCCATAGTTCATAATCCTCACAAACCGGAAACTCTTCATTAAAGAGTCCCACTTCTTGAAACAAATCCCTATGAATCATCACCGTCGAGGGCGAGATCACACATAGAGGCAGGCATTTTGCAAAGATTCTCCCGCCAAACTTTTGATGGTGTTTGCAGGGATTAACCCGCTCTCCGTTGCGCACCCATATCTCTTCGCCGTGGATGAGTAGATGATGAGGATTTAAGGACGCATGGGTCATTTGCATCTGGAGCTTTTCAGGCAGCCATTCATCATCCGAGTCCAAAAAGGTCAGCCACTCTCCCTTGGCCCCGCTAACACCCAGGTTGCGCGCTCGGCTGACCCCGCCGTTGTCCACCCGTATCACTCGCAAGCGATTCCCCAGGGCCAATAGCTCGGAATCGGTCTTGAGCCATTGGGCGGTACCATCCTCGGAGCCGTCATCGACCACAATCAGCTCCCAATTAGGGTGGCTTTGAGCAAGGACTGATCCGATGGCCCGCTTGAGCAGACTGAGGCGATTATAGGTCGGCAGAATCACGCTTATCAGTGCCATGGCGGGCACTCTAGCAGTTTTGCCCGGACTTCGCTATTGCCTGAAAGTCCAGCGATATCCAACATCTAGAATTCTGGCCTTTATTGAGTCCTGAAAATAGTTCTTAAGAGATTGATTTTTCGAGGTTTTTTTATTATTTCTCGAACCCTTGTAATGAAATTGCGGAGGCCAGTTGGCCGAGTGCAACAATCCCTTTCTGGATGTCCTGAAGGAGGGCGGCGTTGTTGTTTGAAGGGTCTGAGAAAAAAGTTGAAATAGTGGTCCGGCCTGGACTTCCCTCATTCCGAGACAAATCCCGAAAATTTTGGGATGAGATTGTCGACGCGGCAGGAGCTTGCATTCTGAGTGAAGTGCATTCCAGTGCTTGCGATGCCTATCTTTTGTCCGAGTCGAGCCTTTTTGTCTTCGATCAACGGGTGGTGATGATCACCTGTGGGAAGACAACCCTGGTGTCAGCGGCCTTGAATCTGGTGGATGAAGTTGGCAAGGCATCCCTGCAGAGTCTTATCTATCAAAGAAAAAATGAATACTTCCCGGATCAACAACATTCCCAGTTTCACGAAGATGTTCTGTTTTTAGAAGGCAAGCTCAATGGCAGGAGTCTGTGTCTGGGAGATCCTAATTCCCATCATATGCATGTCTACCACCTCAACGAGAAGTTTTTCCCTGTGGCTAATGACACCACAACGGAAATCCTAATGTATGATTTGGGAGAGGACATCCGGCAGATCTTTTCCACTCCTGGTTTAACCGCTGAGCAGATTCGCCTCAAGACAGGAATGAGTGAGATTCTGGGTGGTTTTTCCATCGACGACTGGGCCTTTGATCCCGTTGGTTACTCTTTAAATGCGGTAAAAGATGATCTTTACTACACCATCCATGTCACCCCTGAGGAGTCAGCCACCTATGCGAGCTTTGAAACCAATCTGCCGACCGAAAGGGATCTCAGTGACCTGGTGGCCCGGGTTTTAACGGTATTTCGACCACAAAAGTTTGATGTTGTTGGTTTTCGACCAGAGGGTGCCTGTCAGCTCCGGCTGCCGGGCGTGGAATCCTACCAGAGGGAAATCCGTGATCTGGAATGTGGCTACAGCCTCACCTTTGGGGCCTATCGAGTGAATGTATCGGCGGATAGTAAGAGCGCCATGTAAGATGGTAGTGGTTTGACCACTTTATTGAAAGGAACTGTGCTGTGAAGTTTGTGAATCGAGAGACTTGTGACACTCCTCCCGTGGCCCGGCAGTGGGTCGAGGAAGAGGTTTATGATTTTACGGCTAAGAAATTTGGCATCAAGGAAGCACTATTCTCAGGGCGCAGTGAGTTTCAGTCGGTGGCTATTTATGATACCTACCATTATGGACGAATGCTGATGAACGACGGCATGGTTATGGTCACCGAAAAAGATGAGTTCTGCTACCACGACATGATTGCTCATGTTCCCATGTTCACCCATCCTAATGTCAAAAAAGTTTTGGTCATTGGTGGCGGCGATGGTGGCACGGCCCGTGAGGTCTTACGCCACAAGCAGGTTGAACGCTGTGTGATGGTTGAAATCGACAGCATGGTGGTTAAGGCCTGCAAAGAGTTTATCCCACAAACCGCGGCCGTGATGCGTGATGACCCTCGATTGGAACTGCGAATTGAAGACGGTGTGGCTTTTGTTAAAAACACCAAGGAAAAATTTGATTTGGTTCTGGTGGATTCCACAGACCCGGTTGGGCCGGCCACTCCGTTGTTCAATGTGTCCTTTTATCAGGACGTATTTAACATATTGAATGATGAGGGTCTGGTTGTTTCCCAGGGAGAGTCGCCCTTCTTTTTTGCTGAAGCACAAAAGTCCCTGGTGGAGATCTTCTCTCAGGTTTTTCCGCTACGGGGCCTCTACAATTTTAGTAATCTGACCTATCCGGGAGGATTGTGGTCTTTTTGTATGGGCTCGAAAAAATACCATCCTCTTAAAGACTTCCAAGCTGGTCGGGTAAATGAGTCTGGCCTTAAGTTTCAGTACTACAACCCGTCTATCCATTGCTCGGCCTTTTCACTATTGGAAATGCAGATCGAACCCATTCGGCAATGGGTCAATCTCAATAACAATCGGGACTGAAGGTCAGTATGAGCAGTGATCACGACGAGGAGGACCTCGATATCGTTCAATTGGCCTCGCGCCGCCGGTATTTTGCTGAAGAACCCTTTTCGATTTCTGGGATGGAGTGCTCCGCCGCCGAAGTCTGGGAGACTCTTGGTTCCCGTTTGACTGAATCTCGACAGAAAAAGATCCAAAATGTTTGCGCTCAACGTTGTCAGTCCCTGGTTCCGGTCCTTGAAGGAATTTATGATCGGGGCAATATCAGTGCGGTCATGCGTTCGGCCGAGGCTTTTGGCTTTTATCGCTTTCATGTGGTGGAGCATCCTGAAAACCGTTTCAAAGCTGCCAATCGGGTGACCCAGGGGACGGACAAGTGGCTTAGGGTGGAGAAGTATTCACAGGCTGGCGAATCTGTTTTAAGTTTGCGCTCACAAGGTTACAAGGTCTTTGCCACTCACCTAGAGGCTTCAGTTCCCATTGACCAAATTGATTTCACTCAAAAGGTGGCTGTCGTCTTCGGCAACGAAAAAGACGGTGTCAGCCAGGAAATGCTCGACCTCGTCGATGGCACTTTTATTCTCCCGATGCAGGGCTTCGCTCAGAGCTTCAATATCTCGGTGGCCGCTGCACTGACTTTTTCCTATGCCTATTGGGAAAGGGTTCGCCGGCTAGGCAAATGTGCTGATCTCGACGACCAAGCGCAAATGATTCTAATGGCAAACTATGCTTTGCGCAGTTTCGACAATCCCGACCAGATCCTCAAGGAGTTGATTAAGCGTCGATCTTGAAAAGTCATGCTGCCCGCGATGTTGGCTGAGACTTGGCTTCCCCATAGGGGAAAACCAGAACAAATGTTGTCGTGTCCGCATTTTCGTCAATGGAAAGAGATCCCCCATGGGACTCAAGAATTCCCTTTGAAATACTCAAGCCAAGGCCAGTTCCCTCTCCCACCTCTTTGGTGGTGAAAAAGGGGTGAAAGACTTTCTCGCGTATATCCTCGGGGATTCCCGGGCCACAGTCCGAAACCCGCAGTTCCACACCGTGGGGGAGGGCCTCGCCCTCAATGTGAATCCATGGTTTGTCCTTGGACTTGATGGCGTCAAAAGCGTTATTCAGTAAATTCACCAAGACTTGGGTGTACTGCACACGTCTTCCCGATATGATGACATCGTCAGGTACACTGATCTTGAGATCAATAAAGTGGGCATTGAATCTTGCTTCGCAAAAATCCATGGTGTCATTGATCAGATCTCTGAGAGGAAATGACTGTATGTTGTCGTCAGAACCTTCGCGGGCAAATCCCCTCAGTCCTTCGACGATTTTGCGAATGCGAAAGACATAGGATTCAATCTTGTCAGCCCATTCGGCCACGCCTTCGGTGGTGTTTTTTGCCTCGACCAAGTGGCGAATCTTGGTGGCGGCCATCACGATCACTGTCAATGGGTTGTTAATCTCGTGGGCGATACCTCCGGCCATTTCACCAAGGGCCGAGAGTTTACTTGCATGCATGGCGATCTTTCGCTCTTCCTGCAGTGACTCTTCAAGCTCTTTTCTCTCAGTGATATCTTGAATAATTCCACAGATGGTCGGACAGTTGGGCTCGTTGGAGAGGGGTGCTCCCGCCTTCCACACCCAGATCACTCGTCCCGACTCAGTCTTCAACTGGAATTCGCCTTCAAACGGAGTGCCTTTGGTGACACACTCTTCAATTGCTTTGCCAATTCGTTGCTGGGATTCGCCAATGTAGCGGCCAATGGCTTGATCTGGATTCAATTTTGTTCCCAGTGGGACCTCGTGAATGTGATAGGACTCATCGGACCAACTGAGGATCTTGCCCTCAATATCGTAGGACCAGGATCCCACATGGGCGACACTCTGGCTCTTGTCGAGGAACAATGTTTTTTCATCGGCAAGCTTCTGAGCACGACGGCGACTTGAGGTGGTGGAGCCGACAAAAAGACCCAGTAGAATTGACAGGCACAGTCCGACAGCCAAGTGAATTCCTATCACCTTTGTCAGTCGCTGGCCAATGGGGTTTTCTTCCACCGACACCTGCCAGGTTTGCCCAAGATACTCGAACTCTGAGTGGAAGAGGTTCGGATTGGGCGAACCTTTGGCAAGACTCACCTGGGCTGAAATGATGCGGTCTTGATGTTCTCCAACCTGGCTGAACATCTCCTCGATATCGATCACCGAGTAGACCCAGCCCATGACCCGATCACGGGAATCGGCGTCCCCGGCGGCCGTTTTGGACCATACGGGAACTACCAGAAACTGCATATCCTTTTGCACCGAAGGCAGGCGAATCGGATCAGAAACGCAGGCGATGTCTTTTGCCAGTGAGCCGGCGAGGGCCTCCTGCAGTTTACCAATTGTCGAAGCGTCCAGGCCAATGAGCTTTTCATCAAAGGGTTCATGGTAAGTGGTGATCCAGTAATGGTCTTGGACTTTGTCCAACGGAAATTTTAGGCGAAACCAGGAACTATTGTCCGCCTGGGTCTCCTTGACGAAGTCGTTAACATCGGATGAGGTCACGTTGGCAATGTAGCCTAAGCCAATGATTCCCTCGGGTCGGGACTTGATGGTGCCGGTGTAGAACTTGGCAAACTCATGGCGCTCAACGCTTTTTGAGGCCTCATAGAGCCCTCTGAGGCCGAGCAGAACGTGTTCATGGAAGGAAAGGATTTGCTTGGCTTGATGAACCGTTCTTTCCTTCGCCATATTCAGATGTTGGTTCTGAATCTCTACTTCAGTTGTCACCGAAAAACGAGTCACCAATGCTGTCAATACCAGACCACCAAGGCCAACTGCAAAAGCCAGTCGGTGGGTCCTAAGTAGAGAAGTCGGTTTGGAAAGTATGAGGAAGTTTGCCACCCAATGGTATCGGGATTTTGGTCCTCACACCGAAGAATCGATATGAGAACAAGCTAATCTTAACCAAGTGAGTGTCTCAATCGGAAACAGGACGTCTAGTGTTGAACCTGAATGGGACAGTCCTTTTCCATCTCATTGGCCAGGCGGCGGAAATCCTCCACCCATTCCTGGAGCATGAGGTGCATGCCAGGGGGCTCGGCCAGGGTCAACTTCTCTGGTAGGTCCGT
The DNA here is from genome assembly GCA_020635075.1 of Pseudobdellovibrionaceae bacterium. Classification (NCBI taxonomy): domain Bacteria; kingdom Pseudomonadati; phylum Bdellovibrionota; class Bdellovibrionia; order Bdellovibrionales; family Pseudobdellovibrionaceae; species Pseudobdellovibrionaceae bacterium. The sequence continues at coordinate 1,916,980 of JACKAM010000001.1, read as the reverse complement.
CGGACTTTGATAGCCCCGCTTCTGAAGTTCTTTCCACAGGTTGGACCAGGCCTGAAAGGAGCGGTCCATTTCCTCATCCACCTGGTCTTGATAGCCAGACTGGTACCAAAAGTGAAGTGCGCGATCCATGGGACGATCGGCGAGCCACAAGTCCCAAAGTTTGGCAGCAGCTGCTTCGAGAAAAACCTTTTCCAGTGGGCCACTCTCTTTGGGAATGGCCTTGATCCAGTGCTCAACAATGGGTTGAGGAGAGTATTGATCATCTCCCACCAAAGCGCGAAAGGCCTCTTTGTAAGTTTCTTGCACACCGACAGTCGCCAATTTCTTACAGAGTTCAAAGGGGGCCATGTGAACAACCGTGTCGACGATTTCATCCGAAGCCTTCATCAGCTCTTCGATCTTCTGTTTTTCCTGCTCTAGCTCTTCGGTGTTTGGCTCACGCATTTCATCAGATGACATGTTCGGCTCCCTCAATTTGATCAACGGCCCACAGACCTAGAAAGCGGCACCAGATGGGCTTTAGACTTCTGATGCCGCCTTGTATCAAGAGGCAGCAAGGCGGTCAATCACAAAGCCGAATTCATAGGCCGCCTCATGGTGATGGTCGTGGCGACCAGAGCTGCCGCCGTGTCCTGCTCCCAAATTGATTTTGAGCAGAAGGCTGTTGTGATCTGTCTTGTGGGCACCCAGGCTGGCCACCAATTTTGTCGGCTCATAATATTGAACCATGGAGTCATTGAAGCCAACGGTGACCAGTAAGTGGGGATAATTCTGAGCCCTGACATTGTCATAGGGTGAATAGGATTTCATGCAGAAGTAGTGCTCCGGGCTAGTGGGATTCCCCCATTGTTGGTACTGGTCGCCTCAAGATGGAAAACGGTCCTGAAGAAAGTCATCGATTCTTCGTGATTAGTCCACAATTGAAACGAAGAAATCTTGGACATTGTCTGCTTTCTGGCCAGGGACGTGCGGCTGGGTAAGGGAGCAAAATCAGTCAGACTAATGGGCATTAAGTTTAATCATTATTTTTTTCTGTTTATCCAGTTGTCAGAGGATTATTCCGATAATCAACAAGGTCAGCCTGGGGACGGCACGAGTCTTGCCAATTAAATCCTGGGACATGGGGAAATCTTAGGGGGATAAATGGACCTGGCGCTTCAAAGTAAGACGGGGAAGCTCTTTCGTGTCAAAGTAGCTGCAGAGGGGGACAATCGCGTTGCCTTTGTGCCGCTTGAAAAGTTCACCATAGGCTCGCAGCCAAAACTTCCAGTGACGATCAAGGGCAAGGGTGTGGATAAGCGCCACCTGGTCGTCTCTTGTGTAAAAAATCAAATCTGGCTGACCGATCAAAAAACCGAAGGTGGCACCATGGTCAATGGCAAGGCCATTCAACCTGATGTTCCCTATCACTATTGTCCCGGTGACAAGATCACCCTTGGTGAAGCCGAGTTTGCCTTACAAATTGATTTGTTCGTGCAAAGCTTTGATGAGGATTTGAGTCCGGACAAGATGATTGCTGAGGCTGCAGAGAGAGCTAAAAGCTTTGAAGAGACACGGATCAAGGAAATTCAGGAAAACGTCAATAACGCCAAGAAAGACTGTGATGCGGTCAAAAGCTCGGCTTACGATAAGGCCGATGAAATTCTTGCCGCTGCTCGTGATGAGGCCGAAAAGATCCTCGGCGAAGCTGAAATCAAAAAACAGGCCGAACTCAAAGAAGCCAGTGAGGTCTTAAACTCCGCCCATGCCCAAGCCAAGAAAGTGACGGCCGAAGCCCGCCAGGAGTTGGAAAACCAGCAGATTGAATTGGAAAAGAACCGCGCCAAGGTCGAAGAAGATCAGAAAAAGATGAAGGAGGCCTTTGAGCGTCTGCGTGTTGAGATTGTCAAAAAGGCTGAGCAACAGGCCGAGGAGTCAGCTCATAAACTTCTTGAAGTCGCCAAAGGCAAAGCTGATGAGATCATGCGCCGGGCAAAAGAGACCAGTGACACCAATCGCACGAGGATGATCACTCAGGCGAATAAAGATGTGGAAGCCATTCGCCAGCAGGCTCAGGATCAAGGCAAGGCGATTTTGATGGAGTACGAGCAAAAGGCCTCAGGGGTTCTTGAAGTCTCGGAAAAGCAGGCCAACGAAAAACTCAGCCAAGCTGACCAAAAGGTTCTTCAGCTTAGGAAGGACGCGGAGATTGAAGCTCAGGCCCTGGTTATTGAAGCCAGAGATAAGTCTTCCCAGCTAATCTCCGCGAGCGAGGAGTCGGCAGAGAAGATTGTCCGCAATGCCCAGGACCGTGCGGCTGGAATTCGTGAGGAGGCACAAACTGAATCTGATACTTTGGTACGCAAGGCTCAGACGGCCTCATTAGAAATCAAAAGCTACGCGGACGAACAGGCAAAGACCGTGGTGGATGAGGCCAAAGCCGCCGGTGATGAAATTCGCCGCAAGGCTGTGGTGGAGGCCGATCAGCAGCTTAATGCTGTTAAAGAAGAGGTCCAGGCGGCAAGGCAGAAAAGCGATCAACAAGTGAATGAGATCCTACGTTCGGCCCAGGAAAAGGCCTTGGCGAGACACAATATGGCAGTAGCAGAGGCCGGTCAGGTTGTAGAAAAGGCCAAAGGCGAATCGGATGCTCTATTGGCTCAGGCTCGAGAAGGTGCGGAAAAAATAGTTGAAGAGGGTCGGCAAAGGGCTTTTGCCCTTGAGGCCCAGGCTCAGGAGAAGGGGCAAAGCCTGTTTAACGAAGCTCGCCTTAAAGCAGAAACCCAGGTGGATGCTTTGATCAAACAGGCTGAAAGCAAATCTTCAGAAATTTTGCAGGCACAATATGAAAAGGCCCAGGTCATCATTGAAGAGGCAAAAATTCAGGCGCAAAAGACGGTGGATGAGGCCAGGCACTATGAGGCCAAGACCATTCAAGAGGCAAAAGTAAAGGCCGCAGAGGAGCGCAACAAAGAGGCTTCGCGCATCGTCACTGAGGCCACAGCCCAGGCCGAGGCCATTAAGGAGCAGGCCCATGTGGAGGCGGAAAAAATCAAAGAGCAGTCTCATCAAAAGGCTCTGTCCATGCGGGCCGAGGCGGAAGATGAGCTGGCCACTATTTATAGTGAGGCTCATAGGAGAGCCGAAGGCGTTCTTAAAGAGCGCGAGGCCGATGGTGGAAAGCTGATCGAGGCTGCCCGTGAGAAGGCCAATCAGATAAAGGCCAAGGCCCAGGAAGAAGCCAACCAGTTAATCGGTCAGTCGCAGCGACTGGTAGGCGAGGTCCGCTCCAAGGCGCAGGTGGAGGCCAACAACCTTTTGGCCCAGGCCAAACAGCAGGTGGATTCGCTCATTAAGGAACAGGATGAGAGAAATGCCAAGGCCTTTGAGCAGGCTCGGGCCGAGGCAGCAGAGTTTGTCCTTGCCCAGCAGAAGGAGCTACAGGCTCAGCATGCTCACGCAGCGAAAGAGGTGGAGAACCTCAAAAAGGCTCAGTTGGCAGATGTGGAAAGATTAAAGCTCGAAGCGCAGAATGCTCTCAAGCAGAGCTTGCAGGAGAGGGATCAGGCCCGTGACGAAGCGAAAAAGATTTTCGTTCAGGCTAAGGAAAGAGAGGAAGAAATTCTCGCCAAGGCCCAACAGGAATACGAGCTTCGCAGGGAACAGATGGATGTGGAGTTGGATAAGCTCCGCAAAGCAGAACAAAAGCGCATCGATGAGCAGTGGGAGATACAGGCGAAGATTTCTGAAAATCGCCGTCGCCATGAAGTCAATCTCCTCATGGAGAATCTACAGCTAGGAATGGAGGCCACTCTTCGTCGACTGGGCGACGGTGGCATGAGTGACCAGGATGTAGAGCGCGTGTTTGAGGAAATGAAGAACATCGTCGATCGCTCGCTGTCCATGTCTCGCGAGCAGAGACAGGCCAAGGTCAGCAAACCCAAGCGTTTGTTTCTCTTTAAACGTGGGGACAAAGAAGATAGTGGTAATGGCAAGGAAGATAAGAAAAAGCAGACGGCGATTGCTGCCAGTTGGATCGTCTTCTTCCTGCTAGCGACGATCCCATTGCTATATTACTACGTTTGATTGGGGCCATCAGCTGGCAAAGTGGGACTGATGGCCAGAGGGAGATTTCTTCAGGAATTAGTTCTTATGATTCTTCCAGGCGGGATTCTGAGTTAAAATGGAGTAGGCCTTGCGGCGAGCCTCGTACTCTGTGACCCCAGCCTCATTAACGATAAAATCAGTCATTCCGGACAAGGCCTCATCAAAGGTTTTTAAAGATCCATCTTGATTGGCACAATGAACGCAATATTCCTTGCTGCTGTCTCCGAGGGGAAAGTGTGAAGATTCTTTGAGTGGCATTCCACAACTAATGCAGGCCTTTTCCGTTTCCATTGTCTCTCCTTAACCGGACTATTGTCTAAATTGTTTGGAATTTACCCTTTGATTTTAACCAATACAGGCAGGTATTTCCACGGCTAAGGTGAATTCCGGACCCTCGGTCCGAAAGCCTAATTGTTTTTTGCTTCTTCTTCCTCGATCTTGCGGCGTACTTCGCCCATGTCGAGATTTTTGACTGCTGCAATCAGTTCTATGAGTTGCTCTTCCGGAAGGAGGCCTGGCTGGAAAAAGACTTCCAGCTGATCGCGGATCACCATAATTGTGGGAATGCTGCGAATTTGAAAGTGTAGGGCCAACTTTTGTTCTTCCTCGGTATTGACCTTGCCAAAAACGATTTCCGGATATTGTTTCGAGACTTCTTCAAAGATTGGTGCGAATGCCTGGCAGGGACCACACCAGGGAGCCCAAAAGTCGAGGATGATGATTTCGTTGTTCGTGTAGGTTTCACGGAAGTTGCCGTCGGTAATGTCGATCAAGGGCATAGGTTAGGATCCTGTTAAAAGGGTGAATTCAGCTGCTGACCCAAGGTTAGGTCTTTAGGTCCAGCTAGGCAAGATGACTTGGAGTCTAATCTGATCCGGATGCGGTGCTACCAATTTTTGACTCAGTACTATGCTTTCTCAATAATAGTTGGGAAAATAGAAGTCCGGGGGTTGGTCTATGGACAAAAAGGTCCTTGTCGACATGGTTGTGGAGTATTTGGAAAAGCTTTTGAATGCACTCCTTGATTCAGCTAAGGAAGCTAAGGATGCGGCCACCAATGAGGAATCCAAGGCGGAAAACAAATATGATACCCGAGGCTTGGAGGCCTCTTATCTTGCCGGTGCTCAAGCGGAGAGGGCTGGAGTTCTCCTTCGTGCCATAGATACCATTCGCAAGATGACAATTTTGTCTTTCAACGATCAAAAACCCATTCAAAGCTCGGCCATTGTCGAAGTGGAAATGGATGGGGATGAAAAGCGCACTTTCTTTTTTATCCCTACTCAGGGTGGAATTCGCCTTGAGCTCAATGGACAGGTGATTCAGACCATTTCGCCCGAATCCCCTATTGGCAAGCTTCTGCTCAATAGGGAAGTGGGGGATAGCTTTGAGATGAAGACCAAAGACTCCTCTCATGAGTACGAGATTCTTTCTGTTAAGTAGCCTGGCGGCCATATAGACTTATCTGGCACAACTTACCCATCTGATCCGTGTTATCTATGTAACAGGGAGAAAGACGATGGCAGAGGTTGTTAAAAATACCTTGTATATTCTAGTACTTACTCTAATATTTGGGCTTTCGCTGAAGGCCTGGTCTCAGGGCTCTATGAACCTGATTGGCTCCAAAGGCTACGCCACTTCTCTGGGGCCATCAACGGGTCTGGGGTTTTCCCTCACCGGTGGCAAGGGCCCACGAGAGGTTTCCTTTGGCTACCTGTCCAATGAGATTGAAACAGCTCCGGATCAAACCTACCATCTGGAATCTTACTTTATCGACTTCCACAAGCGTGCCCATGAGAGAGCTGCTTTATTTTGGGGAGCTCGTGTGGCCTATTTGGTGTCCCGTGCTCCAGAGAGAGACTTCAATTCGGGGCTGGGAGTGTCTCCCCAATTGGGCCTGGATGTTCCACTCGGGCAAAGGATGACTCTGAGATTTGGCGGGGAGTGGTATCCCTTTCGCGAGTACTCCGCCTTCCAACTGACCTTGAGGTTTCACCGACCGCGGTAGTTGGTCCTCCATCGAACCTGAGGTGGTCTGACGAATTTTGGCGAGCGAGCAAATTGTGGCGATCAGGCATTCTCAGGAGCCATCCTAACGATGTTGAAGCCCAAAATAGTTGGCTAAAAAATTGCTCCCAATTGAGGCGAATCGCTGGAGATCGGGAGTCCGCTCATGCTTGGTCGAATTGCAGTCATTTTATGCCTTAGTTTCAGCTCATCCAGCTGGGGTCAGGATTTCAGTTGTGGCCTCATTATGGGGTTAGGGCCTGGTCTTAAACTCATTCACTTTCAAAATCAGAAAGTAAGTGGGGCCAAGGACTTTGCCTTTGCCAGAAGTTCAGTGCTCCTCACCCGTCAGATGTCGAGCAATCTGGCCGATGACTTGGATGTCTTGGTTCATCGGGCGGGTGGCCAGAATGCCTACGCCACCGGTGTGATGAAGGAAATGGCCGGGCAATTTCAGGTGCTCGCCAAAGACGAAAAGAAGGCCTACACCCTTGGCGGATGGAAAGAGATCATCAGTGATCAGGGAGAGCGGCTGGAGACCATTGCTGGCCAATATCAGGAGCTACTGAACTTTGTTTGTGCAGCTCCGATTAAGCCCGAGCAGGGGCAGTGTTGGGGATACTGGCCAAGGCAGGCTCAATAACATGATTCTTAAGAAAGTATCGATGACCTCAACTGGACTTTAGCTTCCTGGACAGTCAGCAGCTCCTGTTGTTAAACTGACTTTTCCTAGATGGGAGTCAAATTATGAAGTCGGTCATTTTGGTTTTGAGCCTTGCCTGTTCGAGTCTGGCCTTTGCCTCTAGTCAAGACTATGAAATTTTTCTTCGATTCTATGCCGATGGAAAACTCATCACCTCGCCCACCATGACATCGGTCAAGGGGGAGCAAATTGAATTGGTGCAGACATCCACAGACCTTAATCGGACATTTAAGACCAAAATCATGGCCAGTGACAGGGAGCATCCCAATATCAAAGATGCCATTCATCTGGATGTGGAGATGGAATTCGAGATGAACAAGACGAAATACAAGTCGAAGTCGGAAATTCTTCTCCAGCCTGGAAATGAAGGGACGATCAAGGCCATCTCTCCGGAGGGCAAAGAAACTCTGTCTCTTAAGGTGGTAGCGAAAAGGCGCTGAAGCTTACACCCTCAGCGTCTTGTCGGTGTTTGATTTAGTGATCACCCGATTGAATCGTTGTGAGGATGCTACTGACCCCCTGTTTGGCATCACCAAAAAGCATCTTGGTGTTTTCCTTATAAAAGAGGGGATTGTCCACGCCAGAATAGCCCGAAGCCATGCTGCGCTTCATGACGATCACGTCTTTTGATTTCCAACACTCAAGAACGGGCATACCGTAAATGGGGCTGTCGGGATCGTCCAGTGCCCCTGGATTTACGATGTCATTGGCGCCAATCACCAGAGTCACGTCCACCTCAGGGAAATCTTCGTTGATCTCATCCATTTCGAAAACAATGTCATAGGGGACGTTGGCTTCGGCCAATAGGACGTTCATGTGCCCCGGAAGTCGACCCGCAACAGGGTGAATGCCAAAGCGAACGTTGGCGCCTTTGTTGCGCAAAATTGAAGTGATTTCCTTGATCGGGTGTTGGGCCTGGGCGACGGCCATTCCGTATCCAGGTATAATCATGATATTAGAAGCGTTCATCATCAGCTCAGCGGTTTCCTCAGCAGATATCGAATGAACTTCCCCCGCTGGCTGCTCTTGACCGGCACTTTTAGGTTTGGCCGGTGTCGCTCCAAATCCACCAAAAATCACATTCCAAATAGAGCGATTCATGGCTTTGCACATGATGTAGCTGAGAATGGCACCAGAACTGCCCACCAAGGCGCCGGTCACAATCAATAAGTCATTGGCCAACATAAATCCCGTGGCTGCAGCAGCCCACCCCGAGTAGGAGTTGAGCATACTGACCACTACTGGCATATCCGCTCCTCCTATGGCCATCACCAAGTGCCAGCCAAGGAAGAAGGAAATAAGGGTCATAATAACCAAGGGAGGAAGACCTTCACCTGTTCCCGTGGCCTGGGAAAACATCAGGCCCAAAACAACCGAACCCACCACGGCACTTAAGTTAACGAAGTGTCTCCCTGGAAATAGCAAGGGCTTGCTGCCAATGCTTCCGCGCAGTTTTCCAAAGGCGACGATGGAGCCAGTAAAAGTGATGCCACCAATAAACACGCCAACAAAGATTTCGATTTCGTGAATGATTTTGGCTGCACCTGAGAGTTGGTCCACGTCTCCCGCCAGGTAACTTGATGCGCCGACCAAAACAGCCGCCAGGCCCACAAAACTGTGGAGGATGGCCACCAGCTCTGGCATCGAAGTCATGGCCACGCGAGCCGCGACAATGGCGCCGATGATACATCCGATGAGAATTCCACCGAGAGTCGCGGCTAGACCCATACCACTGCCGGCCCCTAGTAAGGTAACGACGATGGCCAGGGTGATGCCAATGATTCCGTAGAGATTCCCCTTGCGCGCTGATTCCTGGTTAGACAACCCACCTAAACTCAAAATGAAGAGGAGACTTGCCGCTAAATATGAAACCGTCAGTAATCCTTGAGTCATGGTCAGTTCTCCTACTACTTCTGAAACATCTTAAGCATTCGTTTGGTGACTAGAAAACCACCGGCAATATTTATCGATGAGATCACAACCGCAATCAGCGACAAAATGGCGGCCAGACCAGTTACGTCTGCTTTGAGTTGGACGATAGCGCCAATAATAATGATTCCGCTAATCGCATTGGTTACACTCATCAAAGGTGTGTGCAGGGCGGGAGTGACGTTCCACACAACCTGCCAACCCACCACACAGGCGAGAACAAAAACGCTAAAGTGGCCTAGAAAGTCATTTGGTGCTCCACGGCCAATAACAAAAAGTGCTATGGCCAGACCGATGAGGGCAAAGTCCAATCCTGAAACCTTTCCTTTTGGCTTCTCAACTGGGGGCGGAGGTGGCGCCTTGGCAGGAGCCGGTTTTGCTTGTGGCGGAGGGCCTGCAGGTTTTGGCGGTGGCCAGGTGACTTCGCCGTTATGGACAATGAGTGCACCGCGAACCACTTCGTCTTCAAGGTCGATCTTGTACTCCCCACCTTTGGTCATATCAGACAACAAGTGGGTCATATTGGTGCCATATAACTGGCTGGCGGTGGAAGGAAGGCGGCTTGGTAAGTTGGAGTACCCAACAATCGATACGCCTCCTTTTCTCACCACTTTGTCTTTTTCTGTCAACTCGCAGTTGCCACCTTGTTCGGCAGCCAAATCCACAATGACTGAGCCTTCTTTCATTAGGCCTGCAGTTTCGGCAGTAATCAGGCGGGGTGCCGGTTTTCCGGGAATGAGTGCCGTGGTGATAATGATATCCACTTCTCTTGCCTGTTGGGCAAAGAGTTCCATTTCTGCTTTGATAAACTCAGGACTCATAACCTTGGCGTATCCGCCGGTGCCCGCTCCTTCTTCTTCAAAATCCAACTCAAGGAACTCGGCCCCCATGCTTTTTACCTGGTCTTTCACTTCCGGGCGGGTGTCGAAGGCGCGGACGATGGCTCCAAGTCCCCGAGCAGCTCCAATTGCCGCTAGGCCGGCCACACCAGCGCCGATGACCATCACTTTTGCGGGAGGGACTTTACCAGCGGCGGTGATCTGTCCTGTGAAAAAGCGGCCGAACAGATTGGCGGCTTCGAGGACGGCCCGATAACCAGCGATGTTCGCCATGGAACTTAAGACGTCCATCTTTTGTGCTCTTGAGATGCGCGGGATGCAGTCCATACTGATGACGGTGGCCCTTTTTGCAGCCAGGCGATCCACCAAGTCTTTGTTTTGCGCCGGCCAAATCATGCTGATCAAATGGCCTTCAGGCTTTAGCAAGTCGATTTCATGAGTCCCTAGCTGGCTGTGCTGCTGAGGGGGATTGATTTTCATAACGATATCAGATGTGGCCCACAGGGTCTTGCAGTCATCGACCACCGTGACTCCCACTTTACGATAAGCCTCGTCTGTAAAGTCGGCCTTAGCCCCTGCACCGGCTTCAATTTGCAGTGTGAAGCCCATCTTTTGCAGTTTCTTGGCCGTATCGGGTGTAAGCGCCACCCGGCATTCGCCCTCTTTGGTTTCGAGGGGTACACCGATCTTAAGAGGAGTCATATCCGCATCCTTTGTCTTCCCAAACTTGATCTTAGGTATTGGTAACTGGAGCCCTATTTATAGAGGCGCAGCGGGCAGCTGTCAGCGAAGATTTATTCTCATTGGCGCGGCGCAAAACAGACTGTAAATGCTTGGGGTTGCATAGGTTATTGGATTTTTCTTTAGATCGCCAGGTGGATGGTCCGATACAGGACTATGGACTACAAAAGGCTGGTTTCTCAGCTTGAGAATAAGAACCGCCAGGGTAAGGGGTTGGAGGTTAGGCGGAGCTTGAAGAAGCTCAGCCTAAAATCCATTCCTCATGAGCACCGGTTACCCTTGGCCAACCTGGCGAGACGAAACAATTTGCCTGATTTGACAGTGCGAATCTTAAAGCCATTGGTTCGCCCGGCAGCCGGACTCAAGTCGTCGGCTAATCCAAACGAGTTGGCGGAATACGCAGTTGGTCTTTCCTATTTGGGAGTTACTAAAGAGGCTGAAAACATTCTATCCACAATTCGGCCGGAGGATGTGCCCCAGGTTCTGTTGTTTCAGAGTTTTATGCACTTTTCCCGCTGGGAATACGCTCAAGCCGCGCCATTGCTGCGGACCTACTGTCAATTTCCAAAACTGGAAGACTATCAGCGCCTCGTTGGCCGGGTGAACTTGGCAGCGGCCTTGATTAATTCCTCAGCAACGGGGGAGGCTGAATCCTTACTTGCTGATTTGCTCAGGGAGACAGAGGAGCGCAAACTTTCTCTTCTCCATGGTAATTGTCTGGAGTTGAATGCCCAATTGATGTTGGAGCAGAAAAAGTTTGCCGAGGCTTTGAACCTCCTTAAACGTTCAGAATCCAATCTCTCTCAAGGGGGCAATCTCAGTCAGTTCTATGTGTTTAAGCTCCAGATGTTGCTTCCGGTTTTGCAGGGAGATTCTTCAGCGCCAGCACTGAGAAACTTGCGACGATTGCGGGAGGAGGCGTTAAGGGTTCATCACTGGGAAACCTTGCGCGAGTGCGACCTTCACGAAGCCGGTATAACGCAAGACTCGGATTTGGCGGCCCACCTTTACTTTGGTACCCCCTATCGATCCTACCGAGAGAGAATCCTTTCAGCAACCGAGGGATTTTTTGTCCCCCCCCACGACTATGTTTTCACCCGCGATCAGGGTGCTGATCCCCTTATCGTTTTTGACCTTATGGGTGCTCAGATTGAAGGAAAAAAGGCTCAACTTCCCAAGGGAAAGAATCTCCATCGTGGGATATACTTCCTGTCTCGTGATCAATATAGACCGATTCGTTTGGGTGGACTGTTTTCCAGTCTTTTTCCCCAGGATTACTTCGATCCGGTGACCTCGCCCGACCGCATTTATCAGCTCATCAAAAGACTTCGTGCTTGGTTGAAAAAGGCCCACCTGGATTTGACTATTGAGGAAACCGATGGGGCTTACTCCTTAGTCATTGGTGAGGGGTTAGGTCTGCGGATCGGTGAGGAGCTGTCCTCTGAGTATAACAAGGAACTCATGCAACTCATGCATGTTCGAGAACAGCTGGGGAAGTCCGACTTTACTGCCAAACAGGCATGTAAGGCCCTGGGATTCTCGCGGACCTCCTTCAATGCCTTCATTAACTCCTGTATGGATCAAAATCTGGTGTTACGAGCAGGATCAGGACGAAACACCTCCTATAAAATTGTTGAACCCCACGCGCAGGCAGGTTGACTTGTTTCAGGTTGAGATGAGATTTCCCCTTTCTATCGGATAATGTCAGTTCTTTTCCGTTGTCAAATTAGAGATACTGTAAGTGGCAGATAGGTTAACTCCCGTTTTCCGCTGCATTTTCGTACTAATCGCTCGGTATTCGGCCCCTAACAACCCCTGGGGCCGAGTATTTTCATTTGGGAGTTCACCTGTCGGGTAATATCAGTCGAGATTTCTCCCCGTATTGGGTAGAATGATAACTGAGAGGCTAGAAAAGTGAGGCTAGGCGTGAAAAGGAATTCAAAGTATCTCATAGGTACCATTGCGTTTCTCAGTCTTACTTTGGGCTTATTCCAAAACTGCACCAATTCAAAGCTGCGGTTCAAGAATTTCCAGTCATCAGCAAAGCAAATGGAAGGGGCCTCAGGCCACGGCTCGGGCTATGACGGCAAACTGGACCCAGGCTTGCTGGTGCAGCAAGATCCTTCCCAAACGTGCTTTCTGAAAGATGGTACCCCGACTCATGTGAAGTCCATAATTCGGGTTCACAGTGAGGGAAATCTTTCATACTCCGACAACTGCCGTGAGGAAAATCCCCAGAACATCGACAGTAAGGATGTGATTTTTCTCTATGAGTCTGTGGTCGTCTTTGGTGGCGATCTGTACCGCGCTGAGGAAAAAGTGCCCACCAACGAGGAACCTCGTCCTCACTTGTTGGGGACCTGTATGTTTCGTGAATTGGAAGAGCCGATTCAAGGCGGAGCCTTGCTGAATGTTCAGGTCAATGTACTGGAAGAGAATGGCAATCCTTTTGTTGAAACCATCATTGAGGAAGTTGAGGGCAATGGACCCCATATTGTCGAGTTTGAGCCAGCTGAGCCGAGTGTGTTTGAGGACAAGTTGGATTGGCTGAAGCTGCTCGTCGATTCTTTCAACTATGAGCTCAATATCTATCACGACCGCCTGAAGCAAAAGCCGGTAGAGCTTACGATCCTAGTGCGCGGAAGCGAGCGGCGAGTTCTCGCTGAGCGACAAGACGCCTGTTTCTTCCCCTAGCTTTCACCCTAATTAGTTTTATCGTATTCCACAAAACCAGTGGTTGCCTTTCGTCGTGGCTGAGTTTGACTGCCCGTACACCCCGTGAATTCGAATCCTCTGCCGTCGCGCATGGGCGTATCCGAACTGCGGCAGCGACGGTGACGCAGTCCGAAGACGCGCCTGCGGCCGAAAGGCGCGTGAGAATTTACGGGGTGTACGGGCAGTCAAACTCAGCCACTGAGGAAAGGATTTTGTGGAACGACCGAGAACGACCGCATACGCAGTTTTGTGTCGGATAATGTCAGTGGGAGATTGTCTGCTCTTTTGAGATTCTAATAGTGCGGGACGTGGTGGTGAAAGCAAACAAAGGAGTCTGAGATGACGAGAATCTTTATTATCCTGGCACTTCTGGTATTGGGGACCGGTTGTGAGGATGTCTTAAAAAATGGGGTCGGGTTTGCAAAAGATAGTAGTGGGCTAAACGGGTTCTCATTTAGCAATGATGCCCGCAGCAATGTTCTTGATGGGAATGAGGAAGGTCGCTGCGAGTGTAAGGAAGAGGGTGAGAATGGCAGGGAAGAAGGTGAAGAGCCAGGCTGCCGTGAGCCAGGTGAAGGGCTAAGCCCCTGCGAGGCAGAGGCTAAAGAGATGATTCACCACTTCCAAAGGGAATTGGAAGAGGCTATCCAGGAATTCAAACATTTGCGAGAACAGGAGCGCCGAGAGATCTTCGAGCTTCTTGAGGCCCAGGAGATTACTGAGGAAGAGGCCAAGCGCCGACTGCAGGCCCTGGAAGAAGAGGGCGAGGGTTTTTGGCGGCAAATTGAAGAGTGGGAGCAGAACTTTAAACGTGAGCTTCAGGAAATGCTTGAAGAATGTAAGAACAATGGGGGCGAAGAAGGCGGCGGCGAGGAAAAACCTGAGGAACCAAATGAGCCTCGGGAGCCGAAAGAGTCCAACGGCAACGAGCCCTCAGAAAAGTAAATATTGTCCCTTAGCGTCCAAATGGTTCTTGGGTAAACCAAAATGGGGGAAGCACAAGGGAGGCGTCAGCCTCCCTTTTTTTGGTGGCCACTAATGAAGACGATGGTCATCTTGCTTGGTGCGAATGTTACATGCTGTGCAAAAGGCCTCTTCTTTGACTTCCAAGGTAATGAAGTTCGTATTGTGAGTGAATACGAGCTCACTACCGCACAGGCAGCAGTGGTGGTAGTCCTCAAGAAATTCCTCGCGGTGATTCGGTCTATCGATAATGTGGAACTCGGCCACAATCTGGGGTTCAGTTGAAGGAGTCTCTTCTTCCTTAACTTTCTTGAACGCGTCCATGCGTTTCCTCCTCGCTAGGTGATTAACCTTACATAGGCGCTATCGGAGTCCCATCTGTTTGCTTAAGGCAAGCTCTGGAAATAACTGCTAATTTAGTCTTCAGACCGAAGAAAATTTTGCCGGGTCCTGGAGTGATTACGCGATAAGACAACCGGTGACCTCACGACTAGACTTCACTAAGGTAGGGCTATGTTGTCACCGCAAGGGATCTCTCCAGAAATGTTATATCTCTATCAGGTGTTGGGAGTGCGAGATCTACTCCTTCCTGAAAGCCTTTCATTGACTCAGGGATCTAGTCCTCAAACACCGAGTCGTTGGAGTTGGGAAGGTGATCCGGAAGGACAATTTGTTCTCTTTGTGCCGGAACCCATGTCGATTCAATTGAGTGAATTGTGGGAGCGAATTCGTCAGGCCCTCAAGGTGTCTTCGGTCGTTTATTTGCGTGGTGAAGGCAGTGAAGAGGAGCTGACAGACTTGGTTTCGCAAATCACGGTGAAAAAGGGTCTGGTGTTTGGGCGGCAGTGGGCGGAGCAGCTCGGAGTTGGGAGCTTGAAGCTGGGCCAGACCCAGGTGTTTGGTGGCGTCAATTGGAAGCTGACCTACGGATTGGCAGATATGTTGGGGAGTGGTCGAGAGGTGGCGAAAAAGAAAAAAGAGGCGTGGGAGCACATGAAGGAGCTGCTCAAGTGAGGGACTTGGGGCGATTGCTTTTGAGCATTTTTTTTCCCTTGCTGTTTACGGTTCAGGTGAGTCTTGGTGAAGAGTCACTTGAACCTGGAACCTGTACTTTGCAAATAGAGGTGGTCGGAGCCATTGGACCGGCGACTTTGGATTTGTTTCAGCGGGGACTCGCCCGTGCTCAGGACAACAAATGCTCCTCTTTGCTCGCACTCATTAATACTCCCGGTGGGAGTCTCCAATCCACTCGTCTCATTGTTGAGGAGATTCTGAACTCGCCAATTCCGGTCCTCTGTCTTGTGCATCCCAGTGGTGGTCACGCAGGAAGTGCGGGAGCGATCATTCTTCAGGCCTGTCACGTCAGTGGGGCCGTGGAGGCCACTAACATTGGGGCGGCAACTCCGATTGCCTCAACCGGCCAGGAGATTCCAGAGGATTTGCGCAAGAAACTTCTCAACGACACTCGCAGCTGGTTGGAAGGTCTCACCAAATTGAGAAAACGGAGTGAAAAGTTTGGTCAGGACATTATCCTCGAAGCCAAGGCTGTCAGTGCCAGAGATGCGCTAAAGCTTGGAGCTATTGATTTTGTTGGCCGTCAGAAGCAGGAATTTCTGACCTTTGCTCATGGGCGAAAAACCCAAATCAAAGATCAGCCGGTTGAGTCCCCTGTAGTGGTCGGCCCTCTGGAAATCTGGGAGCCGGATCTTCGCCATCGACTGGTGGCCTTTTTGACCGATCCGCAAACCGCTTACATGATGTTTATGGGAAGTCTGGCCCTGCTTTACTACGAGATCACTCATCCTGGTTTGTTGGTTCCGGGTGTGATTGGGGCGGCCGGTCTGATCATCAGTCTGGTGAGCTTGCATCGCTTGGATGTAACATGGGGAGGACTTCTTCTTTTGTTGTTGGGGGTCGTTCTGATGATTGCCGAAGCCTTTGTGGCCGGATTTGGCGTATTGGGCATTGGTGGTGTGATTTGTTTTGTGGTTGGCAGTCTAATGTTATTTGATCCGGCTCGCACTGGAGTAGAGCTTCCGATAGCCTTGATTGCTCCCACCTCCATTGGGCTTGGGGCGATCATGTTTTTGGTTGCCTATATGGCTTTCAATACGCGTAAGGTACAAAAACGGGGGAGTTTTGACGACATGATTGGCCTTGAAGGTAAAGCCGTCGTTATAGACCCTCAGGATGCTCGGGAGGGCCAGTTGGAGGTGGCGGGGGAAACCTGGCACTTTCGTTGCCAGGAAGAGGTACAGGTCGGTGAGCACCTCAAAGTGGTGGATCACAAGGGCTTGACTGTTGAAGTGGAAAAACAAAAGGAGACCTAAAGCATGTTTTCGCCGCAAATGGGATTTCTCATTGCCTTTATTGTTATAGTTATTTTCTCGATCATCAAAATCCTTCCGGAATGGGAAAGGGGCGTGGTATTGCGGTTTGGTCGCTCCATTGGCGTTCGCGGCCCTGGACTGATCTATTTGATTCCGGGAGTGGAGCGATTGATTCGAGTCGATACCCGAACCATCACCATGGACATCCAACCTCAGGACGTGATAACTCTCGATAACGTCAGTATGAAAGTCAATGCAGTGATCTATTTCCGGGTGATGGATCCCGAAGCAGCCATCACCAAGGTGGAAGATTATTACTTTGCAACCAGTCAACTGGCGCAGACGACTTTGCGATCGGTTCTAGGTCAGTACCAAATGGACGATTTGCTCGCCAGTCGTGATCAGATCAATCATGCACTTCAGGAGATTTTGGATAAAGCGACTGAGCCCTGGGGAATTAAGGTGACGGTTGTGGAGATGAAGCACATCGACTTGCCTAAAGAAATGCAGCGGGCAATGGCTCGTCAGGCTGAGGCTGAACGAGAGCGCCGGGCAAAGGTGATCAGTGCTGAAGGTGAATTGCAGCGTTCAGAGCGCCTAGCTGAGGCTTCAAAAAAGTTGTCTGAGTCGCCGTCAGCTCTGCAGTTAGCCTACCTTCAGGCTTTGAATGACATCAGTGGAGAAGGGACGCGGACAATTATATTCCCTCTGCCACTTGATTTTCTTACGGCCTTTAAAGATTCGTTGAATAAGTGAGGAGGTCCTGATTTGAAGGAATGGATTCTTTCAATATTGGCAATAGCGATCGTTGCGGGTGGGCTCGGCACTGGTGCTCAAGCTGAGCCCGTTAGAGTTCGACTCCGTCGCGCTCTCCAGTCCGTGGATATTCAGGCAATGGACTTAAAGTTGAGCTCTTTAGGTTCTCAAAGATCAGTTGTCCCGGTTGCGGCTGTCGCGCCCCGGTTGGAGTCCATACGTATTCGCTTCAAACCGACCAAGTCCGGGATTCCCATTTGGAAAATTCAATATCGTGATTCCAAACAGACTGTGGAGTCTCAGACTTTACCTCTGGAGGTCCATGGAGAAGTCATGCGTTTGGGGTTAGAGCCGGTACCCCGCCACCTCAAACTTTTTCCACGCGAGGATGGGCGCATTGATGTGATCACTGAGTTGGATGTTGAAAGCTACCTGTCTGGAGTCTTGCCCTCGGAAATGCCGGCGTCCTGGCCTCTTGAGGCACTTAAGGCTCAGGTGGTTGCCAGTCGCTCCTATATGTATAGCCTGATGAATGAAAAACAAGGCGAGCACTTTCATCTGGAGGCGTCAGTTTTTGATCAGGTCTATTCCATGATGAATGATGTGATAACCAACCCCCATCACAGGGGAACCATATCCCAGGTGATTCGCGAAACCAAGGACCAGGTGTTGGTCGATGCGCAAGGGGAGATCGTCCGAGCGTACTATCATAGCGACTGCGGGGGACAGACGGAGGAGCCAGGTCGAGTGTGGGGGACGGGCGCGAAAATGGGAACGGTCAAGGACCCCAGTTGCCCATTGAGTCCCCATGGCCTGTGGACATTTAAGATCAAGCGCAAGGAATTGGGCGAAAGGTTGGGGCGCTATCTTTCCTGGCCGACTGATGATCCATTTATGAGTCTTGAGGTTATCGACCGCAGCCCATCTCGGCGAGTCGGAAACTTGCGGGTTTTGTTTAATCGCGGGGAGGCGATACTTTCAGCTCAGGATCTGCGGCGGGTGCTGGGTTTTTCCCGGATCAAAAGCACCAATTTTCAGCTTCACTGGGGTGCAGAGGATTTGACTATTCATGGCCGTGGATTTGGTCACGGTGTGGGAATGTGTCAATGGGGGGCTCGAACCTTGGCTAACCGGGGTCTTAGTTATCAGCAGATTCTCAAACACTACTATATGAAGGCTCGAATCCAACCTCTATCTGAGGTGGGGGGCTGGTCTGCACAGGATTTGAAGAAAAAGGCCAAGTCAGGGCAACAGGCTATCACCCTTTGAGGACTTCCAAGGGTGGGTATCATAAGATTTGGTTGGTGGGACTAGCTCATCACCCCAATTAGCACCCTAACTACGAAAAAAACAACGGCGCTGGCGGCGAGCAGGTTCACAGTATTCACTCTTATCATTTCGACACTCCCTCAAAAGACCTGTCGGCAGAAGTCTGCGGAACTTTAGTCGAGGCTCCAGATTTTCTTAAAAAATTCCAAATCTTAGGAGCCATGTTGAGGAAGTGCAGATCTCCTTTTGGCAGGTGAGAATAGGTCTAAGTTATTGGTATCTATGCGGTAATCGAAAAACTGACAATAATTGGCTTTACAGTGGGGGTTTGACACTTCTACAAAGTGGCCAATGGATCCACAATACGAGTCTAAAATTGAGTCATTTCAGTGACTTGTCTCATTTTGAGGAAATCGGGCACAGGCTTGGCACTACCAGCGGGTAGAAAAGACCAATTAAGGAAAGGTCTACTTAACGAGGGTAGAAGTATGAAGCACTGGAAGAACATTCTGATCGCATTGACCAGCCTGGTGGTACTGGCTGGTTGTGCGAAGGAAAAGAAAAAGAAGACGGAGCCTCCACCGGAAGCTCCAATTGTGGAAGTTCCACAGGGTCCCTATGTCCCACCGGGAACAGGACCTGGTGAAGGCCCAGGCGACAACTGGGAGTTTGGTGGAACAGCTGCACTTAATATTGTGAGCTTGTCCCGGATGTCGGATTACACCGGCCGTCCCATGAACAATCCCACAGATATTAGGGTCAATGTGAACTTGGAGAAATACGGTAACGGCTACGGTGGCCATGTGACTATTAGTTATGTGGACAATGGTTACCAGGAAACCGGTTACTTCACTTCGGGATCAAGTGACAAAGAGGTGAAGTACAACGTGTGGTTTCACAAAAGTGGCAAATATGCTTACCACGGGTTTTTTGAGGACTTCCTGGGTGGCATTGTGCTTGTGATCGACGAGTGGATCGATCTAGGTGATGGAGCTGGGCCCGATGACAAAGTCGGTGGCTCAGTGTGGTTTAAGAACTTCGGTTTCACCTACGCCCCTCATCCGCCCACTCGTTGCTGGTTTGTCTCTCTTGGACCATATGATTGCCGCGCCTGGAAGACCGACCGTGCTGTGGACACCACTCGGGCCATCAACCCTGACAGTGGTTATCAGAAGTTAGGAACCTTTTCGGGAATGAGTTTGAAGGAAGCGTTTAACGGCCAGACTGAGGATATTCTGGCGAATTTTTGAGGGTTAGTGATATGAAAACGTCAGCAGTAAATTACCGAGTGATTTTTGTGTGGTCTTTGTTTGCCGCACTGATGGTCTCCATGGCGATGATGACCACAGCTTGTGGAAAGAAAGACGGCAAGAAGTCTGCGGCCACCCCTGGTGCTAACCGCTATGACCCTAACTGCCCCAACTGTAATATAGATGGAACCTTGTTGGGAGCCGCTCTGGGATTTAATGGCGGAACCAGTAGCTCAGCCTACCGCATGCAGATCGGTATGAACCTGGTCGGCTCTGCAGGAACCACTGGAGGCTCTTGGGGCTATAATGGCCCGGTTTCAGCGACAGGAGTGATGTTCGTCAATAGCTCGGACCAGTATTGTCCGATGCCGATTGGAGGCTACACCTTGACGACCTACCAGGCCGGACAGTGGGATGGCGGAAGTGGTATGTTCCAGAATTTGGGAATTGATGCTCATCATGGAGATGGCACTATTCTTCATATGCGTATTATCTATGGAATTGTGGACGACGTGCAACCCAACCTCATCGATGCCGAAGGGTTCTCTTACCCTTATGGATTCATCGGTGATGTGGTGGTTGAATCGGTGAACAATGTTCCCTGCGTTCAGGGCTTCCCTGGATTGCCGCCATTAAATCAGTTTTTCTTTAGCTATTAATTGTCGAATATTGAGGAAGAGCCGTGAAAACCATCACCGCACACACAATTACAATAGTCAGTCTGGTGCTGGCGCTCTTCCTTTCAGGCTGCTCCTACCAGTGGCGGGAGGCCGACCCCGGCATCACAGACGATGAATTGATTGATTTGATTGCCGAGATTGGCAAGAACGCCTCGGTCAGTTCTGGTACTGGCAACATGCAAAAGTTCATGTCCATTGTGGAGAATCCCAACTCGACTATTTTCTTTGCCGA